>JBAXVM010000056.1:0-13483 GCA_037129105.1 bacterium
CTTGGCCTGGCCGACAGCGCCCCCGTGCACCCCCGCGAAGTCTTCCGCACGGCCAGCAACCAAGAACGAAGCACCAAGAACCAAGAACAACGTCCCAGCCCCTTCCTCTGCCCGGCCGCTCCGCGGGCGGGCATATCTAAGCATCCGCGATGCGGCAGGTGGTGCGCTTGACGTGTATCGTCGCATTTGCCATGCTTCCCCCCATGACATCATTGCTGCGGATAAAGGAGTAACTTGAAGTGCGCTTTGCTTACAATGTGCTCGTTTTGATCCTGTTCTTTGCCAGTGCGCCGGCTGTCTGTGCCAAGCCGTTTGATGCTACTGGCGCCGAACTTCTGGATGAGGTTGTGACAGCCCTGCGGGAAGGCAAAGGGGCCTTGCCAATTTCACTGTCCAAGAAGTTGCACGATGCAGCGCGAAGGGACTGTAGGGATATTCGCCTTGTTGCTGCATACGGTTTGGCCTATTCGAACGATGATGGCGCTTTGGAGACGCTGCAGAAACTCAGCACCAATGCCAATGACAGGGTGGCTGGCGTAGCCTCTTGGGCAATCACGATTCACAGCGTGTCCGGTCAAACCATTACCACCAAGTTGAAACTTCTGTCGGGTGCACTGGCACAAGCTACTAACCAATACTATCGAATCATGCTTGCCCAAACACTCGGTCGCGAATTTCGACAAGATGCCGTTCCGGTGTTGCGTTCATCCCTGCTTGGCGAGAAGGATGCGTTCGTGCGATTCGAGTTTGCGCGCCAGTTAGTATCTTATTGCGACAACAGCATCATGAAAGAAGTAATCCAGACAGTAGAGAAGGACCAAGTCACGATCAGCACGGCAATGGCATATTTTCTGCGGAAGGTGGCGGACTTTCCGCAATCTTCGGCTGAGGTCCGGGCGATGTTTCAGCGAGGCAGTGGGGGCGTACAAGAGGGGCATTTGGGTGCGGGCCCCAAACTGATCATTGCGAAGTAGTGGGATGCTGCCGGGGAGTACCCCGTCAGCCACAAAGACGCTGGCCCGCTTGGCGGTGGGATTGACGTTTATCGCCGCTTCTGCCATGCTTGCCCCCCATGAGATCGTTGCGTCAGACCGTTTTCGGCATGTTTTTGGCCCGTGTGGGGCGATGCCGACCGGGGGATGGCGAAAAGCGATTTCTTGTCAATCGATTGCGTAAGAAGCTGGTGTTGGTGAAGATAATTGGGGAGTGAGCCCACTGCTTGATACCACCCAGCGCATGTCGGACCTGGGCCCGCGCTACGCGGAGACCGCCCCGGCGCACTTTCCGGTCGACGCCTGGGCGACGTGGACCAACCTGATCTTTCTGGTTGTGATTGTCTACTGGGCGCGGCGGCTGCGCGGGCAGGCGCATCGGCACCGGATGCTGGCTTTTGCGATTCCGCTGCTGACGATCGGGTGGATCGGCGGCACGATTTATCATGCCACGCGCAGTCATGTCTGCTGGACGCTGCTGGACTGGTGTCCGATCGTGATTCTGGTGCTGGCTGCGGCGTGGTGGCTGTGGCGGCGGCTGCTCCCCGGGGCGGCGCTGGCGTTCTGCGTTACGTTGCTGCCGCTGCTGGTGGCGGGTGAGCTTGCGCGATTTCTTGCGAACTCGGGGCCGGCCGGGATTTCCGTCAGCTATGCTATCCTTGCGGCAGGTGTCGTGGTTCCGGCGGTGGTTTGCTGTGTGCGTCGTCCGGATGTCTGGCGCAGGTTGGCCGCCGTGGTGGGCTGTTTTGCCGTTGCGCTGACCTTCCGGGCCTGTGATGCGCGCCTGGCCGCGGCGGGCTGGCCGCATGGCAGTCACTACCTCTGGCACATCTTCGGCGGTTTGGCGACCTTCTTCATGTTTGGCTTTCTCTATGCGCTGCGCGCGGGCGATCGGGAACAAGTTTAGAACGTTGAAATTGCCCACAGCTGTGGCAGGTATACTGGAATCTCCCACGCATACTGATGAGCCATTGTTGATGGCGCTTGATCGCCTCGCGAACGAACGGTTTGTGCTTGGCGTGCTCTGCCGGAAGAGAGATGATACAACGCGAACCAAGCGATGCACCGCGGCAGAATAATGGTTTGCGGTCGTTCCAAGGTGTGGGCCGCGGCGATCGCTGACGTTGGAGCGCTGAGATGGCTGAGTCAAAACATAAACTGAGTTGGCGCTCTGTCCTGAAAGATATCGGCCTGATTGTAGCCGCGTGGGTGTTCGGTCTTGGGGGCGTAGCCGTTCTTGTCGCGATTACGGCCCCACACAAACAGACCATGGAGCCAATTACGGCGCCATTTGTGGTTCTGCTGGGTCTCGTCTGTCTGGCCCTCGATGCGATTGGAACATATCGTCTCACCCGATTCATCAGAAACTCCCTGGTTCGTGTGTTGACGATGACCCTCCTTGTGGCGGTCCAGTGCTGCTTGTTTTTCTTTTCCGTTGTTGCGATTATGGTCACGGTTTACATTTGGGCGGGTGGGCAAATCTGAACTTGATTATGTCGCCCCAACAACTGTTTGCATGGTAGCCTCGCAAGTGCGTCATCATGACCCAGAGTGTCCCCCACGCCCATCCTGGTAAACCCTCCGCCTCAACCCGCCGGCCTCACGAGGCCGGTATTGCATTCAACTTTACCGTTTCCCTGTCGGCGCGGCACCTGAATGGCCCGGACACGCGGCCCATTCGGCATACCTCTGTGGGCCGCGCGTCCGTTCCCTTCAGGACCCGCGCCTCAAATACGCACCGGCCGGCGCATGAGTCTGGTGCCAGCCGCTTCCGGGCGACGGAATACCGTTCGCCCGCGCGTCCGTCCCCAGACTCACGCGCCCGCGGGCGCGCCGCGTCCCGCCCGTCACAAACCGTGCGTCGCACGCCGCCCAACACCCCCGCGGCCATCTGGTTCGGCCGGGATACCTGCCGCTCCAGATCGCCGCACCTGCCACACGCCTACGCATTCTTCCGCGCAAATCCGCGCCATCCGTAGCTAAAAATCTCCCACCTTCCACCGTTCCACCGTCCCACCGTCCAACAGTCCAACCACCCCAACGCCCCACCGTTTGCCCTTCGGACTTCCCATTCTCATTCACCCTGGGCGCCTTCGCTCCGGTGCGCCTTTCTGTCCGACGCGCCGCCCGGCGGCAGGCATGGGTGGAAGACCCCATGGCAACAGTCGCAGCGGCGGGTTATCCTAGCTGCATGAATGCATTATTAATCATCGTTGTCCTTCTTTTCTTGTTCGGCGGCGGCGGGTTCTACTATGGCGGTCCCGTCATCGGTGGCAGCGGTCTTGGCCTGCTACTATTGGTATGCCTTGTCATGTTTCTCATGGGCGGATTCCGCGCCAAGAAAAATGGATAGGCTACGGCAGCGCCGTCCTGGCGCCCTCTTCAACGACCGGTTCGCGGCGTACCTGTGCTCCCGCTAGCAGCCTGTCGGCAGACGGTTTGTGCTTCCAGAAGGCTAAGTCCGACAGGCTGCTAGTTTCCGGAAAACCGCCGACATGCGCCCGATCGACGCGCAAGTGTCCGCAAAAGACCAGGCAAAACAGCCGTGTTTGCGGGTGTCTTCCTGCTTCTCCTGCCGGCATTTGACGCCGCGACCGGGTCATTTGCTCGCCAGGGCCTGGTTGTTACTGACCTTGATTCCCGCCTCCCGAAACGGTACTCTCGACTGAATGACACATGCGCGTGCGTGCGCTCGTGCGGGCGTCAGTTGTGTCAGCGCATCATCGGGACCTTCGCGGATGCAAAGGCAATTAAAAAATGAATACAAGACGCTTCTTTTGGATCATGTGTGTCGGCTTGGCCGCTGTTGCATCGCGGGCGGATGTTACGCCACATGCGATCTGCAGCGATGGCATGGTGCTGCAACAGCAGACCTATGCCCGGCTTTGGGGCACGGCTGAGACGGGCGAAGTCGTGACGGTCACGTTTCGCGGCACGAAGGGGTCCGCAACCGCCGGTGAGGATGGCAGCTGGGTAGTGCCTGTCGCGGCTGGCGAGGCGGGCGGGCCGTTCCCATTGACGATTGCAGGTGCCAATACCATCGCTTTCTCTAACGTGATGGTCGGCGAGGTCTGGCTCTGCGCCGGACAGGCCAACATGCAGTGGACCATCGAGCAGACGGGCGGGAGCGACAAGGAGTTTGCTCTGGCCGAACCATCCCGGCCGAGGCTGCGGATGTTCCTGGCGCCAGCCGGAACGTGGGTTGAGGCGAAGCCGGAGACCGTGGAAAAGTTCTCGGCCGTGGCCTATTACTTCGGGCGCAACCTGCAGGAAAGCCGCAAGGTTCCGGTCGGGCTGATCCAGGCGAGCGTGGGGCTCTCGCCCATCGAAACCTGGGTCAAGCCGGCGATTCTCCCCGCCAAGAAGCCGAGGCGGACTTCACTTTCGCAGCCGGCTGCGCCCTCTTCGACGGCCTATCTGGACTTGATCTATCCGTTGCTTGAATATCGGATTAAGGGGGTGGCCTGGTACCATGGCGAGAGTAACGCCCTGGGTGGCGGGCGTTATGCCGACGCCACACAATACCGGTCGATCCTGCCGGCGCTGATGGCCGGCTGGCGAAAAGACTTCGACCTTCCCGACCTTGCGTTCCATATCGTGCAACTGCAGCCATATCAGGCTTCCACCACGGTCAGTAGCGGTTGGGCTGGCGTTCGGGATGCGCAGACGCTGGCGGCGCTGTGGAACAAGCATAGCGGGCTCATTGTGACCACGGATTGCGGTGACGAAAAGGAAATCCGTCCAAGTCCGAAGCGCCCGGTTGGCGAACGGCTGGCCCTGGCGGCGCGCGGGATCACATATGGCGAAAAGATCGTCTACGCCGGGCCGATGTGCCGGAGCGTGACGTTCGACGGTCAGCGGGCGATTCTCAGTTATCTTCATGCGGGCGGCGGCCTCGTGAGTCGGGAGCTGGCGGCGACTGCCAATCGCGCGGGCAACATGACCGCCTGGCGCGTCAAGGAAGGGGCAATCAACACGGCGCCGCTAACGGGTTTTACAATGTGCGGCACAAACGGGGTCTTTCTGCCGGCCCAGGCGGAGATCGTTGGCGATACGGTAATTCTTTCGAATCGCAACGTGGGCGTCCCGGTTGCGGTGTACTATGGAGCGGCTGATCATCCGGTCTGCAACCTCTACAATCGCGAGGGGCTGCCGGCCTCGCCGTTCCGGACGGACGTGCATGCTGCGGCGGTAACGCTACGCGCAGGAGAGGGCGGCACGGTCTCGCCCGGTAATGCATTGCTGGCCATGAAAAACCAGGCGGTCCCGATCGTGGCCGCGCCTGCGCGCAACTACGCGTTCAAGGAGTGGACCCTTCTGGAGGGCACGGCGACGATCGCGGATCGTCGTGCGGCGAGCACGACCGTGGCGGTTTCAAACAATGCCGTGATCCAGGCGAATTTCGCCAATGTGCTATCCTGTGCGGTCACGGTGCCTACGAACCCCCTGATCGTCAAGGCCGGATCGAAAGTAAAGCTTGCCGCGACGACGGCCATCGCCCACGGGAATAGCACGGTGCAGAAGGTTGAGTACTACGCTGGCGACGTCAAGATAGGTGAAGCCCTGGCCAAGCCATACGCCTTTACGTGGGCGCGCATACCCGCAGGGAGCTGCAGGCTGACTGCGCGGGCCACGGATAGCGGCGGCGCGGCTGCCGTTTCGGCGCCGGTTTTCGTTGTGGCCACGGTCAGTGGCAAATTGGAAGGGCTGCATGCCAGTGGCGGGGAAATGGCATATTATGTGGAAGGCGGCACAAACTGGACGGCGCATATATTTTCCAGCAATGGTTCGCTGGACGTAAAAGGTTCCGGGGTGGCCGAATTTCTGGTGGTTGGCGGCGGCGGGGTTGGCGTGGGCACTCCGGAGGGCAATGGTGGCTGCGGGGGCGGGTTCGTGAAGGCGCAGGGGAAGCTGTCCGAAAACGTGTATTCGATCATCGTGGGCGAGGGCGGTGGCAGGAAGGGGCTGAAATACGGCATGGACTCGGTCATCGCGTGTGCCGGCAAGGATGTGGTCCGGGCTGCCGGCGGCGAGGCTGCAGGAGCTGGCCAGAACGCCGGTGGAACGGGGTGTGTGTCCACGATGCGTGACGGCGTCACGGCGATTTCATATGCGCTGGACGGATTGAGCCGGAACCGCGTGCGAAATGTGCCTCTCGGGGCGCGTGAACCGTCGAAGGAGAACTCGGGTTACGGCGGCGATGGCGGGTCCGGCAATGCTCAGGTCAGAGGCAGCGCGGGCATCGTGATTGTGCGATATGTAACCGGTGGAAAATAGCGGGGCATAGGATAGGTTATGACTGCGATACGCCTGTTGGCTTTATGTGTAAGCGCGCTGGCCGCGGGATCCGGTGCGGCGCAGGAGTCCGGCCGTCAGGCGATGCTGCCGGGCAATGTTGACGGACTGAGCACAGTCATCACAAATGTGGTGAATAACAGCGTCAGGGGCAACGAACGCGACCAGTTTGAATATATCGGGAAGTGGACGTACAGCGGCTATCCGGCTCAGGCCGGCTGCTACGGGGGCGATTGCTCCTTTTCGGCGGCGACCAATGACTTTGTGCAGCTGAAGTTCTTCGGATCCAGACTGCGACTGTATGGAAAACGAGCGGCGCAGCTTGGCGCCGGCACGGTTTCAATCGATGACGGCGCAGCAGGCCAGGCCGACTTCCGCGCGCCGACTAATCAGAATCAGGTGCTGGTGTACGAAAGTCCTGAGCTGACCGATTTCACGCACACCTTGCTGTTGCGGGCAAACACCGGAATCTGTGCGCTGGACTATGCCGAGATTGAAACGGCCCGCGGCACGCCGGACAAGCTCCAGATTACTGGCAGCGACAGCCTGTCTATTCCGCCGGAAGGAAGCACGCGTGCGTGGTATGGCGCACGGGTGCTCAACATGTCCGGCGTGGTCATGACAGACGAGCCGGTGACGTGGAGCCTGGAAGCCCAGGTTAAGGGCGTATCGCTGGATACCAATCTGGGTTACATCACGGTGCACAACATGGCCGATGCCGGAAGCGCCGTCACGCTGATGGCCTCAGCCGGAGGGGCGCTGGCCAAAAAGAAGGTTATGTTCCCGGCGGTCAGGGCGGTCGACGTGTTCGCGCAGGTGGACTTGCGCACGGTCAAGGTTGGCGGCGAGATCGGGCGGCGCATGGAACTTTCGTTGACCAACAATCTGCTCATGCCCGATATCGACCGGACTTTTCTGGTGCCGTTCAGCGTCCGGAAGGCCGGCGGCAATGAAGACTTTATCGGGTTGGGAAGGACGTTGGAGGGGATCATCCGGGTGGCCGCCAACACGGATAACGAAGCTCTCACAGCGCGAAAGAAGCACGTCGTGAGTTCGCTGTGCAAGTTCCAGTTGCAGGACGGGTACATCGGCATCATGCTTCCCGAGGCGCGCACCTGGGGGTTGTGGGATGTGCGGGAGCAGGGGGATATGCTCGCGGCGCTGGTCGCGGATTTCCAGCTGTTCGGGAACCGCGAGGCGCTTGGGGCCGCGCAGAAGCTGGCCGATTTTATTATCACGCGCTATGCCGGAAAGCCGGCGGACAAGGTGCGGGAGTGGCCCTGCCAGGAGTACATCGGCATGGCGGGACTGAATAACGGCCTTTTGGCCCTGTATGCCGCGACGCAGGACCGGCGCTACCTTGCTTTTTCAACCAATCAACTGGGCACGGCGAGCTGGAATCCCAAGATCGTGATTGGCCGCACCAGCAAGGCGGATGGACATACGGTCGCGTACATGAGCCAGTGCCTGGCGCAACTGGAACTTCATCGCCTGCAACCGGATCCTGCCTTGCTGACGCCCACGCGTCGGGCGGTGAGCTTCATGATGCGCAAGGATGGAATGGCGATCACCGGCGGCGTCGGACAGGACCAGTGCTGGGCGAACGACCAGTACGGTCGCGACTTGCTGGGCGAGACGTGCTCCACAGTCCACCAGATCCTGCTCTTCGACAGCCTGATGCGAATGGAAGGCGACCTGGCATTGGGTGATTATATGGAACGACAGGTCTACAACGCCCTGCTCGGTGCGCAGGCTCCGGACGGACGACGGATCCGCTTCGTTACGCCCTTCTCCGGCAAGCGGGAGTATGCAGCCGACACGGAGTGCTGCCCCGGCAGTTTCCGGCGCATGCTCGGCTATCTGCCCCAGTTGATATATTATCGCGTCGACACGGGCGTGGCGGTCAATCTGTATACGACCTCCGAGACAACGCTGGAAGGCGTAGGCGGTACGACCGTCAAGATCAGTCAGGAGACGGACTTCCCGACAACGGGCCGGGTGACCCTGCAGATTGACCCGCAGAAGCCGACGCGCTTTCCGGTGCATTTGCGTATGCCGCGCTGGTGCCAGAAGGCGGAGTTGGCCATCAACGATACGCCGAAGCAAAGCCTGTCGAAGCCAGGCGAAATATTGCGCATCGACTGGAAATGGCAAAAGGGTGATCGGATCACGCTCGACATGGCCATGCCGTGGCGGTTTGTCGCCGGACGCCTGGTGCAGGCCAACCGGGCTGCCGTGATGCGCGGCCCGCTCGTGTATGCGCTCGCGCCGTCCCGTGCCGGTGCAGAGGCCAAGGATCTGAAACGGCTGGTTGTGTTGCCGGAGACTGCCGAACTTGTGCCCGACGAAACGGTTCGTCCCGGCGGAACCGCCTGCCGGATCAAGGCTGATCTCGACAAGGCGGACAAAGGCGCCTTGACGCTGACGCTCACCGAGTTCCCGGACCCGGACGGGCAGTGGATCTACTTCCAGGTTCCGGACCCGGGTGTGATGGCAGGCGATGAACTCTTTACAAGCGGTGCGCCGCAAGGCACAGGGTCAGCCCCCACGGGTATTCGTTGACCTCCTCAGATTGCGGATCGTGAGCATTGTTTGTGTTACGACCGTAGGGACGGCTTTACGCCGTCCATAATCAGACCCCTTGCGAGTAGACGGCATAAAGCCGTCTCCGCCCAAGGCAAGTCAACGAAACGTGGCTGCGCCCCAGCAAACGACCATGGCTGAAATATGTTGTTGAAATATAGTTGTTGGCAGACGCTCAGGAATAGTGCATGGTGTGGGTTGCGGCCGGGATCGGCCTGACCAGCTCCGAACTTCTTCCTGTGTCACTTGGGCGAGGAATCGGGATATCGAAAGTAATGTGACACGTGATGAAGGGTTCAGTTATGGATATCTATGTTGGCAACCTCCCGTATGAGGTGACAGACGCGGAACTTCAAGAGCATTTCGAGAAGTTCGGCAAGGTGACGTCGGCTCGCGTGGTGATGGACAAGGCCACGGGTCGCGCCAAGGGGTTCGGCTTCGTCGAGATGAACGACCGCGCGGAGGCTGAGAAGGCCATCGCGGGCACCAACGGCGCTGACTTCAAGGGACGTCCTCTGCGCGTCAATGAGTCGCAGCCCAAGCCTCGCGACGACCGTCGCGGCGGTGGCGGTGGCGGTGGCGGCTACGGTGGTGGCGGCTACGGCGGTGGCGGTGGTGGCGGCGGCGGCGGCGGCAAGCGCTGGTAAGCCAGTCGCAGCTAGCGATTCAAATCGGGCATCGGCGCCTTCGGGCGACGGTGCCCTTTTTATTTCGAGGAATCATAAATCATGAAGTGAAGATTATTTGCTGGCCTCTTGCCGACAGGCTGCTAGCCCGCATTAGCCGAGTCCTCCGGGGTGAGGGCGTCGGTGCCGGGACCTGAAAACCATGTGTTTCTTGTCTCAGTATCACACCTGCGCAGGTGTGATACTAGACTTCGTGCTCTTCGGGTCCTTCGTGGTGAGAATTCGCGACCGCTTCAGGAAAAGACCATGGCCATGCCCTGACGCGGTGAATTTGAGCCTTGGCAACGCGCGGTTGGCGGGTGTACCGTCTTGCTGATGCCATGCTTGGCATGGATCTGCGGCTTTGCGAACCATGAACGTCTCCTGTGCGGCTCAACCGAGGACAGCCCCTATGAAGTATAACCGTAGCCCTGCCACCGCCGCCCGGATCCTTGTGCTGGTTTCTGCGGCGTGCGGCCTGTTGTTAACCGGTTGTGCATCCGCACCCGCGCAGCGCGCCAGCAGCGAGGAGCAGACCCCCTGGAGAGCCAAATACGCGCGGTGCCGGGAGATGGTGCTTTCCGGTCCAGCGGAAATGGCGGAGATCGCGTGGGCGGACCTCGACTATACGGGCTCGCCAAAGTTGGACAAGGAAGACTTGAAGCTGTGGCTTGATTTTCAGGTCGAGATTCTGGAGAAGACGCAGCGCGATCCGACGAAACAAGGGGTGCATCTTCAGGCAGTTCAGGAGATCAGCTATTATCCCCAGTTTAATGCCAGACACATGGCCTGGCTGGAAAAAGCCGTGAAGGCCAATTTCTTCTCGGATAAGAGGGTGATCCAAAAGGCAAAGGATGTGCTCGAAAATAAAGGCGGACTCAATGGCGCAAAGGGCACCTCGATCGAGCCGGGAATTACCGGCGCGGAAGGAGCAGCCCCATGAAGAATCCGCATTCCGGCGAAGCCGTTTTTGGGATGATTCGGGGGTTTCAGGCGTCCGCGGTCGTGATTGCCGGCGCTGAACTGGACGTCTTTTCGATGCTGCATGCCCGGCCGATGGATGCCGCGCAGCTGGCCCGTCGGATCAAGGGGGATTTGCGGGGGACAGTAATTTTGCTGGATGCGCTGGCTGCCATCGGGTTGCTGGCTAAAGACACCGGGCGCAAGCCGGTCTACCGGGTTCCCGGGGACGTGGCGAAGGTGTTGACCGAAACCGGCCCCCAGAGCATGCTGGGCATGGCTCGTCACATGGGCAACTGCTTTCGCCGCTGGGGGCAGTTGGCGCAGGTCGTGCAGCGTGGTCAGCCGGCGCGGGCGCAACCGAGCGTGCGCGGGGCAGGGGACGACCTGGTCTCGTTCATCCGGGCGATGCACGAGATCTCGACGCCCATGGCCATGCCGCTGATCAGCAGCCTGGGGGCGTTGAAGTTCACGCACCTGCTGGACCTGGGGGGCGCTTCCGGCACCTGGGTGATTCCGTGGCTGCGGCTCAATCCGCAGGCCCGGGCAACGATCTTTGACCAGCCGGACGTGGTCCCCATGGCCAGGCGTCTGATGAAGAAAGTGGGATTGTCGCAGCGGGTGCGCCTGGTTGGCGGCAGTTTCTACCAGGATGCCCTGCCGACCGGGGCTGACCTGGCCTGGGTGAGTGCCATTGTGCACCAGAACTCACGCGCGCAAAACCGGGCAATGTTTGCCAAGGTGCATGCGGCCCTTGTGCCTGGCGGGCGGATCCTGATTCGCGACATTGTGATGGATCCGACGCGCACGCGCCCGGCCGGCGGCGCCCTGTTTGCCGTGAACATGCTGGTGGCCACGCCCAAGGGCGGAACCTTTACGTTTGACGAACTGCGTGAAGACTTGGTCGCGGCCGGTTTCCGGAAGGTTAAGTTCCTGCGCCGCGGCGTCTGGATGGACTCGGTCGTGTGCGCGACGGTTTAGCCGTTTGATTGCTTGTTGATGTTAAAATGCAGAAGGACGCTAGCCATGTGCGATCGCATAAGAATAGCGGGCTTGTGTTTGCTTGTGTGCGGTAGCGTCGCATATGGTGAAGCGCCGACAGTCACAGTAAACTCGAATGTGGCGCGCGTGTTAGCGTTTCCGAAGGGTTATTGTTTTCCAGGTGATGGATCATTAAATGAAATGCATGGATTTTTGTCGCAGAGCAATCTCTTGTATGAACTTTGCGCGAATTGGGATGTTGGAAAAACGCCAGAAACGAAATTTTCGCTGCTGAAGTACTCTTTGGACGTATACAAATATCGTAGAAGTTGCTTGAAGGGACATCCCCGCGATATGCAGGCTGAGGAAATTATTGGCCGTGCTTTTGTTGTTGCACTGAATGATGATGACCGAGGTGTGCGTTCGCTTGCGGCCAGGTCACTACGAGAATGTCACGCGGATACGATTCGAAAGTTTGGGGATCAAATCGTGGACGCGGTTCGAAAGAACACAAACACGGATGCGATCGGAGTCTTGGGCAATACAGGTCTCGAGAGTGCAGCGTCACTTTTACTGTCGGAGCCAGCATTTCGAAATTGTAGTAAGCGACGCACAGAACTTGCCTTGGCAAAACTTGGCCATAAAGAAAGCGAGGGCAACGTCATTCGTGAGTTTCAGGCTGAAACGGAAGTTGACAAAAAATACTCAACGCAAGTTTGCTGGGATCTTGCATATGTAGGGACTGATTCTGCCGTCAAGGCGCTTGCGGAAGAGCTTAGGACTTCTGTGATTTTTACAGGCAGAGGCTCGCGCGTATCTGCCCGTGTCAGGATTATTGATGCAATCCACACGGTATACCCGAAAGAGGATATATTTATCCATGATAGTTATCTCCGAGGTGCGCCAAAGGATGATAGCTATTACCAGAAGATTGAAGAGTGGGCCGAAAGAAAGTTTAATATTTCGTGGAAAACGAACCGCCCGCCTTTTTTTGTCGAGACCTATTGGCCGGTTCCCTTTGGAAGCGTTGCAAATGTTCCGGATTAATGGGTCTTGATCGTTGAAGCTGGTTCGGAGGAAACAATAGCAGTCGTATTGCTTGGGCAGAGATGTGATGCACTGTACTTTCCTGCCCCTTCACGCAAAAAAGCCGTCCCTGTGGTAGGGACGGCATTACGCCGACCACGAGGGGCGGCGAGAGGACTCGATACGGCTATTCCGTGATGTAATCCGGGTAGCGGAAGGTCTTGCCCTCGTAATTGTGCAGGAGGATGTCCTGTCCTTCCCGGCCGGTGACGAAGTCCGGGGTGACGGGGATCTTGCCGCCGCCGCCCGGTGCGTCGATCACATAGGTCGGGACCGCATAGCCGGTGGTGTGGCCACGCAGGGCGCGGATGATCTCCACCCCGGTGGAGACCGGTGTGCGGAAGTGCCCGGAGCCGTTGATGGGATCGCACTGGTAGACGTAATACGGGCGAACCCGCATCTTGACCAGTCCGTGCATCAGCGTCTTCATGGTTGGCACGTTGTCGTTGATCCCCTTAAGCAGGACCGTCTGCGACCCCAGCGGGATGCCGGCATCGGCCAGCATGTTGCAGGCCCGCTCGGTCTCGTAGCAGCACTCATCCGGGTGGGTGAAGTGCAGGCTCATCCAGACCGGGTGGTACTTGCGCAGCATGCGTGCGAGTTGCGGCGTCACGCGCTGCGGCAGGACCGCGGGGATCTTGGTGCCCATGCGGATCATCTCGACGTGCGGGATGGCGCGCAGGCTGGAGAGGATCCATTCCAGCTTTTCGTCGCTCAGCGTGAGCGGGTCGCCGCCGGAGATCAGCACGTCGCGGACCTGGGGCGAGCGGCGGATGTACTCAAAGGCGGCGTCCAGGCGCTCGCGGGACGGCGAGAGCTCGCCCTGGCCAACGATGCGCGAGCGCGTGCAGTAGCGGCAATAGGTCGAGCAGAAGTCCGTCACCAGCAGCAGCACGCGGTCCGGGTAGCGGTGCACCAGCC
>JBAXVM010000057.1:0-12965 GCA_037129105.1 bacterium
CAAAGCCTCACTTTTGCTTTTTTGCCAATGAAACGACAAATAATTGCGCTTGGGGACGCACGTAAAACTGAACAAATTGGGCTGGTGGATCGAAAATTGCAGAAAAAAGCAAAAGTGGGAGTTTTGGGACAAGCTCTAATTATCCGATGAACGGCTGCAGTATCCGCTCGACCCTGGAGCGGCGCTCGGACAGGCGCGCCGGCGTAACTGCCTCCAGCACCACGCGTAGATACGGCTCGGTGTTGGAAGGGCGAATGTTGATCCACCAGTCCGGATATTCGATGCGCCATCCGTCGAAATCGAGCAGCGCCTGTGGCTCGGACTCTGCTGCCAGCGCCGCGAGCAGGGCTGCCATCGCAGCCTCTTTGCGCGCCACGGTAAAATTGAGCTCACCGGAGTTGGCATACGTGCAGACCGGCGCCAGCAGTTGACGGAAGGTCAGTCCGCGCGCACGCGCAGCCGCCAGTTCGCCAAGCACGACCAGCGCCGCCAGTTCGCCGGAGTCGCAGTTAAAGAAGTCACGGAAATAATAATGGCCAGCCAGCTCGCCGCCGCAGATCGCGCCGGTTTCGCGCATTTTCACCTTGGCAAACGCATGCCCGACTTTCCACAACACCGGCCTGGCGCCGGCGGCTGTCAGGGCCTCGGTTACACCGCGCGACGTGCGGATGTCACATATGACAGTCGCGCCGGGCGTGGCGCGCAAGAAACGCCCGGCAATGAGCGGAATCAGGTAGTCCGGCTGGATGAATGCGCCGGTCTCGTCCAGAAACATGACGCGGTCTGCGTCGCCATCAAAGATTACGCCCGCATCCAGGCGTTGCGCACGCACCTCAGCAGCAAGCTGTGCGCGGTTATCCGCTTCGAGCGGATTGGGTCCGTGGTGCGGAAAGGCGCCGTCCGGCGTGCTGTTCAAGAGGGTGGTTTGGGGGCCGAAAAGGTCGCGGGCGACAAGCCCCGCCATGCCGTCCGAACAGTCCACGGCAAAACGCAGGCCGGCAAGGTCGGGAACCCACGGCTGAAGGAATTCCACAAACGTGCGCTGTCGCGACACCTGCCGCAACACGCCGGGGTTCGGCGCCCGTGGCGGCAATTCACCTGCCACGCGGCGCTCCAGCTCAGCCAGGCCGGTGTCGCGGACGACCGGCTGCGCGCCGGTGGACGAAATCTTGAGGCCATTGTACCCGGCCGGATTGTGCGAGGCCGTGATCTGCGCGGACGCGTCGTACCCGTCGCGTGCCGTGAAGCAATAGACCATGGGGGTGGTGGCGAGGCCCAGATCGTCCACATCCGCCCCGGCTTCCAGCAGTCCGCGGCAGAGCGCATCGCGCAGCACCGGCGAGGAGAGCCGTGCATCGCGACCGACTAGAACACGTCGCGCGTGCAACAGGCCCGGCAGGCAGCGGCCCATGCGATAGACGATGGCGTCGTCGATCTCGCTCCCGAAGACGCCGCGGATATCGTAGGCTTTGAAGATGCTCATGGAATGACAGGGGGCGGGTTATTGGAAGTCATGGCCACATCTCAGTCGAGAATCAGCAAGTACGCTTTGCTGCCGCCGCCGGCATCCAGCGGGCGCAGTTGGAAGGAACTCGCTCCCATACCGGTGGCGTTCGTGCTGGCCCGGGTTGCCAGGGATTCGAGCCGTGCCGACCGGCTCGCGCCGCCAGGCCCGGCGGCAAAGAACCCGGCCAGCACGCCTCCCAGCAGGCAGACCATGCCAATCAGAACCAGCGTGCTGAACGTCACGCCGCGACCTTCGGCGCGCGCCTTCCATTCCGATTCGCTTTTCCAGCGCTCGCGCTCCGCGGCCATGCGCTCGCGTTCCAGCGCCAACCGCTCGCGTTCGATCTCAATTTTCTCCCGCTCAATGTGCAATTCGGCACGCGAAATCGCAGATTCATCCAGCTCAGCAGCCACTCGCGGCGCGGTTGTGTCAGAATTCATAATTCGCCTCCGGTCATACTGTATCGAAAACGCGGGCGCATGGCCAATTGAGTTTCAAATAGGAACCTGTCGGCAGAAGGTACCAGAATGATCCAGGGCCTAAGTCCGACAGGTTCCTAGCCCTGCGATGATTACAGCCGCAAACACACTGGCGTACAGATTAACGCGCCAGCCGTCTTCGTCCCACAAGCGCCATCCACGATAGAGCCGGTTGGAAAACGGCAAACCGGGCACAAGTTGGTTCCGGCCGCCTGCATCCAGCAGTAAATGCGCCGCGAGGGCCGCTGCCACTGCCAAGCCGAACCAGATATTCACAAGGCAGGCCAAGCCAGCCAACACACCTGCCATGAAAAAGGTATGCCCGACCCCGGCCACGCGCGACAGGTCAAGGCTTTCGATCCGGCGCTGCGTGGCGCAGAATTGCAGGTCTACGGATGCATCCCGGATCTGTAGCGGCAGCGGGTGTTGCGGCAAGCAACAGCCTTGCGCGAGACCATCCATAGTTGCCAAGTTGTTGCGTTCAGGCCTGCCTGCCATGTCCAGTGTCACGCATAGATGATGAAGTCGGTCGCAATCGAGGCGATAAGATACGTAGCCGCCATCCGGAGCGGGCAGGGGATTGAACCGTAGCACAATGGGCCGCCGGTGGATTTGTGCCTGCTGCAGCGTCAGGTGCAACCCTTTTACCATCGTGGCAGGTGTCGGCGCCAGCGGGTCGGGGGTAACCGTAATGTCCGGTTGCCGCAAGAGATGGTGCGCCCACCAGTCAATGACATCCGGCAGCACACCTGCCACAGCGCCAGCGACCAGCGCCGCCGGACGCTGCGGGCCAGCCATCACGCCGGCGGCTGCCATGCCGATGAGAAGTTGGGTGAGGGTGTGCATGGGTACTACTCCTAGGAGACTGTCGGCCTTAGGCCCTGGATCGGTCTGGAGCATCCTGCCGACAGTCTCCTAGTTTGCAACCCGCGGATAGCGGGTTGCGAGACCTCAAAAAACGACCAGAATGCCATTCTTTATTCCATTGTTTGCGTCTTACGATGTAATTTGATGCTTGGCGTACGCTTGCCCCATGACTAGCAGCCTGGTCGGCACAAAATCTGTACTGATCCAGCGCTAAGTCCGACAGGCTGCTAGTCGCCACCTACATGGTATATGCGCATTCCCCGCTCAATCTTACACCGGGACTCAAAATAATGCTTCTGGGGGGGCGGGGGTTCGTAGGGACGGCTTTACGCCGTCCACTGTCCGGCCATTTCCACTTGACGCCAGGTTCGGATGGCGTAATGTAGCGGGCGTCTTCGGTAATGTCTGGCTGGACTATGTGTGACCGGTGTTGCCGTGGTCAACCAGAACGAAGGCAGGCAAGGAAATAGTGGATATGAGATTGGCAACGGTTAGCGTGGTGCTCTTGGGCTTTCTGGTAACAAGTGCCTTTGGCGCTGCATTCAAGGAGGGCAAGACGGTCCTTTCCAAAGACTACAAGGTGGACATTACCCGGATGAACTGGGGGACAAAGGATAAGGAGACGGACCGCATCATGGGCACGGCGCGGTTGTACGTTACAAGCTCAGAAGAGTACTACTCGCCCATAGCCCTGACGTTTGACGTCTTCAGCAAAAATTCGGTGTCGAATGCTCTGCCTGCTGCGACCGTAAATGGGAAACCGGTCGGCGCCTCAGCTGCGCCGCAGGCTGAAAAAATTGACAGCTTTGAAATCACAATCAATTTTCGAAAATACGGGTATCGCGTGATGCGGTCGTATATCGAGGGTGATTTTTGCGTGGATCTGGCCCGGAACAGGGAAGCCAATCGCCTCACGCTCTCCAATGTGAAGGTCAATGGCGAGGCCGTCACCTACCAGACCACCTTCAACATCAACGAATCGCTGCTCAAAACATCCTTCACGCTTTCCGAGCCCAAGGCCGTGCCGCAAGTAAGGTGAGGCGCGCCATGTCCTGTGGTGCGTTGGCGCGGTCCGGCTGACCGGCGCTCCTTACGTCATTACGACAGGATATCCGTACGCCGGTGCTTCAGCGCCGGGATGCGCTGGCGGGTGGTGTGGAGCATGGCGGGGTCCAGCGTGACTTGCAGCACGGCCGGTTCGTCGGCTGCTGTGGCCAGGACCTCGCCCCAGGGACTGACGACCAGGCTATGGCCGTGGCTGCGGCAATGGGTGTGTGGATTGGAGCCGCACTGGTTTGGCGCAAGGACAAAGCACTGGTTTTCGATGGCTCGCGCCCGCACCAGCACCTCCCAGTGGTCGCGACCTGTGCGCTGCGTAAAATTGGCCGGGATCAGCAGGAGCGTGGCGCCCTGGCTGGTGTAGTGCCGGTACAGCTCCGGGAAGCGCACGTCGTAGCAGATCGAGAGCCCGGCACACCAGGAATCCATGTCGATTAGCACCGGATGGTCACCGGCCTGGTACACGTCGCGTTCACGGATCAGAAGCCCGCTTTCCAGCCGCGCTTCAAACAAGTGGATCTTGCGGTAGGTGGTGATTCGTTTGCCCTCCCGGTTGAACAGCAGGGAGGTGTTGTAGATCTTGTTGCCGTCGCGCTCCAGCACGCTGCCGGCCAGCACCCAGGCTTTCGCTCGGATCGCTTGCGCCTGTACCCACTGCGCCAGCGGACCATCGCGCGGTTCCGCAGCCGCGCGGTACGCCTCGTCGCTGCCGCGAAAGGCAAAGACTTCCGGCAGCACAATCAGGTCGGTCTCCAGGCCGGGCGGCAAATGCTGCTCGAGCCATGCCAGATTGGCCGGCCGGTCGGAACCGGCGGAGTTCTGCATGAGCGTCACGCGCAACGGGGCGGAGGGAGTCTGGGCGAGCGTGAAGGAATGCAGCCTCCTGAACCCTCCGTGTTTGTCGAACAGATCAGGCATGTTGTACTCCTCGCCGTTTTAAATGACCAGATTGACTGTGTTGGCTTCATTGACACCACGGGTAATCTGGTGAAAAAGGTCAATTTTGTCAATCAGGTCATGATCGTAGGGTAGTCGAGCGAGGAATTTATGAAGTGCAGGAGGATGGCTAGAGAAAACCGGCGGGCCGGATGGGAAAATGGGAATGATCAGCTGCGAATCCTGTTGGCTTTCGCTTGGGAGATCGGTAAAGTAATCAACGCAACAGGAGGTGTCTTTTATGAAGTATATACCCTATATCGTGCTTGCGGCGCTGGTGCTGGCCGTGCTTTTCGTGATCGGCATCTACAACCGGTTGGTGGCTTTGCGTAATCTGTTCAAGAATGCGTTTGCGCAGATTGATGTGCAACTGCAGCGGCGCCACGATCTGATTCCCAATCTGGTCGAGGCAGCCAAGGCGTATCTCAAGCACGAGAGCTCGACGCTTGAAAACGTGATTGCCGCGCGCAATCAGGCGGTGGCAGCACGCGGTGCCGCGGCAGCCAATCCGGCGGATAGCGCCGCCGTACAGGGGTTGCTCGGTGCCGAGGGCGTGCTGTCCGGTGCCATGGGACGCCTCTTCGCGGTCATGGAAGCCTACCCGAACCTGAAGGCCGACCAGACCATCGCGCGCCTCATGGAGGAGCTCTCCTCGACCGAAAATCGCGTCGCGTTCGCACGCCAGTCCTATAATGACACGGTGATGCAGTACAACACCGCGCGCGAAACATTCCCGAACGTGTTGTTTGCCGGCATGTTCGGCTTTGAGCAGGCTGTCCTGTTTAACATCTCAAATTCCTCGGACCGCGAGGCGCCAAAGGTGGCCTTTGGGTGAACTTTTTTGACTACCAGGACCGGGCGCGCAAATGGACGCGGTTGCTGGCGGTGTTGTATGCGCTGGCAGTTGTGCTGATTGTGGTGGCGGTCTACGCGGTCGTGGTCCTGGTTTTCTCGACGGTATCGTCCAACGGGCAGCACAGCGCTTCCCTTCACGCCAGTGCGTCTGCGCGCGAAGCCTCCGGGCTGTCAGGCCTTTGGGATCCGGTGCTCTTTTGCTGGTCCATGCTTGTTACATTGGCGAGCCTGATTCGAGGGACCCTCTACAAGGTTGCCGAGCTGAGCGGCGGTGGCGCCGTGGTGGCGCGCTTGATGGGAGGTCAGCCGGTTGCCATGCAAACGGCCGATCCGGACGAGCAGCGGCTGCGCAATGTGGTTGAGGAGATGGCGATTGCCTCCGGCACGCCGGTGCCACAGATTTTCATTCTGTCCAATGAAACCGGCATCAATGCCTTTGCCGCGGGGCTCACGACGAACGATGCCGCCATCGCGGTGACGCGCGGCGCGCTGCAGACGCTGACACGTGATGAACTTCAGGGCGTGATCGCGCATGAATTCAGCCACATTCTTAATGCCGACATGCGAATGAACGTGCGCCTGATGGGTATCCTGCACGGCATTCTCATGATCGCCCTTACGGGATATGGCCTGATGCGCATCGTGGGTCGCGTCCGGACCGGCCGCGGTAAGTCCGGCGGTTTTGTGGCGATGCTGTTTTTGCTGGGGCTGGCTGTCATGATCATCGGCTACATCGGCGTGTTCTTCGCCAACCTGATCAAGGCGGCCATCGGGCGCGAGCGCGAATATCTGGCGGATGCCTCGGCAGCCCAGTTTACGCGTAATCCACTGGGGCTGGCTGGCGCACTTAAAAAGATTGCTGCCTGGCGCGATGGGGGGCGTGTGGACGCCACGCAGTCGGCGTCAGCCAGCCACTTCTTTATTTCTGAGCCTGGTGCGGCGTCCTGGATGAACTTTCTCGAGACCCACCCGCCACTGGCGGAGCGTATCCGGCGGCTCGATCCCTCATTCACCGGAAATCTGCAGGCTGTGCAACGGGCATTGGCAACCGTTCGCGTTTCGCACGCGGCGCACGAATTATCCCCGGTCCCGGTCGATCGGTTTCCGCCCGTACAGCCGTCGTCGCGCACGGCTGTTTCCGGCTTGACCAGCCGCGTCGGCGCGCCGGACTTTCCCAACGTGGCCTACGCGGCTGCCCTGTTGCAGGCCATTCCGCAGAATTGTCGCCAGGCTGTGGCAACAACCGAAGGTGCGGCTACGGTTCTTTACGCGCTGCTGCTCTCCAAGCGACCGGATACGCGGCAGCGGCAGATGGCGCGGCTGGCGGCCCGCGCGCCCGGCAACGTGTATGCCCGGCTTTCGCATCTGGCGGATTTGTGCGGTGCCATGCCGGAGGCTGCCCGTCTGCCGCTGGCCGACCTGGCCGTCAGCGCCCTGCGCAACCTGGAAGCCGCGGCCTACGGCGCGCTCCGTGAAAACATGATGAATATGGTTTTGGCGGACGAAGAGGTGGATCCCTTCGAGTTTGCGCTGCTGCATATGGTGTCGCGGCGTCTGGACCGTCATTTCAACCTGACGCAGGCGCCGCGCGTCCGCTTCCAGAGCTTTGATGGTTTGGGTCGTTCAATGGCCAGCGTATTTTCGCTGCTGGTCTGGAATGGCGCCAACGATGAGGCCGCCGCCGCTGCAGCCTACGCCGCGGGTTGGGAGGCGTTGGGAGAGACGGCGGCGGAACGACTGCGCGATCGCAAGGATTGTTCGTTGCAGGAACTCGAGGAGCATCTCGACCGCCTCGCGGAGCTTGCCCCGCAACTCAAAGGGCAACTGCTTGCCGCGTGCGCCGCGATTGTCGTCACGGACGGTCACACGACGCTGCATGAGGCTGAAACGCTGCGCGCCATTGCCGACGCCCTCGACTGCCCGGTGCCGCCCTTTGCGCCGGAGGGCTGACCAGACGTTGCTGCGTGCGCGAGACGTCATCCCTATGCCTTGCCGGTATTGCCCAGAATCTCCCGGTCTCGTGCGGCCAGGACTCGCTGGCTATAGGGCTTCGGAAGCATGGCCGCCGTTTCAATGGCGATGCCGTTGTACGTTAAATTTTCGCTGAACCCGCTGGTGAAGAGCACACGGAAATCGTGCCGGATTTTTCCGGCAAGCTGCACGAATTCAGGGCCGCTCATGAACGGCATGACGACATCGCTCAGGATCAGGTGCAACGGGGCTGCGTGGTGCTGGCAGATTTCCAATGCCTTCTGGCCGTTGGAGGCTTCCAGCACGTGATACCCGAGATTGCAGAGCACCTTGACGCTGAAGCTCCGGAGCGCGGCGTTATCTTCGACCACGAGGATCGTCTCTGTGCCCCGGGACATCGCTTCCTTGTGCTGCGGCATGTCCGGTGCCGGAAGGATGGCGGAGTCGGCCAGGCGGGGAAAATAGATAAAGAATGTGGTTCCGATGCCAAGCTTCGATTCCAGCACAACGAACCCGTTGAACTGCTTGACAATGCCGTAGACAGCAGCCAACCCCAGCCCTGTGCCGCGCCCGATCGTCTTCGTGGTGTAGAACGGCTCGAAGGCATGCTGGCGCACCTCGTCGGTCATGCCGGTGCCGGTGTCCTGCACCTGCAAGCAAACATATGCTCCGGATGGAATCTCTCCGGACATCGACATCATCCCTTCGGTTAAGAGCACGGGCTCCACCTGGATCGTCAGCTTACCGCCACGAGGCATGGCGTCGCGCGCGTTGATGGCCAGATTCAGTATGGCTTGCTCAAGGGTGCCCACATCGGCGAGGATCGCGTTGCAGTCGCCGGCCGGGAGCGTGACCAGTTCAATGTCTTCTCCAAGCGTCCGGCGCAACAACGTGTCAAAGTTCAGAACAACGCGGTTCACGTTTACAGGCTGCGTGTCTACCATCTTCTTCCGCGAGACGGTCAGCAGCTGCTGGGTGAGGACCGCCGCACGATCCGCGCTCTGCATAATCTCCCGCATATTGGCACGCGTGGCCTCGTCCCGGGCCTGCAGCGAATCCTCCACAATGCTGCCAAAGCCGATAATGACGCCCAGAAGATTGTTGAAATCGTGAGCGATGCCGCCGGCCAGCCGTCCCACGGCTTCCATTTTTTGCGCATGCCGGAGCTGACTTTCTTTCTCGGCCAAACTTTTCTCCATGCGGGCCCGCTCGCTGACGTCCCGGAAAACCAGGACGACTCCGATGATGTGCCCTTCGTTGTCGCGGATGGGCGCGCCGCTATTGGCGATTGCCCGTTCGCGACCATCCCTGGCCAGCAGCACGGTGTGCTGCTCCAGGTCCACGAAGCCGCCGCTTTCCATCACGCGGTCCACCGGATTCGGGCAGGGCTGTCGCGTGTCTTCGTTGACGATCCGGAGCACCTCGGGAAGTACGCGCCCGAAGGTGTCGGCTGGTGCCCAGCCGGTCAGTTCTTCCGCCGTGCGATTAAACAGCACAATGCGACCGGTTGTGTCGGTGGCGATTACGGCGTCGCCAATCGAGGCCAGCGTGATGGCCAGGCGCTCCTTCTCCTGCGCGAGATCCTGTTGTGCGCGTAAACGTTCCTGAACTTCGCCCTGCAGTTGTTCGTTTGACTGGCGCAACGCGGCTTCGCGTTCCTCAATTGTGGACAGCATCCGGTTGAAGGCGTCCGTGAGCAGGCCCAGTTCATCGTTCCCGGATTTGATGGCCCGCACGGCGTAGTTGTCGTCGCGCGTAACGGCCGCGGCGGTCTCCGCCAGAGAAAGAATCGGGCCGGAGATGCGATGCTGCAGGACGTTGCACAGGGGAATGGTTGCCAGCAGCGTGCCCAACAGGATTAAGAGGGTCAAGCCGGCATACAGGACCAACCGTGTGTATAACTCTTCCCGGGTGCAGTAGAGGTAAACGGTTCCGACGGTTTTGTATTCCATCATGACAGGCCGCACGAGCACGATGTGCCGGAGCGCATCCGGGTGGTCGTCCGGCGGTATGGCTTGCGGCAGGCTCTTCATGGCATTGTCGGCGCGCCGGAACTCGGCGAACAATCGGCCATCGGCTGAGTATACCGCAGCCGCTACAATTCGCTTACGCACCGACAGCGAGGACAGAAGGCGCGTGGCAGCCGCTGGATCCTCAAAACTCAAGGGAGCCCGGCAGTTGAGCGCGATGATCTCTGCGAGTGCTCCGGTGTCATCGCGGAGGCTCTGCTTGAAGGTTAGCGTTTCGTGGATTGTGAAGACAGATCCGGTCAGCAGCAAGGCAAAGGCCACGATGGCCATTGTTATGACCCGCAGTTTCCGCCGAATCGGCATATCACGAAAGGTACGCATGACGCTATTTTTGTTCCCTGCTGTTTTTCGTGGCCACGATCCTGGCCAGACTGAGCAGTTCCGAGCCGATGCTGAGCTTGCCATGCGTTGCGGCGTCCCGGTTGATTTCGAAACGAACTTTATTCTCCTCCAGGACGAGGTTGATGATGCCGCCGCGGGCGGCAAATCCTTCCGTCTCGCCGACCGTCAGGACGGCTCCGCCACCCCCTGCGACGGATGCGAGGATCTGGTCGAGCTGGTCTTTTTCAGACTTGCAGATGAACAGGACATGGCACGACTTCACATCCGCAACATTCCGTGAACGCTGGATGATCAGCTTTCTGCCGTCAACGGTGCTCAGGTTCTTGACGGCCTGGTCCAGCGCTTCGCCGAAAGGGTAGTCGCCCAGAACACCGATGACCAGCGGCGCGTTGGTGTCGGCGAAGGACGCGGCCGGCCACTTGACAAACTGGGCAAACAGCGGCAGGTACTCGGCCTTGACTTCATACTCGGATCGTTTCGAGCCCTGCGCACGGGCCTCGAATGTTCCACACGCCAGCCACCCCGCTGCCACGAGCAGCATCACGGAAAGCCTTGTGACGTGGCGTCGAACAGCCGTATGGATCATCGCTCGCTTCATGTGTGGAAACATCTCTGAATGCGTTTGACGTTGGGCTCGGCGTAATTGCAAGGGGTTAGAAGCGCACGCCGACAGCCAGCACGCAGGTAAAGCCGCGGGGGTCATACGTGACCGGCAGCCATTGTGTGGCCACAGGCTCGCGATTGTCGGTGATGTTGTATGCAGACAGGCTTACGTCCAGCGCAGGGTCATTGTCTTTCGCGCTGCCACGCCACAGCAGCGTGGCATCCACATACGTGCGACTGTGGATGGAAAACACGGTGTCACCATCCATGGCCGCTTGATCGTCAAGGTAGCGCACGGCGAGTGAAAACGTCAGGTTCTGGACGAGCACGACATCAAGGCCCGTGTTGGCCGTATACGTCGGTGCGCCGATCAGCCTGCCCGTCGATATCGGGTTGTTGTCCAGGCTGGATTTATTCCAGGTGCCGTTGGCCCAGATCTGGAGGCGTGGATCAAGCTGCGCCTGCGCGCACAACTCCACACCATTGCCTTGAAATTCGCCGATGTTGGACCACGGGCCGGCCCAACTGATGTAATCGTTGAGCTCCTGGTGATACACGGTGGCGCCGAGCCGCACTTTGCCCATGTATAGGATGTTCTCCCACTCATAGGTCGAAAGCGTTTCCGGCCGGGTGGCGTTTGGTCCGGTGGCAAAGGGCGGGGTGCCGGGCTTGCCCTGGCCCCACGCCTCGTTCAATGGGGACTCCACGGCGGTGGGCATGCGGTTGGCCCGATTGTATACCAGCTTCGACACCAGACTCTCCGTCGGCTCGAAGATGAGTGCGGCGCGTGCACCGGGATACCAGCAGTCATTCTGCAAGACGGTGTTGTGATCCGCGCGGAGGCCGCCCACCAGCTTCAGCCATGGTGCAAGGCGATACTGGTCGTCGACATAGAAGCCGACGGATTGCGAGTCTTCGTCGACCAGCGTCGTTTTCGGAATGACCGAGTACCCCGGGTAGTGGACAATGGCGTAGGTGTCCACATTGTGCACATACCCGGCTTGGACACCGGCTTGAATCAGGTGCTTGTCGAAGCCGGTGTATCGCAGTCCGGCCTCTGCGGTGGAACACCACTGAGCGGCCGCAATTTCGATGCCGCTGTTTGTGGAATTGTGGGTGTCCAGCCGGGTCTTCCGCTTGTAGGTAATATCGGCGCTCACCACGCTAACCAGATCTGCGCTCCAGCTATGTTCGTCTTTCACGAAGAGCGTATAAAACTCGTCAACAGCCTGGCCATCCGTGCCTTGGAACCGACCGATGTTCAACTCCGGCCACGTCGTACGGTAGGCAATGACCTGGGCGGACAGGTCGCCAGACTGCCCCTTGAGTATGCTGAAGAAGCTGGGACTATCGAGCTCCCCGACCCGGTCGCCCACATTGGTTTGGCCGTATGTCGTGTTATCGTGGCTCCACGCCTTGAAGCCGCGCTTCTCTTCTGTGGTGAACGAAAAGCTCACAAACTGGTCGGGCGCCCACTGCTTGCCGGTCATGTATGTTGTCGAGTACTGCAGGGCGTTCCCGGTTGCCAGGTAAACCTCGGTGCCGTTTACATTCTTGGTGATCACATTGATGGTCGCCGCCAGGGTATTGGCCGGTTGAAACAGCGAGGAGGGTCCGACAATGACTTCCACCCGCTCGACATTGTCGAGATTGATCGGCCCGTTGAGGAAGTCCGGCTCGCTTACGCCGTTCACGTTCTGGCCGTTGATCAGCAGCGTCGTCTTTTCGTTGTCATTGGCGTTGAGCCCCCGTACGCCAACCACATACTGCAAGTCGCGATGAAACACCGTGAAGCCCGGCACCACCTGCAATAATTCGCCCAGGCTCCGGTAGCCGCGCTGCTGGATGGTCTCGCGCGAAAACACATAAATTGAGCCTGCGGCCTCGTCTGTCCGCTCGTCCACGCGCGAGATGGTGGAAATTTCAACCTCCATCAGCTGCTTGATGCTGAGGAGGTAGCTTTCATACACATCATTCGTGGCGGCATGCAGCACGCAGCTGCTGATGCCCCACGCCAGCAGGGCGGCGAGCACCCGGAGGCCGGCGCCCCCCGCCTTGCGCCTTGGAGCAACATGCGACGAGTGCATTTTCATTCACGTGCGCCTTTACATCATCATCCGCGCGCTCAACCCTGCATCCGGGATGAAACACCTGTTGATTTGGACGGCTGCTGTGATCGTCTGGATCGGCAATTTCTTCGCGATGGTATCGCCCGGTCCGGCACAGCGCAAGAATAAATGCAAAACACAGGTGTCCACACCCCATGGTCTTTTCCTGAAGCTTCACAATTTGTCCAACCGCCAAGCCGTTCGGCAG
>JBAXVM010000058.1:0-12901 GCA_037129105.1 bacterium
TGTCGGCAGAAGGTGCTGGAACGATCCAAGGCCTAAGTCCGACAGGTTCCTAGGCTCTACATACTGCGCCGCTCGATCTGTCGGATCAGATTTGCAAAGAGATACCCGTGGAAGGGCATGAAAATGTACCAGTACGCGCGGCCGAAGGGCGTGCGGGTGTTGTAGTAGGCCGTGATGCGCAGCCGGTTCTGGTTCTCTTCGGGCGTGATGCTGAATTCCAGCCAGGCTTCGCCGGGAAGCTTCATCTCCGCGCGCAGCAGGAGCTGCTGATTCCGGACGATGTTTTCCACGCGCCAGAAGTCAATCACGTCGTTGATCCGGAGTGTGGCGCGGCTGCGCCGGCCACGGGCGGTTCCCACACCCATCAGGATCTGGTCCAGCGTGCCACGCAGGCGCCACATCCAGTTGCCATGAAACCAGCCTTCCGTGCCGCCGATGCGACAGATGGAGCGGAACAGGGCGGCCGCCGGTTTCGGGCTGACGAGTGTGTAGGTGGTCTGGTAGCGCGGCGGCGATGACAGGCTGGAAAGCTTCAGGGCCAGCTCGTGCGTTGGCGGGTAGGAGTCTGACCAGCGGGATTGGATCTCGTCGCGCGCTTCGCGCGTCAGCGCCAGACAAACCGCATCGCGGTACGAAAGGGGCGCAAAGGGGATGAGTGTGCGGATGTCATTATTCTGGCAGATGACATCGTTGCGCAGACTTTCCATCAGCGATCGGGTGATGGGCGCCGGAACGGGCGTCATCAGTCCGGCCAGATAGGCATAAAAACCGACGCCAGACAGGCAGCGGGGCATGCGTAGATACAGGCAGCGCTTTCCAAGTACATCGGCCAGACCGCGCAGCATGGACTCATAGGTTAAGATTTCGCTGCCGCCAATATCATACGAGTTGCCGGCAGTGGCAGGTGTCTCAAGCACGCCAACCAGCAGCCGGATCACATCCCGCACGGCAATGGGCTGGCAGCGCGTGCGCGCCCATGCGGGGATGGGGAGGAGCGGCAGGTTGCGGACGAGGTATTCAATGATTTCATATGAGGCGCTGCCGGCGCCGATAATGATGGCGGCGCGCAGGACGGTGGTCGGGATGGGGCCGGCGCGTAATTCATCCGCCACATGCTCCCGGCTGCGCAGGTGCCGTGAGAGCACGGTCCGCATGTCACCGAGGCCGCCGAGGTAGATGATGCGCCTGACCCCTTCCGCCTCGGCGGCCCGGCGAAAATTGGCGGCATTCCGGGCGTCGGCGGTTTCGAAGTTCTTCGGGCCGAGCAGCAGAGAGTGGATGAGATAGTAGGCCGTATGCACGCCTTGCAAGGCGGTGCGTAGCGACGCCGGATCAGCCGCGTCGGCAATGACCTGCTCAACCCCCGGCCAGCGCTCCTGCCCTCCCGGCCATTCGGCGCGCAGCATGACCCGGACGCGATAGCCGCGTGCGGTTAATTCGGGAACCAGCCTCCCGCCGATGTAACCGGTGGCGCCGGTGACGAGAATGATGCCCATTTCGGGCGAGGGGTGCGAGGTCAGAACCTGGCAGAACAGCTCTTCATAAATCTTATGTGCCGCAGTTTTCTGTTCCGGAGCTTGCATGTGCTTGCTTAATCTACCGGAAGCAGTAAGTCCGGGTCCAGATGAAACAAGACCATGATGGGCCCCGGCCATGGTCTTTTCCTTAAGCAGCCGGAAATTCTCACTACGAAAAACCCAGGGCGGGCACGTGCTTGCAACCCAATCGAGTTTGAACAGGAGTCAACAGAGAGAACGGAGGGTTGTCTTGCTCTGTATTCTCTGTGGCCTCCTGTTTAAGCAAACTTGGTAACTGCGCAGGTGGCACGGGTCGGTGGACGACTACGGCGACGACTACGGCGGGCGAACTCGGCATTCCCCTCGTTATCCGTAGTCGTCGCCGTAGTCGTCCACCGGGGTATCTGCCAATTTTGAACTCAGGAAATCAGGAAAATGCGAACGCATGAACTCCTTGCCTGTAACTTCAGGGTGTCGCTAAGACTGCTTGCTTCGTAATCGTAATCGTAATCATAATCATAATCATCTCCGTGGTAGCAGATTACGATTAAGATTAAGATTAGGAATGCTTTGGGATGATTCTGCCGATAAAGTTACCTCAGTGTTTCCTCGCGGCGCAGCCGCGCGGCGGCTTCGTGGTGGAAGCCGCCCAAACGAAGCTTCAGGAAAAGACCATGGGGCCCCGGGTTTGCCCGCTGGCATTCCTCCCCGTGTTGCCGTTAGAATGGCAATTTAACGGAGGGAGCGGCTCGATGCGGATTGTACAGATCATTCCAGGTACCGGCGGCACGTTCTATTGCCAGAACTGCCTGCGTGACCTGGAACTGGTGCGGGCGTTGCAGCGGCAGGGGCATGAGGTGCTCGTGGTCCCGCTCTATCTGCCGATTGCGCTGAATGACGCGTCGGCGAAATCCAAGCCGGCCTTTTACAGCGCGGTGGTTCTCTACCTGCGACACGTCTGCCCGCGGCTCGCACGCCTGCTGCCAGCCGCCTGCTGGCGGATCTTCGAGTCCATGCCTGTGCTGCGCCTGGCCGCCCGCCTGGCCGGCAGCACGCGCGCCGCCGGGCTGGGCGACATTACCGTTTCCATGCTGCAAGGAGAAAAGGGGCGCCAGGCCGAAGAGCTGGAACGGCTGGTGACATGGCTGCGCAACGACCTGGCTGCGCGTCCGGATGTGGTGGTGCTTTCCAATGCGCTCCTGCTGGGCCTGGCCAGGCGGATCAAGGCGGAGTTGCACGTGCCCATCGTTTGCTGGCTGCAGGATGAGCATGTGTGGTCCGATGCCATGTCTCCGGCCGAGGCCGCACATGTAGGCCAGGTGCTGCGCGAACGTGCGGCAGACGTGGATGGGCTGGTGGCGGTGAGCCGAACCTACGCCTCCCGCATGACCGCCGCGCTAGGGCTGGCGCCGGAGCGTGTGCGCGTCATTCACATCGGCGTCGAGTCGTCGCCGCCACCGCCGGCGGGTCTGTCCCGCACCCCGCGCACCGTGGGCTTCCTGTCACGCCTGGCCTCCGGCGAAGGGTTCGGCCTGTTCGTGGAGGCGTTTATCGAACTGCATCGCGATGCGCGCTTCGCGGATGTGCGCATGAAAGCCACCGGCGGCATGACCGACCCGGCGTATGTGAGCCGGCAGCGGCAGCGGTTACGCCGCGCCGGCCTCGGAGATTTGGCGATCATTGATCCGGATGCCTTTCGGAACCAGCGGTCAGCCTTCCTCCAGTCGCTCACGCTGCTCTCCTCGCCGGTGCCGGACGGTGAGGCCTTTGGCACCTACGTGATTGAGGCCATGGCGGCCGGTGTGCCGGTGGTGGAGCCGGCAGCGGGTGCCTATCCGGAGATCTTTCAGGAGGCCGGTTGCGGCGTGCTGTGTGCGGCAGCGGATGCCCAAGCGCTGGCGGCGGCCTGGGCTGCGCTGCTGGATGATCCGTCACGCCTGGCAGATGAAGCCCGGCGCGGCCGTGACGCCGTGCAGCGCCACTTCAACCTGGAGCGCATGGCGCGTGAGACGGTGGCATACTACGAGGAATTACGGATCCAGGGGTCAGGAGAACGCGTTGACAACGCAGGTGGCCCGGGCGCTCCGCGCACGGGCAGGAAATAGGACAGATACGTGACTCGCACATGCCCGTGCGCGGAGCGCCCGGGCCACCTGGGTAACCAGCGATTACAACCCAATGCACGGTATGCGCTACAAACCCGACAAGAAACTGAAATGGCAGATGCTGCTGCTGCCGACCGCCGCGCTGCTGGCGGCGGTTTGCGGGATTTTGGCCATCCTCGATCTGTTTGCGCAGCGGAATGTGAACCTTGCGGCCTGCACGCAGCTCGCGTCGCCTGCACCCCGCACTGACCGCCCCGCCCGCGCCTCGCTACAGCAGTGGCGCCGGATTTGGACCTGCCCGGCCGGCGCCGCGCTCACCGCCGCGCCAGCGGCCTGGAGCAACGGCTGGGTGGTCACAACGAAGAACGGCTGCGTGACGGCCCTGGATGACCAGGGGCGCCGGCTGTGGCAGGTGTCGTTCACCAATGTGTACTTTGTCGGCTCGCCGGCAGTGGCAGGCTCAAATGTGGTGGCGTCCGGCAGCGACGGTGACGTGCTGGCCATGGATGCGGCGTCCGGCAAACGACGGTGGCAGGTGAAGCTGGATGCCACGTTCCTCCACGGACCACGGGCCGTGCGCCTTGGCGACGCGTGGCAGGTGGTGCTGCTTTCGGCCAGAAGCGGCGAGCTGTTCACGCTCGAAGCGCAGCACGGGCAGACAGTCTGGCAATCCCTGCCAACCAACGAGAGCGATGGCGAAGTCGGTTCCGACGGGTCATGTCTGGCCTACGGCAACTGCGACGCGGCCATGCACGTTTTCAATTCGACCACCGGGGAGAAACGGGCGCAGATCCCGGTTGGGGCAGGTGTGACGAACCGGGAGTCGTTGTCGGATGCCCCCTCCGGCGTCATGGCTGGAGGCGTGCTGGTTCGCGACGGGCGGATCTATGGCGGCACCGGCGGCGGTGAACTGGTCTGCGTGGACGTGGCAGGCAGTCAGGCGGTCTGGCGCGCCAGGGTGTCTGAAAACGAAGCGTTCAACACGCCTGTGGCGTATGGCCAGAACGTGTTGATGAGCACGCGGCAGGGCGATGTGCTGTCGTTCGAGGTGCGTAGCGGAGAATTGCGGTGGCAGGTGTCATTGCGCGACGTAATCAAATCGCTCTGTGTAGTGGATGACGCGGTCTTTGTCGTGGCCGGTGGCAGCCTGGTAGGGCTGCGCGCCACCGATGGCGTTGTGTTCGTGAAAGCCGCCATTGGTGACAACGTCGAGGGACCATCCTGGAACGGTCGTGTGCTGGTGGTGGCGGATGACGGCGGGAATGTGATCGGATTTCGGGGGGAGTAGGAAGCGGGATCAGTTGGAGCGCAGATGCGCCCCCCATGGTCTCTTCCTGAAGCAGTTGGGAGTTCTCACCACGAAGGACACGAAGAGCACGAAGTCGCCTATCCACGGTCTGGCCGTGTATATGCTGCGCCGTTCCCACTCCTGCGAAAACCGCCACCGCCAGACACCAAACAAATCTCCCCGTCAAAGTTGCTTCATCACTAATGAGTTGCGAATCTCTTTGACGCTCACAAAGCGAAGGTCTATCGTTGCATCAACAACTGGTCTGACAATTGCTTGCGGCACCCCACGCCAGCAAGTCCGATAGGCGGTCCATATAACGTTCGCGCCTCTGCGCGAGAAAACTTGCACGATATAAGGTCTGTTCTGGCTTTTGATTGCTTCGTAATCTGTTGATCGGTTATGTTCTTGGCGTGCTCTATTAAGCGAGAGGATTCACCGCGAACCACCGGTTGCTGCCGACGGCTAGCCTTGGGTGGCAAGTGGTTTGTGGCAGGACCCGCCGCGGCAGAGCCGGAACATCTCAATGACAATCGGCGCGCTACGCGCTATCATGTAATTTCATCCAGCCGTGATCCCGCCGGCGCTTCGGCAGGCGCCAATGACCACGGAACAATTCCCCTCAGGGAGACAGCCATGGCCACTTCCTTCATCAGCCTGCAAAACGTGGTGAAGCGATATCCGATGCCGGGCGCGCCACCTGTGGAGGTGTTGCGCTGCGTGAATCTGGATGTGGAGGCCGGCGAGAGCGTGGCGATTACCGGACCTTCCGGTTCAGGCAAGACCACGCTGCTGCAGCTGCTCGGCCTGCTGGATGTGCCGGACGAGGGTGTGCTCTCGTTTGCCGGACGGGATCTCTCGGCGCTGGAGGAATCCCAGCGGCAGGCGCTCCGCAGCGAATACATTGGCTTTGTGTTTCAGCTGCACCATCTGCTGCCGCAACTGACCGTGCTGGAGAACGTGCTGGTGCCGGCCTGGGCAACGGGGCACGCGGACGAACATCTGGAGCGTGCCCACGAGCTCCTGGAGCGGATGGGGTTGTTGGAGCGATGCGACCACCGCCCGGCGCAGCTCTCCGGCGGCGAGCGACAGCGGGTGGCGCTGGTGCGCGCGCTGCTGCTGCGCCCGGCGCTGCTGCTGGCGGACGAACCCACCGGCTCGCTGGATCATGCCGGCGCCACCGCGCTGGCAGATCTGCTGGTGGAAATCAACCAGTCCGATGGCATCACGCTGATTACCGTGACTCACTCCCGCGAACTCGCCGCGCGCCTGTCGCGCCGGATGCGGCTGCAGGATGGTGTGCTCAGACAAGCTTGAGGCGGGAGAAGGAAGACAGAAGTCAGGATTCAGAATTCAGAAGGAACCCGCTGGCAGCCTGTCGGACTTAGTGGGATTTTTCGAAAATGGTGCAACGTATTCGGCTATGCGTGAGATTCCCTTCGGCAAGCTCAGGGCAGGCTCTCGCTTCGCTCGGAATGACACATCGCCGATTGTCATCCTGAGCGAAGCGAAGGATCTCTATGCTCATCCAAATTTCTCCCGAAAGATCCACAACCCCATGAACACCTTCCGCTGGCTCATTCGCAGCCTTCGCTTCCACCGCCGCCTGCACCTGGCGCTGGCGGGCGGCGCGGCGCTGGCTACGGCCGTGCTGGCCACGGCGTTGTTGACCGGTGACGCACTGAATCGCAATCTGTTGCGCATCGCGCAGGAGCGCACAGGCCAGGTACGCGCGGCGGTCGAATTACGCGGCCGCTTTGTAAATGCTGCGCTGGCAGACCGGCTGGAGAAGGAAGTTGGCGTGCCGGTGGCGCCTGTGCTGCGGCTTTCCGCCGCCGTGCTATCCATTGCCGAAGACGGCACCGAAGCGCAACTGGATCGTGTGAATGCCTATGGGGTGGATGCGCGTTTCTTCGCGCTGGGCCTTCCGGTAGAGACGGCTTCAGGACGTTTAGATGGACGGCATCAAGCCGTCCCTACCGGTGGGCGTATAGCCCAGGGCGTGAATCCAGACGATAAGCCGGGTAGGGCGGGGCCGCCGGACCCGCCGCGCCAACGGACAGTGCAGGAATTACTTGTCGGTACCCAGGGTGCGCCTGCGGATGTCGCCGCAAATCGCATGCTTCTTTCTCGTAGCGTGCAGGAAGCGTTGGGGACTACAGGCACGCAGGCGGTCCTTTCTCTGCGGTTCGAGCAACCCTCGGCTTTCCCGTCCGATATGCCGCTGGGCGACTGGCGCGGGGAACGTGTGGTCCGGCGTCCGGTACAGGTGCGCGGCGTATTGGCGGATGCGGAACTGGGGCGCCTGTCGCTGGTGGCGAATCAGCTGCCACCGCGGAACGTCTTTGCCGGTCGTGCGTGGCTTGGAGGGGAGGCGGGCGTCGGCAACGGCGCCAACCTGCTGCTGACCGTCGCGTCTCCGGCAAAACTTGAAGCGGCGCTGCGCACGGCGCTGCTGCCATCGGATGCGGGTGTGACGGTGGCGGCTGGCACAGGCGGCGTCTGGCTGGTACAGTCGGAACGCGTCTATCTCGACGAAGCCTACGCGCGGGCTCTGGACGAGAGCAAACTGGCGCCGGTGCTGGCGCTGCATCATCTGGCAGACGCGTTTGTGGCCGGTGGCTTGCGGGGACGCTCGCCCTCCCGCGCGGGGACAAATGGACTGGAAGAGGCGGTGTTGGCGCTTGAAACGCCCTATGGCTTTATCACCGCGCTTTCGCCAACCGACGATCCGCGCCTGGGTGTGGTGCCGGCGGGCATGCGGGATGACGAGATCGTGCTTAACGCCTGGATGGCGGAAAAGCTGGGGCTGGGCGTGGGCGATTGGATGACGCTGCGCTGGCGTCGGTTCGAGGCCGGCGGCAAGCTGGTGTCCGACACCGCGGAGTTTCGTGTGGCGCGGGTGCTGGACATGGCGGCCTGTGTGTCGGAACGCGAGCGGCTGCCGCGTTTCCCGGGGCTGAGCGATGTCAACCGCTGCGCGGACTGGAGTGTCGGCATGGCTCTGGACCCGGCCCAGCTTAACGATCCGGACAACGAGGCCTACTGGAAGGCCTATGGTCCGACACCCAAGGCGTTTATCACGCTGACCGCCGGCCGGCAGATGCTTGGTACACATTTCGGCTCTGCCATGACGGCGCGCATTTCGCCGGAGTATGGCCGGGAGGATATTGTGGCCGCGTTGCGGCGGGCGGAGCCGCGGGAGCTCGGGTTTGCGGTGCGGCCGGTGCAACAGGAGGCCTTGCAGGCGGCCGGGCAGGCGATGGATTTCCGGCAGCTCTTTACAGGCATGTCGTTTGTGCTGATGGTGTCGGCGCTGATCCTGACCGGGTTGTTGGCCTCGCTGAGCGTGGCGCACCGGCGCGAAGAAGTCGGCGTGCTGCGTGCTGCAGGCTTCACGCCGCAACACGTGATGGGGCTCTGGCTGACAGAATCGTCGATCCCTCTGGTGGCAGGTGTTGCGGCAGGTGTCGTGGCAGGTCTGGGTGGCGCGCGCTTGCTGGTATGGGGTCTGAACCGGTTCTGGAGCCGGGCGGTGGCGTCGGCACAGATTCCGTTCGCCATGGAGCTGGAGTCCTGCGTGGTGGCAGGTGTCGTGGCGCTGATCCTGTCGCTGCTGGCCGTGTGGTGGGGTGTGCGGCGTGCCATGCGCGTGCAGGTGCGCGAACTGCTGGGCGATCAGACCGGGGAAGAAGAGGATCCCGCAGGTAGCCCCTGGATTGTCGGTAACTTTTCCGCAGGGATGGGTGCGGCGCTGCTGGCGCTCGTGCTGCTGGGCACGGCGGAGTATGCGGCTGGCGCGTCCGCTGCCGTGGTTTTCTTTGGCGCCGGGCTGCTGCTGGTGATCTCGCTGCTCTGCCTGGCCCGCCTGCTGGTACAATTCCTGGGAAGTGCGGCCGGCCAGCCGGCCACAGGACCGGTGCGTGCTGGCGTGCTGAACGTGGCGCGTCATCGCGGACGCAGCCTGCTGGTGATGGCCTTGCTGGCGACCGGGAGCTTTCTGACTTTTGGCACGCTTTCCATGAAGCAGGATCCGGCTGCAAACCTGACGCAACCCGGGTCCGGCAGCGGCGGCTTTGACGTGATGGTCGAACGTTCGATCCCGCTGCCTGGCAATAAAGCCGATGAGGCGCTCCGGCAGGCGCTGAATCCCCGGGCGGTGGTGTTGCCGTTTCGGGTACATGAGGGCGACGAGGCTGGGTGTCTTAATCTGAATCGCGCGCAACAGCCGCAACTGCTTGGCGTTTCGCCAGAGGCTGCCATCGCAAGTCGTGCGTTCGAATGGCCAGGCCCTGGCGAACCCTTCTGGCCGCTGCTGCGGTTGCCGCTACCGGACGGGTCCATTCCTGTGCTGGCAGGCGACCGGACCACGCTCGAGTATGGCCTGCAGGCCAAGGCCGGCGTGTTTGAGGGCAGCGTGTACGAGTATGCGGGCGAGGACGGCCGCGTGTGGCGGCTGCGCATCGTGGGGACCCTGCCGGTGCGCACGGGGGTTTTGCAGGGGAGTCTGCTGGTGGACGAGGCGGTCTTCACGCGCATGTATCCCTCGGCGCCGGGACACAGCCTGTGGTTGGTGCGCAGTGCACAGCCGGAGGCCACTATGGCGGCCGGGCTGCGGCAGGCGCTGGGGCGCAATGGCGGCCGGGTGACGCCGACACGTGTACGCTTGCGCATGCTGGGTGCGGTGGAGTCCACGTACCTGGACATGTTCCTGGTGCTCGGCGGCTTAGGCGTGGTGCTGGGAGCGGCCGGTGTGGGGCTGGTGGTATTGCGGAGCACCGCGGCACGGCGGCGCGAACTGGCTGTACTGCGGGCCGTGGGCGTACCGGCGCGGCAGGTACTGGTGTACTTGCTGGCGGAGCATGTCTATGTGCTGCTGGCCGGCCTGGTGGCAGGTGTGCTGCCGGCGCTGGTGGCTGTGCAGCCAGCCATGCGCAACCTGGGGCAGGAGATGCCGATGGGCGCGATGGCAACGATGATTGCCGCCATGGTGCTGGTCGGATTTTTGTGTATCGCGGCCGCCGTGCGGTCTGCCGCGCGCCAGCCGCTGCGCGAGGCGCTGCGCGGGGAGTGAGCCGGACTTGTACAGCGGGGGCTGCGCACCCGCTGCCAGCGTTTTTCTAAACCCCCATCAGTCTCACACTTCCGAAAGTCTGAGACTGGACGGAAAGAAGACGAATGCCGTGCGGGTTTGGTTCACAGGTAATCGCGGTTGATCCGCCACCCGATGTAGACACCTGCCACGCTGCCGATGCCGCTCAGCACAAAGCCGGCGAGAAAGCCTAAATTTGCGCCGAGCCACCAGCCAATCCAGCCAAACACGGTCATGCCAATGAATATGCAGAGCTTGTTCATAGCGGCTCCTGCCGACAGTCTCCTAGTCTGCGCCCATCCGACGGTACACCCGCCACAGGGCGGCATGCAAACGAATATTGTGAATGTGATGTGTTGCGGCAGGGGCTGGTGCTGCGCGTGTCAGTCTCACACTTCCGGAAGTCTGAGACTGCACTTTTGTCTCACGCAGTGTCGTTCGGCAGGCAGGGCGCGTGGGGCGGGGAGTAGAATAGGGCATTGCCGCCACACGAATTGCTTTCCGCAAATAACGTCACGCGCCTTTATGATTATGCGTCACGCCGATATGCACCGCCAGGCAGGCGATATGTTTTACGGATCACAAAATCGCGAAACTACAACACAATAGCCGCAACCGAGTATGCTATCGTAACTACCAACATCGCAAGCTATTACAAAACACCCTTGCAATGCCAAGCAAAGCGAGACTATATTCAAGCCCGAGAATCTCGACAGATGTTTGGGCATGTGCCCGAGCAAAACCGTCAGAGGCTGATATAATAGTTCGGCGGGAGATTAAATGAAAACAAAAGCAATTCCGATAATCGCGATCATCTGCGCTGTAATATCAGGCGCGCATGCCGAATCTAGTATGCCCGCTCTTCCGTCCCTGTACAAACGCATTGCAGCATCCACTCTGGTCATTGTGGGAACCATTACTAACGTTGAGACGGTTGCAGTCCAAGACGCACAGTGGTCCCGTTGGCAACCAGTGATTCCGAGAGCCGCCAAAGTATCATCCAGCACAGTCGGAGCACTCACCATTAGGATTGACGAGACACTATATTCAAATGAACTCGTCACTACCAATGCTGTCCTGTACCTCTTTGGCGACTGGGGGTTCAACACATCAGACCTTGATAATTACAAAGGAACGCAGCAGATATTCATCCTATCGAAGACCGCTGGTGCCTTTGTGTCAGCATACACAAGGTGGCGTCTCTGCGAACCATTGGAGAAGCGTGACGATATTGTCAAAGCCATCAAGCGTTTTCAGAAGACTGAAGGAAAAGAGCCGAACAAAGTGCCGGAGGATACGGCTCGCAAGCTCGCCGATCCTCAGCACTGACGTTCTGCCAAGAGATGATGAACAGGATCGCACCAATTATGATTCTGGCCTGCACCGCTCTGTGCGGGTGCTACGACCGTTACTTCCCGCCGTATGTCGTGAACTCGACGACATCGGATGTCCGCGTCCAGACGGATTCGCCGCCGAGCGACATCACACTCGCACCTGGCGGTGTCCGGTTGTCATCGGTAGGCCAGCCATTGGACTACAGCCGTGCGACATTCCGCATCACGAGCAAGGCAGGCGCATGCATGATCCCAGTTGACCAGATGAATTTCAGCAGCAATGCCCTGTTTATGGTGACCGAGAGGGGCGTCGATGTCTACGATACGCGGACACTCCCGGGAGGATGGGAGAAGAGGAAGACCGACAGTCTCAAAGAACACGTCTGGCGTTCGTTCGAGTTCAAAGAAGGGGCAGAACAACAGGGGCGTGGGTATTCTCCGCCCGCTACGCGGTCGGTTCAACCCACACCCTGAGCGTTGGGGCAGGAAGGAGAAAACCAATGCGAAGATCATTTGCGCTAATATTCTTCGTCTCAGTTCTCTGTGGATGTGCGCATCTCTCATCCGATCCGAGTGCCGTATCAATCCACTTATACGATAGCCCGCAGAATGCGGGCGGGTTCGCTTCCGGGATCAATCCCGACACGATACGTGTGGTAGTTGGCGGCAGAATCGTTCCACGTGAAGAGATCAGCATCGCGAAAGTGACCGACCCGAGTAAGAAGGAAGACCCTGGCTCCCCGAATGACGAATTCATTGTCACGCTCGACTCGCGTTTGCCCACGTTGACTTCGGACAAGGACGCGCATGTTTTTTGTCGAGACGGCGCGGGGAATCTGTGTGCCTACCGTTTGGTTCGCAAGTCAGACGGAAGCCACGATTGGCAGGAGATGATTGGGTCGGAGGCGGAGAATCTCCATGGACATTACTTCGACCATCTGAAGAATCGTAGAACCTACTGGAAGACCACACCGGAATACGAACTGGCCGGGGAGTATGGAGGCTTGCTCCTCAAGGAGGGAAAGGTGGTCTGTGGGTGGGGCATGGACAGTTGGCAACTGTATGAGGTCACGGGTAGTCGCATGAAGGACCTGCGGAATCTTGGACTGGAACACGTGGATAAGGTGGAATGCCTCATATGGGGCGCGGTTGACAACAAGGGCAAGGTCGTTGATATTCGAGACTACAAGATCCTGAAGATTTATCCGAAGTTGTGACAGTGGAGAGGCCCCAGCCGGGGAACAATCTGCAAACGGGTCACACCTTCTCTCTGACTGCAGATTCCCTCAGATACGCGGAGACCGGACGCGTGATTCGTTATCTCGGCGCTTATCTCAAGCGCGGCCCGATCTCCGAGAAACGCGTGATCGCAAACGACGGGCGCACCGTTCGCATTGCGCACAAGCATCCCGAGGAACACGAAGCCGAGTACTACGAATTAACAGGCGAAGAGTGTGTGCGTCGCCTGCTGCTGCACATGCCGGAGCCCCGGGTTGCACACCAGTCGCTTCTACGGACTCTACCATCCTGCCGCGCAAAAGTTGCTGGCCACGGCACGCGCGCAA
>JBAXVM010000059.1:0-12895 GCA_037129105.1 bacterium
CACGGTACCGGCACCAAGCCCAACGACTCCACCGAATCACAGGCCATTGCCGATGTCTTTGGCGCGCGCGCCCCGCACATCCCTGTGACTTCGATCAAGTCCTCCCTTGGGCACATGCTGGGAGCGGCCGGCACAATCGAGGCCATCGCCGCCGTGCTGAGCCTGCGCGACGGCGTGATCCCGCCCACGACCCACTTTGAAACGACAGATCCGGAATGCAGCGTGGACCTGGTGGCCAACCAGCCGCGCACCCTGAAGATGCGCCACGTGCTCTCCAATTCCGCCGGCATTGGCGGATGTAATGCGGCGGTGATTTTCTCGGGAAGCGTATGACAAAACAGCTTTCCAACAACCACATGAACGACCCCATCGTCATCACTGGCATTGGCATCCTCTCGGCGCTCGGCATCGGCGTGGAAGAGACCGCCGCCGCGCTGCGCGAAGGCGAATCCGCGCTGCTCCCCTGCAGCCGCTTCACGCCGCCAGCCGGCGTCTCCCCGCTATGCGGCGAAGTTCCTCCGTTCCAGATCGAGGCGTATCTGCCCGCGCCCAAGGCATATCTCGACCGCAACAGCGAACTCCTGCTGGCTGCCACGAGCCTGGCCTTACGTCAAGCCGGACTGGATGTCTCCAAGCTTGTGCCAGAGCGCGCCGGCATCCTGGTCGGGACGGCCTGGGCAGGACAGGACACCCTGGCTGCCTTCTTTGCCGACTACGTGCAGAAGGGGCCTCGCCTGGTGAAACCTTTCCTCTTCCCGCACACGTACTTCAACACGGCCATCAGCCTGGCAGCCATGGAATGGTCGCTGCGCGGTGTGCATCAGTCCTTCGCCTCCGGCCGCGTGGCTGCGGGGCAGGCGATCATCGAGGCCTGCGACCTTCTGGCGGACGGCGAAGCTGACGTCATTCTCGCGGGCGGCTGCGAGGCGCTTGGCCCGTCGCTTTTCCGTACGCTCGCCGCGCAAGGTCTGCTGAAGCCAGCCGATCCTGCTACCGGCGCCGGCCTGGTGCCGGGCGAAGCCGGCGCCATGCTGGTGCTGGAGCGCCAAAGCCACGCGCAGGCGCGCGGCGCAAAGTGGCTGGCTACAATCACCGGGACCGGCCTCGGATCCGGCAATCCCGCCCGGCCAGCCGAAGACGCCATGCAAAAGGCACTGCAAAATGCCGGCATCGCGTGCGGCGATCTGTCGCTGGTGGTGGTGTCGGCCAACGGACAAGCCGGGGTCGACGCCGCCGAGACTGTGTGTTCTGCTGGCGCCTGCCCCGTGCTGACGCCGGCCGCCTTGTGCGGCGACACGCAAGGCGCCTGCGCCGCGCTACACGTTGCGCTGGCCGTACTCTGGCAGGCCACCGGCCCCGCGCTGGTGCTGGCCACGGATCCGTCGCGTACGGCCGTAGCACTGGTCGTGCAAGGGGCCTAAGGGATTAAGAACGTAAATCCGGTGACGTATTATCGTAATCGTCCTCGTCCTTCGTCGTCGTCCTCGAGGAAACCAGACGGAATCAACATCGAGGACGACGACGAAGGACGAGGACGATTACGAGAACTAGGAACCTGTCGGCAGAAGGCACCGGAACGATCCAAAACCTAAGTCCGACAGGTTCCTAGGGCCACGGCCTCTAATAATCGTTTAACTTTGAATAGTTTTGTCCTGTTTGAGGCGGGCATCCTAACGCGTTATAGTTACGTTTGGGCCTAGCCATCGCATGGCATGTTATTCATAACCTTCTGCTTTTGCCTGCTGTCTTCACCAGAGAGGATGACCGAGTGTGAACAAAAGAGATCCGGCACTACAAACTTACGGCCACACAATCCACCCCCTGCCCAGCCGGGCGCGTCAGGACATCCGGCCGCTGGCATGGCTCTGGCGTGCTGCGGTAGCCTGCCTGCTCCCCGGCGCCTGTGCTCTGGGCGCGCCGATCGCAAACAGTGAATGCATGACCTGCCATGACGATCCTGCGCTTGTGCGGGTCGTGGCAGGTGTTACCAATTCACTGCAGGTGACGGAAAAGACGCTGAAGAAGTCCGTCCACGCGGGCCTCTCCTGTACCGAATGTCATGCAGACATCAAAGAGCTGCCGCATGCCGAAAAGCTAGCCTCCCCGCAGTGCGGCAGCTGCCACGACGAGGTTTTCAAGGAGTATACCTCCAGTATTCATGGCATGAGCCAGCGCGGGGGCGCCTCGGGCGCAGCCAATTGTAAGGACTGCCACGGCTCGCACCAGATCGTACCGGTCAAGCAGGGCGACTCCCCCGTGTTCAAACTCAACCTGCCGGCCACCTGCGCGCGCTGCCACAGCAACCCCAACCTGACGGCGGAATACCGGATCAAATACCCGGATGCAGCCGCGCAATACATGGAGAGCGTCCATGGGCGCGCCCTGCTCAAGCTCGGACTGACCATGGCGCCATCCTGCAATGACTGCCACGGCGTCCACAACATCCGCCGCAGCGTGGACCGTAATTCGCCGATTCACCACACGCACATTGCCGACACCTGCGGCAAATGTCACGCGGGGGTCGAAAAAACCTACCTGAAAAGTGTGCACGGGCAGCTGTTGGCCAAGGGCGACGCCCGCGGCCCGGTCTGCACCGACTGCCATACCGCGCACCAGATCGAAACGCAGGAGGGGAAAAATCGCAAGGCGGAAAGCGACGCGCGCTGCGGCAAATGCCACAAGGACCGCCTGGAAAACTACCTCGAGACCTATCATGGCAAGGCTGTGGCCCTGGGCACCACCCACCAGGCCCCCGAAGTTGCGGCCTGTTACGACTGCCACGGACACCACGATGTGCTGCCGCCCTCCGATCCGGCATCGCGCCTTTCCACGACCAACATCCTGAATACCTGCCAGCAGTGCCACAAAAAAGCCACCAAAAAATTCACCCAGTACGTGCCGCACGCGGACCCCACGGACCGCAAACATTATCCCGTTCTGCACTTGACGTTCGTGTTGATGACCGGCCTGCTGGTGGGAACCTTTGCGTTCTTCGGCCTGCACACAGCCCTCTGGATCTTCCGATCCGGCTATCTCTTCCTGCACGACTCCAAAACCTTCCGGGAAGCCAAGGTCAGCACCCAGGTTGACGATCAATGGTTTGTGCGCTTCGTGCCGCTGGAACGGATGCTGCACATCATGGTTGTCACCAGCTTCCTCCTGCTGGTGATCACCGGCATGCCGCTGAAATTCTACTATACGGACTGGGCCAAGGGGATCTTCCGGATCCTGGGCGGCGCGCCCGTGGCCCGCTCGCTGCACCACTTTGCCGCTGTCATCACGTTCCTCTATTTTGCCCTGCACCTGACCGACCGCGTCCGTGCCTGCTGGCGCGGCCGTCGCAACCTGCTCGACCCCGAGACCGGACGGTTCCGCATTAAACAAATCTTCGTCGTCCTGCTGGGGCCTGACTCGATGGTCCCCAACTGGAACGACTGGCGGGAATTTGTGGCGCACCAGAAGTGGTTTTTCGGCAAAGGCCCACGGCCGCAGTTTGACCGCTGGACGTACTGGGAAAAATTCGACTACCTGGCGGTTTTCTGGGGCGTGGCCATGATCGGTGCCTCCGGCATGATCATGTGGTTCCCGGAGTTCTTCACCCGGTTCATGCCCGGCTGGGTGATCAACATCGCCATGATCATTCACTCCGACGAGGCGCTCCTGGCGGCCGGGTTCATTTTCACCTTCCACTTTTTCAACACGCATTTCCGCATTGAAAAATTCCCAATGGACACCGTGATCTTCTCCGGCCGCATCTCCAAGACCGAGATGCTGCACGAACGGCGGCGCTGGTATGAACGCCTGGAGGCCTCCGGCAAGCTCGACGAGATCCGCGTGCAGGACGAATGGCTGCGCTGGAAGGATATCGCCCGGACTTTCGGCTACATGTTCTTCGGCACCGGCCTGATCCTGCTTGTACTGATCGTGGTGGCCATGACGGCGCGGTTATTGCACTAGCAGCCTGTCGGGATTAGCCTTGTGAAGAAACAAACTCTCTGCCGACCAGGCTGCTAGTTTCTGGAGTTATCTAATGCGCAACTGGAAAATCCTCTTGCTCCTGTCCGTCCTGCTGCCGTGGACTGCCGCGGCGCTGGACAATGAGGACTGCTTCGGCTGTCACGAGGACAAAGCATTGGTCAAGACCAATGCCGCCGGGAAGGCTGTCTCCTTGTTTGTCGACAAAGCCGCATTTACCAATTCCATTCATGCCAAGCACCTCTGCGTGAGCTGCCATGCCGACATCAAGGACGTACCGCATCCGGATGCTTTTGTTGCCAAAGCGGTCTCCTGTGCCGCGTGCCACCGCGTCGAGACGCAGATCTACACCGGGAGCGACCATGGCATCGCCGTTCACAAAGGTGTGCAGGAAGCGGCGTCCTGCAAGGATTGTCATGGCAACAACCACTACCTGCTGAGCTACCGCAACCCGGCCTCCCCCGTATATCGCACCAACCTCCCCAAAACCTGCGAGCGCTGCCATAACAAGACCGAGGAGATGGAAAAGTTCAATCTTCGCCAGCACGGGCCCGGGCTCTCCTACGAGAAAAGCATCCACGGCGTCGCCTTACTGGAAAAAGCCGAACTGAATGCCGCCAACTGCGCAGATTGCCACGGCTCGCATGACCTGCACAAATCCACCAATCCGGCCTCCAAGCTCAACTGGAAGAACGTTCCCGCCACCTGCGGAAAATGTCATGAAAACGTCAACCAGACCTATCTGCGCAGCGTCCACGGCCAGGCCGTCAAATCCGGAGTACGCGATGCGCCGGTTTGCACGGATTGCCATGGCGAACACACCATAGTCTCGGTAAAATCGTCCGGTTCGCGCGTTTCCTCGGGTAATATTCCGGGAACGTGCGGGCAATGTCATGCCTCGCAACGCATCGTGACGCAATACCGGCTGCCGCCGAACGTCTCCGCCACGTATGCGGAGAGCTTTCATGGGCTGGATCTAAAGGGGGGCAGCGCCATGGCGGCCAATTGCGCATCCTGCCATGGCGTGCATGACATTCTCCCCTCTGGCGACACCCGCTCCAGCATCAACCCGCAGAACCTGCCTCGGACTTGCGGCAAGTGTCATCCGGGCATCGGCACCCGGATGAGTGCCGACTTCTTCCGTGTCCATGCTCCACCCGGTGCCGCCGAGGGGAAGCCATGGGTCGTGAATTTCGTCTCCTGGGGCTACATTGCCTTGATTATCCTCGTCATTGGGGGCATGGCTGGATTTGTGGCGCTCGACTACCTGCGCAAGGCCCGTGAACACATCCGGGCTGTGGCGAAAGGTGATGGCGAGCTCCGCATGACGGCTGGCATGCGGCTCCAACACCACGTGCTGGTGGTGCTGTTCGTGCTACTGGCATATACCGGGCTGGTGCATAAGTCCCCGGATGCCTTTTGGAGCTGGCCCTTCCATGCCATGCCCAACGGCAGTCTCATCCGCAGCCAGATACACCACTACTGCGGGTGGGCTTTCACGATCTTTTTCCTGATTCACCTGGTCGCGTTGTTCGGCACCCGGAAGGGCCGCGTGCACGCGAAAGCGCTGTTGCCGGTCTGGTCCGACGCCACAGACGCTCTGGCTGTATTTGCGCACAATATCGGACTGCGCAAGACGCCGCCGCCGCCCAGGCGCTGGAACTACGCGGAGAAGGCCGAGTATTGGGCGCTTGTCTGGGGGTCGGTCGTAATGGCCGTCACCGGCGCGATGCTGATCTTCACCGAGACCGTGTTGCGACTCCTGCCGAAAGTCTGGCACGACGTTGCCCAGGTTATTCACTGGTACGAGGCCGTGCTGGCCATCCTGGCCATTCTGGTCTGGCATCTCTATTGGGTGATCTTCGACCCACACGAGTATCCGATGAACCCGTCATGGCTAACCGGCAAGAAAGCCCCGCATCCGCCGCACACGCCAGAGCCTCCGCACGCGTGATGCAATCGCCGGACGAACCCGGAAAACAATCGGACCTTCGTTGTTGCGGCATCTACCCGCCAGACCGGTAAGGCTATGCCTGCCAAATTATCAGGGTTTTCCCTATGGCATAACACCCATGGCATGAGCGATAATGTCGCATAGAGCAAACCAGCGCAACTGGTCAAACCAACCCGGCCCAAACGGGCGCATCCCCGTTGCGTTGACCTGATCGTGAGCATTGTCCGCATTACGACCGTAGGGACGGCTTTACGCCGTCCATTATCCGACCCTTTGCGAGTAGACGGCATAAAGCCGTCTCTACCCTAGGCAAGTCAACGAAACGGGGATGCGCCGGCCCAAACCCGCGCACAACTGAAGAGTAGAACAACGCAAAAGATTGTGTCACACTAGAGCGTATCCATTTGAAAGGGTGTTTCGCCATGAGAAATTGCTTGCGCACGTATCTTCGCCGTGCTGTTTCGATCAACCGGCAAAATCGTCCCGGCGGCCCGGGCTGTACGCTGGGCACAGCCCGCCTGTTGACCGCCTGGCTACTCGCAGGAGCGTTGTGGCTGCAGCCGGTCCTGGCTGCCGATGCACCGCACAGTACAACCAATTCGATGGACTGCATTTCGTGCCATCTGCCGCACCACACGGCTAGCATGACGCGTTCGAACGTGGTGGGCAACGTCAACCTCTGCCACAGCTGCCATGCACCGGGCGGTAAAGCATCCCGCTATGCCCTGCTCGACAGCGACCAGGCCCTGGCCGGCCCCTGTCTGCCGATCAACGTCACGGCTTCCGGCACCTCCCACCGCTGGGACTCTGGCATCTCCGGGCGAGTGGTTTACATGGGCAACGCCCGGACGAACTCCAGCGGCATGGTGTATCCGGCCGGCGATTATACCGGGCGCACGGCCAAGGCCTATGTCATTACCGTCACCAACAGCGGCCAGGTTGGTACGGCCCGTTTCACCTGGTACGGCACCCAGCCGGGTGGCGGCGGAGCCTCAAACGTGCTGACCAGCGGCAGCCTGATTACGCTGAACCAGGGGGTTTCGATTGCCTTCTCCAACGGCTTAGCCTCTCCGTCGTTCCGCTCCAATGATGTTTGGAATCTGTATGTGCGCGAGGATGTCAGCCAACCAACCAATGCCCTGCTGCAAGGTGTGCTGACCGGCGGGCTGCTGGCCTGCTCGCTCTGCCATGACCAACACAGCCAGACCAACACCCCCTTCGATGCCAATGCGCCCGCTACGCCCGGCGCCTCGGGCCGCCACTTTCAGCGCATCAACAACGACGAGTGTCAGCTGTGCGAAGACTGCCATGCTGCGCGCGCCGTCTCCAACGCGAACGCCGGATCGCATCCGGTCGGCGTGTTGATTCCGAACAGCGGCTACTTTAAGACGCCGTCATTGCTGCCGCTGTCGAAGAGCAGCAAGGTGCGCTGCCTGACTTGCCACGACATCCACAACTCTGCCACGTCGGACGGTAACCTGCTGCGCATCGTCAACCGCAACTCGCTCTGCACCGACTGCCACGCGCTGGCCAACACCAACCTGGGCGTGCACTTCTCGTCCACCACCGGCGTACTCTGGCCAGGCGGCCAGTACGGCACCACCTACCCGGCGGAGACAGACTCCAGCCAGCGCGGCATGTGCGTTCAGTGCCACCAACCGCACGGCTGGCCCACCAACCTCAACTCGAGCGTGGATTTCACCAACCTGCTCGTGGAGGCCACCCGGAACATCTGCATCACCTGCCACGACGGTTCGCCCGCGGCTGCTACAAACAGCGTGATTCAGGATTTCACCAACTTTACGGTCAAGGTCTCGCGCCACGCGGTCGTGGCCGGCGACCCTCTGATCAAGGCCAGCCGTCCCGTGGACTGCACAGACTGCCACAATCCGCACCAGGCCCGGGTTGGTCGCTCGGTCTACACCACCACCGCCACGTCCAACCGCAATGCCGTGGTGAACCCGAACTTCGGCGTCTCCGGTGTGGTGTTCAACTACTCTTCACTCACCAACTTCACCACGCCGACCACCGCCAACTTCACGCTGACTAACAGCGTAACGTACGAGTACCAGATCTGCTTCAAGTGCCACTCTTCTTACTGGTGGGGTATCAACACTCCGCCCGCCGGACTCTCCTCCAACGGCACCACCGCATCTCCAGTGACAACAGACCTCGCGCAGGAATTCAGCCCCAAAAACCGGTCGGGGCATCCGATCCTGACCGGTCTGAACAACTACGCCAACTCGGCGGCCCCGCGAAACATCGCAGCGACCGCCATGAAAGCCCCTTGGAACGTCAACGCAGGAACCCAGACCATGCTCTGCACGGATTGCCACAACACGGACGGGGCGTTGGCGCAGGGGCCGCACGGATCCGCTGCCCAGTTCATGCTGCGGGGGCCAAACTCCACCAACTGGCCGAATGTGCTGATCGCCGATATTGGCACGAGCTGGTGCGCCAACTGCCACACCCCCAACGCGCTGGTCCACGACAGCGGCGTACACAGTTTGCGGTGTTACGAGTGCCATATCGTGATTCCGCACGGCGGAAAAATGTCACGCTTGATCGCGGACGGTGACAGCACCATGCCGGCGCGCTATGCCTATAACAGTAATACAAACCTGGTCCAGATTAAATGGTTCAACAAGGCCGCACCCGCCTCCTACAACGGCAATAACCAGTGCAATACAAAATGTACGGGCGGCCACACGACGGTGGCATCGGGGGAAAACTGGTAACCGGGTGACGCCGGCCTCGTGACATGCAAGCAAGTACCATCCCGCGACGAAAGTCGTTTCTGCGTTCCCCGACCGTCATCGTGGCCGAGATCTCCGTGATCGCACTGGCTGGGGTGGCCGGCGTGGTGTTCCCGCAGGCCGGCGACGGGGGCCGCGAGCAGGTCGCGCAATTTTGCGCGAGCATGCCTGGGCTGGCAGCCGTGGCACACGCCCTGGCGTTGGACCGCGTCTTCCGAAGCGCCTGGTTCCTATGCGCCGTAGCCATGGCTTTTGCCTCGCTTCTAGTCGTGGTCATCTCGCAGTTCCAACGCCTGTTGCGCTCGCGCACATGGCCTGGATTGGCTTTGCTGGGCGGACCGATCATTCATATCGGCCTGCTGCTGGTGATCGTGGCTGCCACGCTCAAGCTGCTGTTTGGTGCCGAGGCCGTCGTGGATCTGCTGGAGGGGGAAGCCCTACCGCCAACCGCCGCCGCCTGGTCTGTGCAACAACCAGGCGTGTTGGCCGCCCCGATCCGAATGAACAACCCGCTCACGCTGGAGTCGGTAGACGCCCACCGCTATGCAGCCGGTGATCTGCAAAGCCTCGCCGTACGGCTGCGCCTGGCAACCGCAGATCCAAAGGCGCCTTCTTCCGTGGCAGAAATTCCAGTTAACCAATGCATCAAATCATCCGGCGTGCGCCTGTTTGTCGGGTCTGACTACGGTCCGGCCGCACTGATCGAATGGCGTGGCACCGACAGCGCGCTGGCGCGCACAGCCGTTATGCTGAAACACGCACGCGGACAGCAGTTCGAGGGGGAACTGGCCGGACCGGATGGCGCACGCGCCTACCTGCGCACAAGCGTAAGCCCGAACGGCAATCACCCGGCCGGCATCGAGGTCCGCGTCATGAAAAACGCCACACTCCGGTATGCCGGCATCGCACAAATTGGCGAGACGATCGCGCTTCCCTCCGGCGAATCGCTGGCCTTGCGCGGCACACCGTTCTGGGTACGCCTGCATGCCAACCGTGACCCGGGGCTGTGGCTGGTGTATCTCGGGTTCGCCCTTGTGTTTGCTGGCATGACGCTCCGGTTTGCCCTGCTTCCCCTGCCGCAAACGCAAGCATCCCGGCTCGCGGTGCCGCTCCGCCAGCGCCAGCCTAACGACCTGCACCTGCCACAACCAGCCGCACTGCTTTTCCTGGCATGCGTCGTGTTGCTGAGCGGCTGCAACGAAGCCCCGCTTTCGCAGGCGCGAAAACTTGTTGAACGCTATAACACAACGGTTTCCGAGGCGTATCGGCGGGGCGACGTGAAGCTCATAGATCCAGTGGTGGGGCCAAAAGAAGGCAAGAAGCTCACCGGGCTGATCGGCGTCCGCCTGGATTTGGGCATCGCGCTCGATTCACACCTGCTATCATTGGACGTGCTGGAAGCCAAACACGTAACCGGAAAGTTGCGCGTGCGGACCCGCGAACGCTGGACGTATTGCGACCGCCGCATTGGCACGGGTGAGCCAATCGGGGAAGCCACAGAGGACAACTACGAGATGCTCTATTTCTTTACACGTGCTGGTCGAGACTGGCTGGTGGATCGGATCGAATTCGCCACGCCACCGCAACTCGGACGTCAGCCCTCGACCTGGGCAGTTGCCAATGACCGTACGCCCAGGTGTGGCGCAGCGCCGGCACCCGCTTCGTCGGGAGGTGTGCCATGAGCCCGTTCGCTTGGGAAACAACCCTGCACTGGAGCGCCGTCGCGCTGTACTTGGCTGGCTTGGTCGGCATGGCTTACGCGCTGATATTTGTTCATCCTGAAAAGCGTGCAACGGCCTTGTGGCTAACAGCCGCAGGTCTGCTGCCGCACGCGGCGGCACTGGTGTTGCGCTACCTGCAGGTTGGGCATGGCCCGTACATGATGAAGTATGAGGTGCTGTCGTCCAACGCCTGGATTGCGGTTGCCCTGCTGCTCCTGTTCCTGTGGCGCCGGCCCGGCTGGTCGGCGCTGGCGCTGGTTGTGCTGCCGGTATCGATCCTGATGCTGGGGTTTGGCCTGTTCACTAATCCGGAGGCGCGTGACCTGCCACCGACGCTGCGCTCCATGTGGCTGGTCTTCCATGTGCTGTTCAACAAACTGGCCGTGGGAGCGTTCCTGCTTTCGGCGGCCGCAGCCGTGATTCTGCTCTGTCGTCTGGCCGGGCGTTCGAGCCGCTTCCTGGACCGGATGCCGGATGCGGTAACCGTGGAAGCCTGCACCGTGCGCTTCATTGGCTTTGGCATGGTCTTCTGGACCACCACGATCGGTGCAGGTGCGATCTGGGCCAACCAGTCCTGGGGGCGCTACTGGGGGTGGGATCCGATCGAGACCTGGTCACTGGTCACCTGGCTCAGCTATGCGATCCTGCTGCACGCGCGGCTCTTCTTCCGGCTGAAGCCCCGAACCCTGGCCTGGGGGACGATTGCCTGCTTCCTCCTGTCGATCCTGACCATCCTGATCTTCCCGTTCGTGTTCCCCTCCATGCACTCCGCTTATTTCCAGTAACTTATGAGTAAACAACGCCCAGAAATCATGCTCGTGACGCCACCCTACCACTCGGGGGTCGTGGAGTCCGCCGGCTCCTGGCTGCCACTGGGGCTGCTCTATGTGGGCGGCGCGCTGCAGCGCGGTGGCTATGGCGTGGCCCTGTATGACGCCATGACCCGTTTCGACACGCTGGAGCAGGTGCGAGCGACCCTGCGCCGGGAAAAGCCGGATGCGGTGTTTGTCTCCTGCATCACGGCGACGGTGGTGGACGGCATGGAGGTCTGCCGCGTGGCCAAGGAAGAGCGGCCGGAGACGCTCACGGTGCTGGGCAACACGCACCCGACGTTCATGTACGAGGATATCCTGACGAATCACCCGGAGGTGGACGTCATTGTGCGCGGCGAGGGCGAAGTGACGTCCGTGGAGCTGATGGACGCCTGGAAAGTTGGCGCCGATCTTAACCGCGTGGCAGGCATCGCCTTCCGCGACAACGGACGCATTGTGGCAACTCCGGAGCGCCCGTTCTGCGGCGATCTGGACGTATTCAACCCCTCGTGGGATCTGGTGCCGTGGAAGGAATACAGCTACCGCCCCAAGCCCGGCTCGACGCTGGCGGTGGTCTCTTCGTCACGCGGGTGCAAACAGCACTGCTCCTTCTGCTCGCAGCGGCTCTTCTGGCAAGAGTCATGGCGGGCGCTCTCAGCCACGCGCTTCGTGGACGAACTCGAGATGCTGCGAACCAAGTACGGCGTGGACGTCGTCATGCTCGCCGACGAGATCCCCACATTCGACGAGCCGCGCTGGCGGCAGATCCTGGACCTGCTGATCGAGCGCGACCTGGGCACCTCCCTGCTGCTCGAGACCCGCGTGGACGACATCCTGCGCGACGCCGACCTGCTTCCACGCTACCGCCAGGCTGGCATTGAGCACATCTACGTGGGCGTGGAGTCCGTCAACCAGCGCACGCTCGATGTTTTCAAGAAGGATTTCAAGGTCGAGCAGGGACGCCGGGCGATCGAGTTGATCAACCAGAACAACATCGTCTCCGAGACCTCCTTTGTCATGGGCATGCCCGATGAGACCGTGGAAGACATGCAGCGGACCGTCGAGCTGGCCAAGTTCTTCGACCCGGACATGGCGTTCTTCCTGGCCATCACCCCCTGGCCCTACGCCGACCTGTACAAGGACGTGAAAGAGCACATCGCCACGCACGATTACCGCAAGTACAACCTGGTGGAACCCGTGATCAAGCCCGTCAGCATGACCCTGGACGAGGTTCGCACACAGCTTTTCCGCGGTTTTCGCGAGTTCTACATGGGCAAGATGCAGCGGATCCACACCATGCCCCCCTGGAAGCAGGAGTTCATGAAAACGCTCATGAAGCTTCTAATGGAGCATTCCTACCTCAAGGATCAGATGAAGGGGATGGAGCATCCGGGGATGAAGAAAGAGGCTGGCAAGGTGACGTAGCTCCTTTGTCGCCCATGTTGCTGCTCCCATTTTCGGATCGATTTTAAATCTTAGAGCAAGTTCAGACAAATAAGACTCTGCGATTACACTCCAATGCTGCATGGTCTTTTCCTGAAGCAGCCGAAAATGCTCACCACGAAGGCCACGAAGAGCACGAAGTTCAACAAATCCGACAGTTTCGGTCATTCCCAGCGTCTGATTACGTGAATCTTCGTGTTCTTCGAATCTTCGTGGTGGAAGCCGCCAAAGTGG
>JBAXVM010000006.1:0-28828 GCA_037129105.1 bacterium
CATTGATCCTGTGATTTTCAGCAGCAACGCGGCGCCGGTTTATCGTGACCAGGATCTGAATGGCAATGGCGTGGGCGACTGGTGGGAGCAGATGTTCTTCCAGGGTAGCTGTGTCGCGACCAACGATCCGGATGGCGATGGATTGATCAATCTGTACGAGTATTACTATGGCACGAACCCGCTCGACGATGACACGGACAACAACCGTGTGGCCGACGGGTTTGAGTATTTTAGAACAAATAAATTCTCCAACCTCGGGCTTCAGATGGCGGCCATAGATCCGAACGGCGATTACGACCTGGATGGCCTGCCAAACGCGCTGGAACTGCGGTTGGGATGTGATCCGGCCTTGGCCGATACAGGGCCCACCGGCACCCCGGATGGAAGCAAAGATTTCGACGGCGACGGTCTGCCCAATGCGCTGGAATTGGCGCGCGGCACGGATCCCACGCTGATCGATACGGACGATGACGGCCTCAGCGATGCGGACGAGATTCGCTACGGTCTGGCCGCAACCAATTCGCTCAGCCCGGCGCGGTTGATGGTTCTGCAGGTGTCTGGCACCGATACGAGTTATGTGCTGGCGCCACCAGCATTGCGGTTTGCCCTGACGAACTTTGACATCAGCGCCCGTGTATACCCGACCAACGTGCCGACCGCGGGCGTGATCGTGGCTCGCGAAGTGCAAACAAACCGGTATAACTACTACCTCGGCATGAACTCGGACATGCGCCCGTTCATCCGGTTCTCGGACTTTGCCGACGGGTCAACGGTTCAGGTCATAGCTCCGCCGTTAAGCGCGCTGCCGCTGAATGCGTGGTCGCAGCTGCGTGCTAGCTTCGATGATCAGACGGGGCGTCTGTCGCTCTATATGAATGGACATCTGCTGGCTTCCGATACGACGACCCGACGTCCCGCCCGTACGGGCGTTGGCACGGTCTACACCCGCGTGGGTAAGGGGATTGCCGGTTACATTGACGATGTCCAGATCAAGAGCGGCCCCACAAATGTGGTGATGAAGTACAGTTTTGATGACGGCACGCATACCAACGGCACAAGCGGAAAGTCAACGTGGACGACCGGACAGGTCCAGGACTTTGCTCCGGACATGGATCAGGATTGGTTGACGCGCTGGCAGAACGCCGGCACGCTGACCAATGCTGCGGTGATCTTTGACCCCACGATCTTAAACAACGGCCTTGATTCCGATGGGGACGGCCTGCAGGATTGGTGGGAAATCAGGTTCGGGCTCAATCCGTATGCGCGTGATAGCTTTGGTGATGGCATTGATGATGCCAACCGCGACATGTCCGGTGACGGCCTGGTCAATTCCTACATCTATCGCATGGACGCCGACCATCGTAGTGTATTGCGCGCTGATCCGCGTAATCCGCTCAATCCGTACACGGGCCGCCCCTTGCAAAGCGAATTGGCGCCGATCTATCTGGAAATGAAATTAACCAACGGCCTGACAAACGCCGAGAAGCAGCAATATGGCCTGAATCCGCTGCTCGAGGATACGGATGATGACGGTGTTTCTGACGTGGCTGAGGTGCGCGGTACGGCTACGGCTCTGCCGCAGTTCACGCTGGCCAATGCGTCGTTGTCGCCGGCCAGGAGCGGCGCGCTCAAGGTCTCGGGCAGCGGGTTTGTGGATATGCCGTCCGGCCAGGCTCGGCTTGTTCAGGATGCCTCCTGGACCGTTGAAGCGTGGGTCAGTATTGATCCGGCCTTTGGCGGGAATGGCAAGCTGATCCAGCGCAAGGTTGGCGCATCTTCGGTAAACTATGAACTGGGCTTCACCAACGGGTACCCGTATGTGCTGCTGTCTGGTATGTATGGCACGAATCTGTACAACCACGTGGCAGCCGGTCCGGTCACGCTGCTTCGTCGCAACCAGTGGTATCACCTGGCAGGCATCTATGATGCCACGGCCAAGGAGTTGAGCCTGTTTGTGGACGGCCACATGGTCGCAATCGCGGCCGTGGATGTCACGCCGCTCATGGGTTATGGCATCGGCAACGCCGTGGCTCGCGTGGGTGAAGGCTTCCGTGGCTTGCTGGACGAAGTCCGCATCTGGAATGTGGCGCAGGACATCACCAACCTGGCGTTCAACGCGTACCAGACCTTCGAGAACGTGTACAAGGGCCCGTCGTTGTACTACCGGTTCGACGACGGTCCGTTTGGCACCAACGCGCCGACCACCAACCTGCTCGGACTGGCGATCAACCTGGTCGAAGATTTCGCGACGGATCCGGCGGACTGGAATCAGAACTGGGTGCATGCCGGCAAGTTGGTTGGCGATGCGATCATGGTCAGCACCAACACGCCGATCGTGGCCACGCAGTTTGTCGATCAGGACGCAGACGATCTGCCGGACTTCTGGGAAATCGCGGCCTTCGGCTCGATTTCGATTCACAAGGGATCGGACGATCCGGATGGCGATGGCCTGACTAATTACTCCGAATACCGTGCGCGCCTGGATCCGCTGACCGAGTACACCTTCGGTGGTACGCTCAGTGACTATGACCGGGACTCGGATGGCGACCGTCTCTCCAACGGCATGGAACAGCAGCTTGGCACCATGCCGGACATGTTCGATACGGACGATGATGGCACCTGGGATGGCGACGAGGTGCTGGGTGTGGACGCGAGCGGGAATCGCAAGGGTATCAGCGATCCGCTGAGCTCGCTTAACCCGCTCGGACCCCGTGCGCTTTCGCTGAACGGCAACGCGCGCGTTGTGGTGCCGGCGCAGGCTCGTCAAGCCATGGACCAGCAGTTCACGCTGTCCGCATGGGTCTGGCCGAGCAACAACATCCCTGTCGGCTCCGACAACATTGTCATTGCACGCACGCTGTCGGACGGTTCGGTCAACTATGAACTGGGCGTGGCCAATCGTTCCGGCACGCTGCGGCCGTATGTCCGTTACACCGGAATGGCTAGCGGGACGGCGCGGGATATTCGCGTGGAGGCCGGTTTGTCCGGCGTGACCACGCTGAATGGCACGACGAACCTCGACTGGGTTGTACCCCAGACCTGGACGCATATTGCGGCGTCGTACCAGGCCGCATCGAACACGCTGAAGCTGTTTGTCAGCGGTGAACTGGTAGCCTGGCGCATCGATGCCGTGCAGTTGCCTGTGACGGGTGCGGGTGCAAACCTGCCGTTGGGCGGCGAGTTGACCCTGGGCGGCGGGAGATTGAACCTGAATGGCGTGGGCGTCACGAACGGGTTTGAGGGGTATATTGACGACGTACGCATCGCGGCCTATGCCTACAGTGGCGAGTCTATCCGTCAGATGGCGGGCGGCCAGATGGTGACGGTCAGTAATGCGACGTCAACCAATGCCAGCAGCGTGGTGTCGTTGCAGAGTCGGGCTGCCAGCCTGTCCGCTTCGACGTCTGCCAAGCCGGCCGAGCTGATTGTTGGCATGCGGCCCAGTGCGGTTGTCAGCTTGAGCTCCAGCGCCAACCAGAAAGCGATGCTCATGGCCATGGGGGCGTCGCTGAATGGCGTGAACGTCATCAAGAGCTACGACGTCATCTCGGCTGTGCATGTGCAGATTACGGATGGCACCAGTGCCTCGGCTAAGATTGCCGAGTTGATGGCCGATAGCCGCGTGGCGTATGTTGAGCCCAACATGTCGCTGCAGCTCTTCGACACGTTCCCGAATGATACCCGCTTTGGCATGCAGTGGGGATTGCATAACACGGGTACAAACGGTCCGGGTAGCGGCGTGGCGGATGCGGACATTGATGCGCCGACTGCCTGGGATGTCAGCGTTGGGAAACCGACCGTGATCGTGGCCGTGATTGACACAGGCATCGATTACAACCACCCGGACCTTAAGAACAACATGTGGCGCAACCCCGGCGAAATTCCGGGTAACGGCATTGACGATGACGGCAACGGATACATTGATGACGTGTACGGCTACGACTTCGGCGCCGGCGATGCCGACCCGATGGATGACGTCATTGGCCATGGCACGCACGTGGCCGGGATCATCGGCGCCAGTGGCAATGACGGCACCGGCGTCTGCGGGGTCAACTGGAATGTGAAACTGATGGCGTTGAAGATCGCCGACAGCGCTGGCGGCTTGAGTCTGGACGCTGCGCTGGCGGCTATTGAGTATGCGTGGAAGAATGGCGCGCGTGTCAGCAACAACAGCTGGGGCGGATACGGGTACTCGCAGGCCCTTTACGATGCCATCAAGGCAGCCGGCGACAACAATCACCTCTTCTGCGCCGCTGCAGCCAACGACTCAAACGACAATGACAGCAGACCGGCGTACCCGGCCTCGTATGACCTGGATAATATCATTGCCGTGGCTGCGACCGATAACCGCGACGCGCTGGCATACTTCAGCAACTACGGCGCGACCACCGTGGATCTGGGAGCTCCTGGCGTAGAGATTATGAGCACGTTGCCGCTGGGCGGGTCGGAAATGGGCTCGACGTATGGCTATGCCTCCGGCACATCCATGGCGACGCCATTCGTGGCCGGCGCTGCAGGTCTGGTGCTCTCCGCTGACGATAAGCTCAGCTGCGCGGCGCTGAAGGCCGCGATCCTGAACAATGTGGACCCGGATGAGGCGCTGGTCGGCAAGACGGTTACAGGCGGACGACTGAACATCGGCAACATCCTGCCCAAGACGGGTGGCGGCGGTGCGGGTGGTTCTGTGATCGTCAACGGCCTGGTTGGTTTGTTCCGGTTCGACGATGGCGGAACCACGGTGGAAGACTTCACGCTGACTGCGGATTGGCGCCGCAACTGGCGCTATGCCGGGCAGCTCTCAGCCGGTGCTGCCATGACCACGAATCACGCCTACCTGGCCACCGGTGATTCGGATGGGGACGGCCTGCCGGATTGGTGGGAGACCGCCAACGGACTGGATCCGCGCAATGGCGAAGGCGGTAGCGGATCATCCGGCGATCCGGATGGCGACGGACTGAGCAATCTCTACGAGTACCGGGCCGGGACGGATCCGCATGAATACGACACCGGCAACACAGGCAAGAGCGATTACGACAAGGATTCCGACGGCGACGGCATCTCAAACGGCGAAGAACAGGATGTTTTCCTGACCGATCCGGGCAACAAGGATACGGATGACGATGGGATTGAGGACGGTATCGAACTGCGCCACCCCATCGCCGATCTCAGTCGCAGCGGGACGGATCCGACCAGTTCGCTGAGCCCGTTTGTGGATCGGGCGCTGGAATTCCACGCTGGCACCGGTAACACCGTCGTGGCCTACGACAAGGTGAACAACCGGTTCACTTCGCGCTACAGCATGCCCGAGTGGACCATCGAGGCCTACGTGAACCCCTATACGAATGCGCCTGGCATGTGCCCGCTGGTCAGCCGTCGCCTGTTCCTCAATGGCAGGCGCAATTACGAAATTGGCCTTTCTGATGGCATACCGTATGTGGCGTTTGATGCCAAAGACAGTGGCATTCCGGTGATCTTGTCGCTGGCATCGACCAACCAGGCCGTGGCCACCAATCACTGGACCCATATCGCCGCACGCTTCACGCTGGGCCTAAATGGCAAAGATAACGAACTGGCGTTGTTCGTGGATGGCGTCAACGTGGTCAATATGTATCTGAGCTGGGAGTGTGAAACCGGCCCCGGCGATCTGGTGCTTGGATCGGATGGCTTCTCCGGCATGCTGTCGGATGTGCGCCTGTGGAAGATCCCGCGGGATTATCAGGCCATCGCCGACGCACGGCAGCACAAGCTGGTGTTCGGCAATTCCGACGCTTCGGCTGGCCGTCTGCACCTGACCGGCACCGGCTACCTGAAGGAAACGGCGGTCACGCCCAATCCATCCAGGCCGAACGACTATATCGACATGCTCAGGAACAACTGGACGCTGGAGTGCTGGGTTAAGACGGATAGTTCTGGCGTCAGCCTGATCGAACGTCGTAACCAGTCGGCGCCTACCGATGATAATTTCAACTATTACTTTGGTATCGGCGATGACGGCACGCTATTCGCCCGGTTCGCGATTGATTACACGTATGTAGTCATGACGGCGGCTGGTCCGGCGCTTGTCTATGAGCGCAACTTCGACTTCAATAATATCTACGGATCCATCCCGGTGAACGACAGTCAGTGGCACCATGTGGCCTATGTGCGCTCGGATAAGGGGTGTTACCTCTTTGTGGACGGGTTGCTGGATGTTTCACAAGACCGCATGATGGTGGACCCGACCATTCCGTCGCTCTCGTATGTCATACCGCCTGCCGTATTTGCGCAGCCCGGTCCTTGCCGCTTTGGCGACGGCGTCACGGGCGACATGGATGAGATCCGGATCTGGAACCGGGGTCTGCCGACAGTGGAACTCAAGAGTGTTAGCGCCCGCAATCTGACCGGCAATGAACTGGGGTTGGTATCCTACTTCAACTTCGACTTCCAGATCGGCAAGACCGCGGATGAGCGCTCGTTCCTGCGCGACAGCATCGCGGAGTACGGCATCTATATTCCGTCGGCCTCGCGCCTGGCGGGCTCGGCCAATGGCGCGCCGATCTCGTATAATCCGCTGCTCGCGATTCAGCGTGTGGCCCTTTCCGGCCTGTTCCTCTGTAACGACGGCGGTGAGACCGTGGAAGACTTCGTCTATCCCATGGGTGTGGCACCGTTCAACTTCAGCGCGTACGCGGGGTGGCGTGGCGCAAGCGTCACCTGGACGAACCTGACGGCCGCAAACCAGCCGTATCCCACGGACAGCGATGGGGATGGCATGCCGGACTGGTGGGAGGTCTGGTACGATCTGGATCCGTCCGAGGCAAGCGGCGAGAACGGCCCCTGGGGTGACCCGGATCATGACGGTCTGTGCAATGCGGCCGAGTATCTGGCCAACACGGACCCGCGCAATCCGGATACGCTGGGTTCCGGTTACATGGACTACGACAGCCGCCGCAACAGCATCTCGCTGACCTTTGGTGAGCTTTACACGCCGATGGACAGCCTGCCGGCGCTGTGGAAGGCCGTGCATAATCTGGATCCAACACAGTATGTGGCGGAGAAAGATCCGGATCACGATTACTGGTCCAGCTATGCCGAATACATGGCTGGCACGGATCCGTCGGATATCGGCAGCCTGCCCATGCCGTCCATACAGGCGACCTTCTGGTACGCCGGGACCGTGAAAGGCAACGTCCAGATCGAAAGCTACACTTCGGCCCTCCGGGATGGGTCGCCAGATGCGGTCTTCGTAGTCGAACAGCCTGGCATCTCCAACCAGACTGTCAAGTTGAGCGTGCCGACAACGGGCTATCTGCGTGAGGGAGATACCTGGTTCTTTGCCTTCATCGACACCGATGGGAGTGGCGAGTGGGATATGGGCGAGCCGTGCGGCTATGCCCTCTATCAACCGGTCAACGTGGGCTGGAGTTCGCTGGATGTGGACTTCATCCTGCAGGACAACGCGATGGGCTTCCCGCGCATCAAGTGGACGGTGCCAGAGGGCGCTGCGGTCTCCCGCGTCAAGGTTGGCTACCTGTATATGAGCGGGCCGGCCACGAACTTCTGGCCCGTGGTCGATCTGCGGCTGCGTGCTCCGCGTAATTATCTGACTGAGGCGGACATGCTGTATCTCGGCAAGACGAACGGCATGGGGACGATTAACACGGGCGTCGATTGGAATCCGCAATATAGCTGGTCGGTGGATTTCGATCCGGTTGGGGTGGTTCCTGATACGTTTGTGGCCGATCTCCCGTACTCGACCTTCGTGCAAAAATGGGGTACGGCTCCCTTCACTACGCCGACCATTGTGTCACCGTTCAACGAGACGGTGCGCAGTTTGCCGCTGCAGTTCGAGTGGAAGGCCGGGGATGACGTGGCGGCCTTTACGCTGGAGCTGCGACAGAACAGCACGACCGGCTCGGTGGTCCTGAGCACAATGGTGCGTGCGCCGTACTATCGCGATTCGCAGGGAATTGCGCACTACTGCTACATGCCGCAATATGCGCGCCTAGGGTTCCTCGCCATACCGGACGGCATCTATTACTGGCGCGTCACCCCCAACAACTACCTGACGATCATGACGAGCACACCGTCGGACTGGTCGCGCGTGGTGGTTGACACGACCGGTGCCTACCTGCCGGCCAGCGGGATTACGCCTGTAATCGGTCCGTTCTCTATCTCCGGCGAGCTGGAGTACTTCGGCAAGGTCGCCAATTATGCGCTGGACGAACGGGTCTTCGCCGGCGTGGGCGGAACCGGCACAGCGGCCCGCGTCTTCAGCAACAAGGCGCTGACGAACGCGGTGGTTACACCGGGCTCGCTGACCTTGCGCCTCTATCGCGGTGACATCGCAGCCGCATCTAACCTGGTGATCTTCACGGATGCGGGCGCCACGTTCACCAACCTGGCAAGTGTTACGCTGAAGGTGGATTCGAACCGCTCGTCGGCTGGCTGGTTGTCCAGCACGTGTGTGGTCAACTACGTGTCGGGGACTGTCCTGTCGGCTGTCTTCCAGAATCCGACGACAACCAACGACGTGTTTGCGGCTACCTACCGCTATCAGGGGTATCCCTTCATTGTGCAGGCCTATCCGTTGACGGATGTGCCGGGCTTCAGTGGCCGGCCCGTGGCGCAGGTTACCCTGCAGAAGAAGGGGGCGTTTACGCTCACCGGTCTCTCGCCGGCGAGCTACGTCCTGCTCGGATTCATCGACCAGAACGGCGATGGGCGTATGCGCCCGACGGAAACTTGGGGCTTTGTGCGTAACCATGTGCCGGCAACAGGTCCGGGCTATCAGGAGATTCGTTCGCTGATGGTTGGCCCGTCCGTTTCGGAGTCTGCCGGTGTCAAGGTGATCCTGCGCGATCGCGACACGGATAACGACAAGCTGCCGGATGCGTGGGAAATCCAGAAGTTCGGCTCGATCGCTGCCCATAGCGGAGAGGAAGTCTTGAACACCAAGACCATCTGGCAGGCCTACGCCGACGGACCGCTGGATGCCAATCCCAACGAGTTCGACAGTGATTTTGACGGCCTGCCGGACGGTCTGGAGTTGGCGCTCGGATTCGATACGCATAGCCCGGAGTCGCTTGCCGGTAGCGGCCTTGGCGATCTCGAACGGTATATTGGTGAAGGCAAGGACTTCGTGATTCCGATCATCACAAATGATGGCAGCGGGCATCCGGTGATCCAGTGGCACTCGCCGGATGTGCCGGTCGCGGGGTATTCGCAGATCCGGTACAAGGTGCTGCGGACCACCGACTTGTCGCTCGGATTTGCGCCTGTGCCGGGTGCGGAGGATATCCTTGCGAAGCCGGGCGAGGCGGCGCAGTCGCGCTCCTTCACGGATCTGGATGCGCCGCCCGGCGCATTCTATAAGCTGCAGGCTGTGGTCGAGCCCTTGCTGTAGCGCGTGGCGCGCGAGGAAGCGTGCGGCAACGGGGCGGTTGAAAGACCGCCCCGTTGCTTTTTTGTGATTCTCCCGCTGGTCGCCACGCCTTCGGCGTGCTATAGTTTGCGTTTTATTTTTGTAAGGAAACCCGCATGAACCCGTACCGCTCACATACCTGCAACGAACTGCGCCCGTCACATGCCGGACAGGTCGTCAAGCTCTCCGGTTGGATCTTCCGCAAGCGCGATCACGGCGGGATTCTTTTTGTTGACCTGCGGGACCATTACGGTCAGACGCAGATCGTGGTCCATCCCAGCCGGTCATTCTTCGAGTCGCTGACGCGCATCAAGCTGGAAAGCGTCGTGACGTTCACCGGCCTGGTGGCGATGCGCGACGCGGCCACCATCAATGCCGACCTGCCAACCGGATCGATCGAGGTGGTGGCGGATGAATGCATCGAGCAGTCAGTTTCCGAGCAGACGCCGCTTTATCTCGCGGGCGATGAAGACATTGCCGAGGAAGTGCGGCTCAAGTACCGCTTCCTGGATTTGCGCCGGGCCGGCCTGCACCAGAACATCCTGCTGCGCTCGCGGATCATTGCGCATCTCCGCCAGAAAATGACCGCGCTGGGGTTCAATGAGTTCCAGACGCCGATCCTCACCTGCAGTTCGCCGGAGGGCGCACGCGACTATCTCGTGCCGAGCCGCGTACACCCCGGCAAATTCTATGCGCTGCCGCAGGCGCCGCAGCTTTTCAAGCAGCTCCTGATGGTGGCCGGGTTCGACCGCTATTTCCAGATCGCGCCGTGCTTCCGCGACGAGGATGCCCGCGCTGACCGTTCGCCGGGCGAGTTTTACCAGCTCGACATGGAGATGTCGTTCGTGACGCAGGAGGATGTCTTTGCCGTGGTCGAGGATGTGCTGTACAGCACGTTCACCACGTTCTCGAAGCTGGCGGTGGATGCGCCGCAGTGGCGCCGTATCCCGTATCACGAGGCCATGCTGAAGTATGGCAGCGATAAGCCGGACCTGCGCATCCCGATTGAGATGAGCGACGTCACAGAGATCTTCCGCAACTCCGGCTTCAACGCCTTTGCCGGCGCCATCAAGTCCGGCGCCGTGGTGCGCGCCATCCCCGTGCGGGCCATCAAGACCCAGCCGCGCAGCTTCTTCGACAAGCTGGTTGAGCATGCCAAGACAATCGGATCCAAGGGGCTGGCCTATCTCATCTGGGATGGCGAGGGGATCAAGGGGCCGATCCAGAAGTTCCTGAAGAAAGAGGAGCTGGACGCCCTGACCGCAAACGCCGCGATGAAGGACGGCGACGTGATGTTCTTTATCTGCGACGAGCCGGGCAAGGCCGCCAAGATGGCTGGCGAGATCCGTGGCAAGCTGGGGCGCGACCTCGACTTGATCGAAAAGGGCGTCTTCCGGTTCTGCTGGATCGTGGACTTCCCGATGTACGAGCTGGATCCGGAGACCAACGCCGTGGCGTTTTCGCACAACCCGTTCTCCATGCCACAGGGCGGCATGGAGGCGCTCGAGAAGATGTCGCCGCTGGACATCCGGGCCTATCAGTACGATGTGGTCTGCAACGGCGTGGAGCTTTCCAGTGGCGCCATCCGCAACCACAAGCTGGACATCATGTTCAAGGCCTTCGAAATTGCCGGCTACAAGCAGGAGGACGTGGAAGCCAAGTTCTCGGGCCTGCTGAACGCGTTCAAGTACGGCGCGCCGCCGCACGGCGGGATTGCGCCGGGCGTGGACCGCATCGTGATGCTGCTGGCCGGTGCAGACAACATCCGCGAGGTCATTGCTTTCCCGATGAACCAGAAAGCGCAGGACCTGATGATGGGGGCGCCTTCGCCGGTCACGGAGAAGCAACTGCGCGAACTGCACATCCAGGTTCGAGGCTTGCCGAAACCGGCAACTGCCGGGCTGACAGAGGCGCCCGCCGCGCCAGCGAAGACCGTGTAACACTTGCCGGTCATGAGATGGCTGCTGGAAATCGCAGTACAGCGGGGGGTGCGCACCCGCTGATACAAGGCGTCTGCCAGCCAAACAGCGGTCCCGCAGGTCCCGCTGTACTTGGGGCTGGCACTATAGGGCGATTTCGCGCTCCTCGCGCGTCTCCAGGTTCTTCATGCGGGCGGCGCCTTTGGCCACATCGTCCGGGCCGAGGAAGACGGCGGATTGGCAGGTGCCGGAGCCGGCGCGGGAGAAGAACTGCCTGGGTTTTAACGGCGCCAACCCCAGATCCACGCGCAGGCCTTCGCCACGCAGGCGCGTGGCCAGTCGGATGGCGGCGTCGCGCTGTTCCGGGAACATGAAGCCGATGACCACGCCATCGCGTGCGCTCGAGGCCGCTTCGCCCAGCAGTTCCCGCAGCACTTCGACCACCACAACATCGCCGAACCCCAGGCCCACGGCCGGTGTAGGCGCGCCGCCGATCAGGGTCAGCAGGCTGTCGTAGCGCCCGCCGCCAAAGATGGCGCGGAACTTCCGCTCTGTGTCAAAGGCCTCGAAGACGATGCCGGTGTAATACGCGAGCCCGCGGATCACGGCCATGTCGAAGACTAAGCGGTCCGCGAAGCCGTGCAGTTCCGCCAGCGCGAAGAGTTCGCGCAGTTTGGCGATGGCGGGCGAGTCCGCACCTGCCACGGCCGCGGCTTGGTCGAGCGTCTGGATTGCCAGAAGCTCAAAGGCTTTGGGAACGATTTCCGGTGGCAGTCCTTCCTTGGCCAGCAGCCCTGCGATCTCCTCGTCCGGCAGTTTTCCGCGCTTGTCCAGGGCCAGGAAGACGGCGGCATGAAAAGCGGCGGGCACGCCAATTTTCGCGAGCAGCTCGCTCAGCAGTGCGCGGTTGTTGACGTGGATGCGGTAGGCGGCGTCCGGCATCCCCATGCCGCGCAGGGCGCGTGCCGCGCAGGCCAGCACCTCGGCCTCGGCGGTGACGCTCTCCTCGCCGACAATGTCGAGGTTCCACTGGTAATGCTCGCGCTTGCGTCCGCGGGTCATGCGCTCATAGCGGAAGCACTGGGCCACGGTGAACCACTTGACCGGGAACTGGAGCTGCCCCTGGCGGGCGGCGATCATGCGGGCGAGGGTGGGGGTCATCTCGGGACGCAGCGCCAGCCAGCGTTCGCTCTTGTCCTGGAAGGCATAGATCTGCTCGGAGACTTCCTCGCCGGCCTTGCGCTGCAGCAGTTCCAGGCTCTCCACCACGGAGGCGTCATAGGGGGCAAAGCCGCTAAGCGTGGCCGCTTGGCGCCAGGCGTCAAAGACGCGATTGCGCCAGGCCATGTCCTCGGGGTAGAAATCGCGCATGCCGCGCGGCGGCTCGAAGGAGATTGCAGGTGCGTTCATACCGTCGGCTCAGGGTCCAGCATGATCAGCTTCATCTTGCGGCCGGGCTTGAACTTCACAACCTTGCGCGGCGGGATCCTGACCACGTCGGCCGGCTTGTTGGGGTTGCGCCCGACCCGCGCCTTGCGCAGCGCGACATGAAACACGCCAAAATCGCGGAACTCGACGTGCTTGCCTGCCTGCAGCGCTTCCGTGATGTAATCCAGCGAACGCTGGAGCACCGCGTAGACTTCCTGCTGGTGCATGCCGGTTTCATCCGCGATGCGGACAACCAGATTGCGCTTGGTCAGCGCGTTGCTGTTCGTAGTTTCGTTGGATTCGTCTGTTGTGTTCATGATGGAGTCCTCCTTTGTAATCAGTACGCAAACCGGATGCGGCGACACGCAAAAACCTACGCCAGCGCCTGCTTGGCCGCGGCGATCTGCTCGGCGATCTTTTCCGCGGCCTGTTCGGCGGGCACCAGTTGAAACTCCTTGCTCATGCGGGGCTTGACCTCGACGCCGCCCTTGGCCAGCGACTTGGCGCCAACCACCACGCGGTAGGGGAGTCCGATCAGGTCGGCATCCTTGAATTTCACACCGGGGCGTTCTTCGCGATCGTCCAGCAGCACATCGATGCCGCGCGCCTCCAGCTCGCCGGCCAGCTTTTCAGCGGCGGCGGTCACGGCGGCGTCTTTCGGGTCCAGCAGCAGCAGCGCCACGGTGTAGGGGGCCACGGAGGCCGGCCAGATGATGCCATCGGCATCGTGGCTTTGCTCGATGACGGCTTGCAGCGTGCGCGTGACGCCAATGCCGTAACACCCCATGACCATGAGCTCGGCCTGCCCCTTTTCATTCAGGTATTTGGCCTGGAAGGATTCGGCATATTTGGTGCCGAGCTTGAAGACATGGCCGACCTCGATGCCGCGCGCCAGGCGCAGCAGGGCGCTGCAGCGCGGACAGGTGTCGCCTTCGCTCACGACCACGAGGTCCATGTATTCCGTCACGCGGGCATCGCGCGCCAGGTCCACGTTCGCCAGATGCGTGTCGTGCTTGTTTGCGCCGGCAAAGCGGCCCGTGGCGCCGCGCAGCGCGGCGTCGGCGTAGATCGGAATCTCGAGCCCGGCCGGACCTGCAAAGCCAACGGGCGCGCCGGTGACCTTGGCGATGGTGGCATTGTCGGCGAGCTCCAGGCGCTTGCAGCCGAGCGCACGCTTGAGCTTGTGCTCGTTCACTTCGCGGTCGCCAGGCACCAGCGCAGCCACGGGCTTGCTGTCTGCCAGATACAGCAGTGTCTTGATCAAATGCGCTGGCGCGCATTTGAGATAGGCAGCAACTTGATCGATCGTGTGAAGGCCAGGTGTGGGGATTTCCTGCAGTTGCGGCGAAACCGCCATAACCGCCGGCGCAGCCGGCGGTGGCGCCTGACGTTCGGCGCGCTCCTGGTTGGCGGCATAGCTGCACGCGGCGCACTCGAGGATGCCGTCTTCGCCGGCCTCGGCCATGACCATGAACTCATGCGACCATTTGCCCCCGATGTCCCCGGTGTCGGCCTCGACCGCCTTGGTGCGCAGGCCGCAGCGCCGGAAGATGCGCACGTAGGCGTCGTACATCGCCTGATAGCTGCGGTCGGCCGCCTCCAGCGTGGTGTCGAAGCTGTAGGCGTCCTTCATGATGAACTCTTTGGCGCGCATCAGGCCGAAGCGCGGGCGGATTTCATCGCGAAACTTGGTCTGGATCTGGTAGACGGTGCAGGGAAGCTGGCGGTAGGAGTTCACCTCGCGGGCGATGAGATCGGTGACGACTTCCTCGTGCGTGGGACCCAGCGCCAGCAGACGTTCCTGGCGGTCCTTGAGCTTGAACATGGTTGGCCCCATGGCGGCGAGGCGGCCGGACTGTTCCCACAAGTCGGATGGCTGCAAGGCCGGCATGAGGATCTCGAGGGCGCCGGCGCGGTCCATCTCTTCGCGGACAATGCGTTCGACCTTCTGCAGGGCGCGCAGGCCCAGGGGCAGGAACGTATACAGGCCGCCCGACAGCTTGCGGATCATGGCGGCCCGCAGCATGAGCTTGTGGCTGACGATCTCCGCTTCCTGGGGATCGTCGCGGAGTGTGGTGATCAGGGAACGTGTCCAGCGCATAGCGTTTTTGTCTCTTGCGAATTACGTAAGGGAAGCAGGCGGGATGATTTCCGGTACGATTTCGACACTATACCGGTTGCGTGTTGTATTCCACACGAAAGGAACGAGTTGCGCAAGACAATAAATTGCGCCCCGCGCAGGGTGGGCGCATCCCTGTTTCCTTGACTTGCATTGGGTAGAGACGGCTTTATGCCGTCTACCCGTAACTGGCCTGACAGTGGACGGCGTAAAGCCGTCCCTACCGTCGCTTACGGACAACGCGCACCACCCGCAGTCTGCTGTAGGTCAACGAAACAGGGATGCGCCCGCGAAGGGTGCGTGCGATTTTAGTGCGACAGCAGCAGGCCGGCTGCCAGCAGGCCTCCGGCTGCGAGTTTGTGCCAGGGGATCTGCAGTGCGCGCGGGGCTGCGAGGAGCGCGAGGAAGGAGGCTGCGGCGAGTATGGCATGCAGCCGCGACCACGGGCCGGGGGAGCCGGCGACCAGCGTGGCCCAGGCGGTCAGGGCGGCCAGCGCGAGGCTGCTGCAGTAGCGCCACGCCACCTGCCGCAAGCGCTCCCTGCGCGTCGCATGTGCCACGCCACACAGCCGGGGCGGCAGCAGTGCGAGCCCGGCGCCCAGCGCCACCAGAATGCCGGCGGGCAGCGTCAGGCTGGCGGGCACCCGAACGTCCCCCCGCACAACCGCAAAAGCAACGGTGCAGCACACTGCCGCGCCAGCTGCGGCCATGCGGCGCATTAGCCTGCTACGGCGCTGCGGCAGATCCTCGCCGCAATAGTCGCAGACCAGTGCAAACCGCTGGGCTGGACGCTCGCACACGATGCAGACGCAGCGGGAGGTTGGCGGGAACAAGCGCATGTTTGGCAGCAGCCCCTTTGGCTGGGTAGCGCGGGCTCGCCCGAGCCCGGCGGCTTTTTCGTGCCTTCGGCTCGGGGCTACAGCTCCTTTGGCAGGGCACCCAGGAGGAAGCGGACAATGTTTTCTTGCGTGACCACGCCGAGCACGGTCCCGGCGTCGTTGCGTATCACGGCCATGGGCTGTCGGTTGCGCCGCATGACGGGAAGCAGGTCGTCGGCAGGGATCGACGGCTGGATAAAGAAGGGCGTGGACATGCATTCCTTGGCGGTGATGGCCGCGGGATTGTCCACCTTTGCCAGGATTTCCACGAGATGGAGGATGCCGATGCAGGCGCCGTCGTCCGCGTCGAGAACCGGCAGGCGCGTCTGCCCCGACCGGGTGGCCAGGTCGTAGCATTCCTGAAGCGTCGCGTCATCATGCGCATGAATCACCTGCTTCAGCGGTGTCATGACCTCGGCGGCCGTCTTCAGCTGCAGGTCCAGCACGCGGTTGATCATGAGCCGTTCAAAGGCCGAGATCTGTCCGCCGGCTGCGCTGTCCTGTACCAGCGACTGGATGTGTTCGCGCGTCATGAACAGGTTGTGCTGCGGGTGTTCCAGGCGCGGGGAGGCCCAGCGGGTGAGCACGGTGGTCAGCCAGACCAGCGGGTGAAGGATGCGCTCTGCGATGCGGAGCAGTCCGGCAAACGGCAGGCAGCGTTCGATCGGGCGGCGGTTGAACCAGAGCTTGGGGAGGTATTCGCCGAAGATCAGGATCAGCAGCGAGACGACGACGGCGGAGATGGCCTGCCCGGTACGGTTCAGGCTCCGTTCCGCCAGGCTTTCCGCGAGCGTTGAGATGACCACCAGCATCAGGCAGACGCCCACCATGGTGGTGCCGAGCAGGCGGGCGGTGTCGTGCAGAAAACCCTCGATAATTTTTGCGCCGCGCGCCCCGCTGCGAACCAGGTGCGTGAGACGGTGGCGGTTGATGGAGAGCACGCCGATTTCCATGCCGGCCAGAAAGGACTGGGCGAGCAGGCAGGCCAGGATAATCACGAATTCGACGGGAATGCTCATGTCGGATGACTTCCGTATTCGTCGTCCTGTGCGCTGGAAGAGGGTGTTGCCGGAGCGAGAAGTTCGAGCTGCACCTGCTCGATGCGGTGGTTTCGCAGGCGCCGCACCGTGGCGCGACACCCCTGTGCCTCCACGGTTTCGCCGGCTTTCAGCAGTCGTCCGGCATGGAAGGAGACCCACCCGGCCATGCGGTCGGCGCCCTCGGCCTCCAGCTGTGTGCGCAGCTCATGGTTGATCTCGTCGAGTATGGCGGTTCCCTCCACCAGCCAGACGCCGCTGGCGATTGCTTCGAGCGGCGGCCGGCGCCCGACAACGGCGCGTTCGACCCCCTTGACCACGAACTCCAGCACGTCGCCGCGCGTCACCACGCCGGCGGTGCCGCCAAACTCATCCAGCACGCATGCGATTTCGCGGCTGTTGCGATGGAACGTGATCAGCAGGTCGTCAAGCGTGACATTTTCAGGGATAAACAGTGCGGGCTCCGTGGCTTTGCGCACGTCATGGGCCGGATCGAGCAGGTAGCGCGCCACGTTCAGGAAGCCCTCGGTGGCGTCGGGTGTACGGCGGTAGACCGGCAGGTGCAGCAGACGCGCCTGCCGTGCTGCCCCAAGCTGCCGCTCGGGCGGGTCGTCGAGATCGATGCCAACCAGATCTACGCGCGGCGTCATGGCGTCGCTCGCCTTGAGCTCGGACAGCCGCATGATGCCGTCCACCATGGAGCGTTCTTCGGCATCCAGCACGCCCTGTTCCGCGCCGATCTGCATCAGGGTCAGGAGCTCCGCGTCGTTCAGGGCTTTGCGCTCCGGCAGGAAGAAGCGACGCAGCAGGCGTGAAGTGGTCTCCAGCAGGCGCCCGAGCGGGGCAAAAAGGTGCATCCACAGGATCAGGATGGAGCTCAGGACCGGGGCGAGGCGTTCGGCATTGGCGACCCCGATGCGCATGGGGATCAGATCGCCGAACAGCAGCAGCAGCACGGTGGTGGTGGGGATGGCGATGAGTGTGCTGTTGTATTGCGGCGCCAGCATGTGGATGACGACGAACCCGATGCTGGCAATGGCCACATTGGCGAGCGTGTTGCCGATCAGGGTGGTGGAGAGCACGCGCTCCGGCTGCGACAGCAGGCGCTGCAGGCGCGCGCCGGCGCGCGGGTTGCGGTCGCGGATGCGCTGCACCTGCACCGGCGTCAGCGCGAACAGCGCAGTCTCGCTGCCGGCAAAAAACGCCGACAGCACAAACAACACCCCAAGCACGGCGCTATCCAGAATGAGGAGGGGCGTGTTCATGGCGTCAGGACGTCTTTTACAAGCAAGCGTGTGCGAAAGTCGCTCTTTTCCGCCACGACATCCAGCGGGTTGACAAACCAGCGGTCCTTGAACTTCTCGACGCCGCCGACCGACATGCGTCGCAGGGGCTGGTCGTTCGGGTCGAGCTGCTCGGCGCGCATGAGGAAGCCGGTTTCGCGATGGAGCCAGATGCGCACGCCGGCACAGCCCGGAATCGGCGATGGCGGCCTGGCCAGCAGAATGTCGCAGGTGCGGTTAAGCACGGCGCCTTCGCCTTCCCACTGCACGTTCTTCCACCAGAGGAAGTCGAGCGAGAGGTCCAGCCAGGATATGTCGGTGTCGAGCACCCGGGCGGAAAGCGACGGCAGGGGCTGCTTTTCGAGCGCGGGTCCGCTGCGCAGTTCCAGCTCGGGGACGCCGTCACGTCGGATGATTGTGAGGCACTGCTGGGTCTGGCCCTGGGCATTCAGCAGGGCACATTGAACAAACTGCGGCGTCGCGCCCCAGTCGAGGCGCAGGCGATAGGGGTGCTCAGCGACGATGATGCCGCGCTGCTTGCGGACCGTGAGCGAGCCGACCAACTCCAGCGGCTCGCGCGGGAGTGTGGCCACGCAGGATGCCAGCATGGCGGCGGCCATTTGGGTGGCCGGGGGCGGGTCAGGTGGCGGGGGCATGTTGGTGGCGGTCGCCTGAGCCAGCAGGGGCAGGACGGCGGCCGAGTGGACGAAGACGGCGGACAGGAATTGTTTCTTCAAGGACACACCACGTACTCCTTGTCATGCCCAACGGCGCATGACCGTCTTTTTTATAGCATGTCGCTTCCCAGCGAGGCAAGGGTTGTGCGCGGCGAAGCAGCAGTTCTCATGATGGGATTTTGTGCTGGCAGGTGGCGGGAATGTTTGCTTTAATACATCGGTAATCATTTTTCAGGGTGCAGCGCTATGGCATTTGCAACTTGCATGTCTTTGCCGGGGCGGTGTGTTGTGCGCGGGTTGGCCGTGTCGCTTTGCTTCTTTGCTTTGCGCCCGTTAGTTGTCCAGGCGCAGGCAGACAGCGGTCCGCAGGCGTCGGTGCGGGAAATCCGCGAAAAAGCCTACCGCTGTTTCGGGCAGGGCGAGTTTGATGCCGCCATTCCGGAGTTCGAGAATCTCATCCAGATCTTTTCCGGCAGCAAGGATCAGTCCGTCCGGGCGGGGTTGGAGCAAACGTATTACAATCTTGGCCTCTGCTATTTCTTCACAGCCAACTTTCCCTCCTCTGAGACGGCCTTTCTTAACTACACCAAAAAGTATCCGAATTCGTCGCACACCTCCGAGGCCTTGGTATATATCGCTGATTGCCGGCGTCTCTCGGGCAAGGGCGATGAGGCAATCAAGGCCTATTACGACGCGATGAAGCGCTACGAATACGGCCCGGACATCCGGACCGACATCTACTACTCCATTGCCCAGTGCTATTTGGTGAAGGACGACTGGGGTGCGGCGCGTGGCCCGCTGTACAAGGCTTTCCGCTGGGCGCCGGACAGCCTGCGGCGCAGCCGGGCCGCCACGCATCTGGCAACGGCCTACCTGAAGACGCTGAGCCTGGAGAAGATCTATACCATGGTCCCGTTCCTGCTGCAGCGCGATTCGCTGGCGGCGCGTTCGATCTCCTTTAACATGGCGGCGCTGGAAGCCGGCGATTCGTTGTTCCAGGATGAGCGCTACCGCGAGGCGTTCTGGCTGCACCGGCTGGTCTTCCCGCACGACGAGGTGCTCGTGCGCACGGAGTCTTTTCTCGAGTATCTGCAGAAGCGCGTGGAGCTGGAGAAGCGCGACCTGACGGATCCGCGGCGCCTGATGCGCCTGCAGGAATGGGTCGGCGAGACCGAGGCCGAAATCAAGGCCATGTCGGAGCTCGAAAACTACGACACCGAGCTTGAGTACCGCATTGCGCGCGGCTATATGGAGGCCATGCGCTACCGCGAGGCGCGCGAGCTGTTTCTGCACCTGAGTGCGGTGGGCGGCAAGGAGAAGGCCGAGGAATCGCTTTATCTGGCGTTTATCTGCTCCACGCGCCTGCTCCCCTGGACGCGCGCCTACGAGAACGCCCGGCAGTACATGGAGAAATATCCCGACGGACAATGGTACGACGAAGTCACCGTGATGGTTGGTCAGATGTACGCCAAGGAGCAGAACTGGCCCGAGGTCATCCGGCACCTCAGCGGCGTGCTGCAAAACCGCCCGAACCACCAGTCCGCCGCCGAGTGCCTGTTTCTTCTCGGCTACGCGTATTTCATGGAGGAGCAGTTTGACTCGTCCGTGACCCGGTTTCTTGAGCTGCGCAAGCGCTTTCCCGGCTCGGAGCTGATATCCGGTGCGACCTACTGGACGGCCATGGCGCTGATGTTCAACAGCAAATATGAGGAAGCGGGCAAGGACTTCGACGAGCTTCTGGCGCGCCACCCGGAAGCCATGTACATGGAGGACGCCACCTTCCGCCGTGCCATCTGCTACTACGCCACAGGGCAGTTCGATCAGGCGGATGGGCGTTTTTCGGCCTTTATCAAGGCCCATCCGGACAGCAAGCTGACGCCGGAGGCGATCATGACGCGCGGCGACATTGCGGGCTCCCAGGCCAGGATCGTGGACGCGGTCGCCTGCTACCAGCGCGCCATGGAGTTCAAGGATGACATTGTCAACATCGAGCACTACAACCACTGTGCGTTCCAGGCCGGCCAGATGCTGTGGGATGCCAAGAAGTTCAATGAATGCGGCGCGCACTACAAGCGCTACATCGAGCGCAACCGGCCGGACTCCAACATTCCTCTGGCCGTCTACTGGATCGGCCGCACGCTCATCGAAACCGGGGAGCCGGTGGGCGCTGCCCGCTACTACAAGGACGCGGTGCTCAAGTACGGGGCTGACCGCAAGCAGATCGGCGTGGACATGATCCTGGACGAGTGGGTGGCCACGACCCACAGGCTGCCCGCCGACCAGGCGCGCGGTGCGTGGAACGAACTGCAGCAGTCGCTGCGCCAGGCGCGCAGCGCCAGTGATTCGGTGGGCGAATTGCGGCTCACGCGTGTGCTGATGTTCCATCCCGACATCAAACCCCTGGAGCGCGAACAGCACATGGACAAGCTGCTGCAGCGCGAGAATATCACCAACGCGTGTCCGGCCGTACTGGAGTGCATGCTGGACGGCGCCATTGCCAGGAGCCAGACCAACCTGGCCGTGGCCATTGCGCAGAATATCATCGCGGAGTTTACCGAGACCGACTACGCGCTCAACGCGCGGCTTTTCCTGGCGCGCAACAACATCGAACTGCTGCGCACGGCGCCGGCCGAGAAGGCCAAAGCGCTGCGGGAAGAGGCCATCCGCCACCTGGATGTGATCCGCACGGTTTTTGCCAGCAACGCCGAGGCTGCGCAGGCGTTGCTGCTCCTGAGCCGCCTGTACCGCGAGGACGGCAAGACGGAGGATGCCGACAAGTGCAGCGAATCGGTGCTCTCTGTGCGCACGTGGGCCAAGTACTGGCCCGAGGCGCTGTACGGCCGCGGATTGTGCGCTGAGGCGCGCAAGGAGTTCCTCAAGGCGACTGCCTACTACGAGCGCATCTATGTTATGTATGCCAAGTATCGGGATTGGACGGCGAAAGCCTATCTGCGCCGCGCTGAATGCCTGCACCGGGCCTATGAGGATGGCAAGGCCCGTGACACGCTGCAGGAGATGCTCAAGGCGGAAGATCTGGCGCCGTATCCGGAGTACGAACAGGCCAAAGTGCTGTTGTCCAAACTGGAGCCCCGATGAAGACGCCCGTGAACTACACGCCGCCGAACCACACCCGCGCGACGCGCCCGGCGCCGGACGCAGCAGTCTGGTATGCGGTTGCGGCCAGGCCGGCTGGCGCGGGCCTTGTGGCGCTCCTGCTGGCAATGGTGACGGCCCTGCCGACAGAAACATGCGCGCAAGGGGCGCGGCTGGCGGCTCCGCCGTCGACCGTACCGACCGCACCGTCGACGAAAACCGTCCTGCCCACCCCGCCGCTCACTGTACGGATCTGGCGCGACAAGGAGAGCCTTGAGGTTTCTCTGGTCGGCCGCAATGAGGATGAAGTTGCGGTCGCGGGCGGTGTACCCAACGCACCCGGCAACCGGATTGAGTACGCCAGGATCCAGCGGGCGCAGTTCGAAATCGAATACGACCGCTACGAGGTTGCCAAGGCCGTGCGGGCCAACGACTGGGCCACGGCTGTGCGCCTGCTCCTGCCGGCTGTGAAGCCGATGCTGCCCTATCTGGCAATTCCAGAGAACAATGCCGCCGAGCTGGCTATGGACGTGGGAACCTACATGATGCGCGCAGCGGCGCGCACGGCGCGTACCGCCGGGGAGGATCAGGCTAAGCGCGATCTGGCGCAGAAGCAGTATGAGGCCGCTTACGACATTCTTAAGGACTGTGCCCGCGCACAATGGTCCAGCGTGGGGCAGGTGGGCGTGCTCAAGGGGTGCCGGTGCCTGTTGGCGATGGGCAAGGTCAAGACCGCGCAGTTTCATGTCAACCAGATGACCGAGCCGATGCCGGGCGATGCCGCGCTCGGCCACTACTGGCTGATTCGGGCCGAGCTGGAATGGCGTGCCGTACGCTACCGTGAAGCGATGGATGCGGTGCTGAAATCCGTTTGCTTCGAGAACAAGGACGCAGAGACCTTTCCCGACGCGTTGTTGCTCTCCGCGCGCTGCTACGAGGAACTGCTCGAGCCGTACCGGGCTCGCGATGTTTATTACGAGGTGGCCAAGATTTTTCCGCGGACCGACTGGAGCGCGGTGGCCCTCGAACGGCTGAAGGTGATCATGGAAAAAAACCTGACCCGGGAGAAGGAAAAGTCCGCGATCGAAAACGTCTTCTTCAAAACCGCCGACGACATGAACAAGCTGGCCGATCAACTGCTTAAGGATGGCGAAAAACCAGCCGTTGGCGAGGATGATGAGCCGGATGTGACGCCTTCTTCCAAGTCTGACAAGCCGGCCGCTAAAAAGCCGGGCGATGAAGATGCGGCGCCTGATGCGGCGCCCGCTGCGCCGCCGCCGGCAGCAGCTCCGGCGCCCGTGGCAGCTCCGCCGCCCGCCGTCAAGCCGCCGCCCGCCGCCAAGCCGCCGGCCAGGCCCAGAACCGGCAGCGGCACGGCAAAGTAGTTTGCGCAAGGGAGTCGACAGTCGCAGGTGTTCGAGGCACGCGTCTGTCAGGTGTGGGAACAACGGTGGCCCGGGCGCTCCGCGCACGGGCCTGGCAAAGCAGAGGGAGATGGATGACATGAGCAAAGCGAAACGGATCGGCGTGATGGTGCTGCTGCTGGCGGCAGGTGTGACTTTTTGCGTCGTGGCACAATCGACGGCGCCTGCGCCTGCGCCTGCGCCCGCAACCGGCACTGCGGTTGCGGCCCCGGCGCTGCAGATGCAGAATGAGATCACACTCATCCACCTGATCAAGTCCGGCGGCTGGGCTATGTGGCCGCTGGGGGCCTGCTCCTTCGCGACCGTCAGCCTCGTCCTGCTCAACTTTCAGCGCGTGAATCGCGGCAAGATGGTGCCTGCTTCGCTGGTGGCGCAGATCAAGAGCGCGGCGACCGGTGGCGACGTGCAGCAGGTTTGGAACGCGTCTGCCTCCACGGATACGTTCTACACGCGGGGCATGATTGCCGGCCTGCGGCAGTACCGCAGCGAGGATCCCCTGGGCTCACGGAAGAAGATGGAGGAGGCCATCTCGGAGACCGTCGGCCGCGAGGAGACGCGCTATGCCTTTTTCGTCAACTTTCTGGCGCTGCTTACCACGATGTCGCCGATGTGGGGACTGCTGGGCACGGTCAGCGGCATGATCGGGGCCTTTTCCAAGATCGGCGGCGGCGGCATGGGCAAGCCCGAAATGCTCGCCAAGAACATCTCCGAGGCCCTGGTGTGTACGGCCTCCGGCCTGCTGATCGCCATCTGCGCCATGGGGTTCTACTTCCTGTTCCGTAACATTCTCAACACGGTGGTCAAGGACGCGGAGAGTGGCTACAGCGAAACCCTCGACGCGATGATGGGGCAGGGGAACGCCACCTTTGGTGAAACCGCCGCGTCCGAGGCACAGCCGGCGGCCGCCATGGGAGCGGGCAGCAAACTCTAGGCCATGAAAGTTAAGAAATCAGAAGAGATCGAGGACGCGCGCGTTGAGCTGGTGCCGCTCATCGACTGCGTGTTTCTGCTGCTGATCTTTTTCATGTGCGCAGCTACGATGACCAAGGTGGATGCGCCCACGGAAGTGCGGCTTCCCGTGGCATCGAATGGCGCGGAGCAGAAGGATCCCGAACGCCGTGGCACGGTGAATATTGTGCCGATCGGCGGGCGGACGCCGGGCAACGAGTTTTCGACGGAAGAACGGCCGTTCCTCGTGTTTGGCCAGTTGGTCGGCGACGAGGGGCTGGAGGTTGCGATGAAGGAGCATGTCAAGACCGAGCCGAACATGCGGTTGTATCTGCGGGCTGACCGCACCGTGAAGTTCCAGCTGGTCAAGCGCGCCATGACGGCCTGTGCGGCCGCCGGCGTGTCGGATGTGATCTTTGCCACCTACGAAAAAGACATCTACATGAAGGAAGAAGGGAAATGAAAGTTCCCAGCGGATCGCATGTGAAGAATGCGGAGATCGATCTGGTCCCCATGATCGACACCGTCATGTTCATGCTCATTTTCTTCATGCTGACCACCCGGCTGGGCCAGAAGGAAGTGGACCTGGGCATCACGCTGCCAGGTGCCTTGTCCCAGTCCGGCCCGGTGGACATGCCGGATGAGCAGGTCATTGAGATTGACTCCAAGGGTATTGTCTCCTTGAACGGCCGCATGTTCGAGGGCAAGGGGCTGCCCGACCTGGTCAAGACCCTGATGCGCTACCGGCTGGCATCCGAAGGGGCGAAGTCGAAATGCCTGATTACCATTATGGCCGACAACAGTGTAGACTATGAGCGTGTGGTGGACGTGATGAACGCTTGTGCCGGTGCCGGCATCAAGGACGTCACGTTTGGCGGTGGCGCAAGCTGAGGTCATTCGAAAACGTGGGGGCGTGCCATGAAGTGGATTGATCAGATGCTGGAGCGGCGCAAGAAGGCCGCGAGTCTTTCCACGGCCGTCAAGCGCAGCTTTTTTGCGAGCGTCGCCCTTCATGGCGCGCTGCTGCTGATTGCCACGGCTTTTGTGATCAACCATATTTTCTACAACCGCGAGTCAACCTTCACCGGGCAGCCGCCGCCATCCAAGGCCTACGAGCCGCGCAAGGTGGAGCTCAAGGTCAAGGTGACGCGGCAGCAGCGCAGTTCCAGCCGCCCCTCAATGGCTCCGCGCCTGGTGGCAGCCAAGGAGTCCACCCATCTGGCGCTGCCGGAGATCAAGATTGACTCCAAGCTGGTCACCACCACGTTCCAGCCCAAGTTCAAGGCGGTCACCGGGCGCGGCCTGGGAGCCGGCCTCGGCACCGGCTACGGCACGTCGGGGTTCGGTGAAGGCGTCTCCTCCATCAACTTCTTCGGCATCCAGGCCAAGGGCGAGCGCATCGCCATTCTGGTGGACGTTTCGATCAGCATGGTTGAGCCGGAGAAGGGCGGAACGGTGGGTTATATGCGGGTGAAGGAGCGGGTGAACGATGTCGTGTCGTCGCTCAAGGACGGCACGCTGTTCAACGTGATTGCCTTTGCCGACGGGTGTTCCTGCATGGAGTCCAAGATGGTTTTTGCCAGCAATGAGACCCGCAAAAAGGCCAAGCAGTTTCTGCAGCCGTTCAACTCGGCGGATGGCAATCTCGGTTTGGATGCCGGAAACTTTTCGGGCGGTTTGGGAAAGCAGGCCGCGGGCGGCACCACGCGTCTGGATCTGGCGATTGCCGGAGCCATGCGGGACGGCGCCGACACGATCATGATCATCAGCGACGGCCTGCCGCAGGTGAAGAAAATTATGGACGCTGGCGCGATGCAGGCCCACCAGAACATGTTGGCCCAGTGGCAGCAGCAGCATGCCGGCGCGTTGGCGGCGGCTCAGCAGCAGGCCGCAGTCTATGAGCAGGCGGCTGCGGCCATGGCTGCGCCGCCGCCGCGGCAGGTGTGGGTGCCCGCGACCCCGCCAACGCCCCCGCGTCCGGCGCGTCCGCCATCGCCGGCACCAAAAGGGGCGATCCGCGAAGGGCAGCCGCCGCCGCAAGGGGATCCGGGCGATCCCGGGTCTCCTGGCTCGCCAGGGACTCCTGGTCACTGGACTACGGTGCAGGATCCGCCTCCTGCGCCACCCGGCATGGCCCGTCCTGCCATGCCCGCACCGCCAGCCTTGCCGCCGCCAGGCAACTGGACGCTCCGTGATTTTGTCGATCATGTCAACGTGATCTACGACAGCGTCTACAAGCCCAAGGGGCTTAAGATGCCGCAGGTGAGCTGCATCGGCTACCAGATCGATAAGGAAGGCGGCGTCTTCCTGAACGAGCTCTCGCGCACGTACAAAGGCCAGTATCGCCTGGTGCGAAAGATGAAATAAGCGCCTGAAGCCGTCGGGAATTCTCACCACGAAGCCGCCAAAGTGGCGCTTCAAGAAAAGACCGTGCCCGCCAGCAGTTCTCATTATGGCGCCAAAACGCCTTACGGCGTCACTACAAACGGCCTAGAAACGGCAAAAAGCCGTTCGTAGTGTGCCCGTAAGGGCATTCGTGTCGCCATCATGAGAACTGCTGCATGCCCGCCCGACAATCACTGACATTTCTTGCGTCGACGACGTGTGTTTGGCTACACTGTGGGACGTATGGAAAAAACCATTGTCATCATTCCGACCTATGATGAGCGCGACAATGTCGCCCCCATTGCGAAGGCGGTGTTTCAGAACGTGCCGGAAGCCGACATCCTGTTTGTGGATGACAATTCGCCGGACGGCACGGGTAAGCTGATTGACGAAATGCGGCTGACGGAGCCGCGGCTGCATGTGCTCCATCGTCCCGGCAAGCAGGGGTTGGGGCGTGCCTACATCGATGGCTTCCAGTGGGCGCTGGCCAATGGCTACGAGATTATTTTTGAGATGGACGCCGATTTCTCGCACAACCCCAACGAGCTGCCAAATTTTCTGCGTGCCGTGGCCTCCGCTGATTTAGTGCTTGGCTCCCGCTACGCGGGCGGCATCCGCGTGATGAATTGGCCGCTCAGCCGCCTGATGCTCAGCACCGGCGCCAGTGCTTATGTGCGCCTGATCACGGGGATGCCGATCTATGATCCCACCGGCGGGTTCAAGTGCTTTCGCCGCCGCGTGCTGGAGGCTATTGATCTCACCCGTGTCACATCCAGTGGCTATTCATTTCAGGTTGAAATGACCCACAATGCCTGGATGAAGGGGTTTCGCATTCAGGAGATCCCGATCGTGTTCGAGGACCGGCGCATGGGGTACTCCAAGATGAGCATGGCCATCGCGTGGGAAGCCATCTTCATGGTGCTCAAGCTGGCGTCGCGTCACGGTTTCCGGCGCCGGCCGCTTGTGAAGCCAGAGGCCAGAGGTCAGAGGTCAGAGGTCTAAAGCCAGGAGACAGAGGCGCGCGATCGTTAGTGAAAATGGATGCAGCAGGTCAGACGGATCAATGATCTCTGAGCTCTGACCTCTGACCTCTCGCCTTCCAACAACCCATGCTGTCACTCCTCCAAGCGCTGCGCCCCAGCCAGTGGGTTAAGAACCTGATTGTGCTGGCAGCGTATTTCTTCGCGCGCTGGGATCCCAGCCAGCATGGTCATGTCGCTGACCGCAGTGCCGTGCTGCGGGTTGTGGCCGCGGCGCTTTTGTTCTGCCTGATCTCCAGCGCCATCTACCTGATTAATGATATCCGTGACGTGGCTGCCGACCGTGCGCACCCGGTCAAACGGTGCCGCCCGATTGCGGCTGGCGAGGTGCGCATCGGCCTGGCGTGGGGGGTCTCTTTGTTGCTGCTGCTGCTCGGCCTGGGCGGGGCCTGGCTGCTGGCACCGTCCTTCAGCCTGCTGGCGTGCGGGTATGTGGCGATGCAACTGGCCTACACCTTCGGTCTGAAGCGCGTGGCGCTGCTCGATGTTTTCCTGATCGCGACAGGTTTTGTGATGCGCGCTATCGCCGGCGCCCTGGTCATCGATGTGCGCATCTCGCCCTGGCTGCTGCTCTGCACATTCCTGCTGGCCCTGTTTCTGGGTCTCTGCAAGCGACGCCATGAAAAGCGTCTGCTGGTGGACAGCGCCGCGCAACAGCACCGGGAGGCCTTGGCCGGGTACAAGGAGAAGCTGCTCGACCGGCTGATCAGCGGAACCGGCGCCGCCACGGTGGCCGCGTATGCCATCTACACGTTGTGGCCGGATACGGTCGTGCGTTTTGGCACCTGCCGGCTGGGGCTGACGATCCCGTTTGTGGCCTTTGGCATCTTCCGCTACCGGTACCTGGTCTATCAGCGCGAACAGGGCGGGCGCCCGGAAAAGGTTCTGCTGACCGACCGGGTTCTGATCGCTACGGTGCTGCTCTATGCGCTTGCCGCACTGGCGGTGCTGTTGACATCCCACCTGCCCGTCCGCGGCGGCTGAATGGACCCATCCAAGAAGCCTTTCAACGAGAGGGTTCAGGTTTCGGTGTTCAGGTTTCAGGTCAGAAATGGCGCATCCCTTTGGAACTCAGCCAGCCGCAACTAAAAGGGTTGAACCTAGAACCGTAAGTTGAGCATCTCTTTGACTGTACAAAACAGGTGCCGCAGCAGACCACACACGGCAGCGCGGAGGTGCTCTCCGGTGGGCTGG
>JBAXVM010000060.1:0-12858 GCA_037129105.1 bacterium
CGCACACTTTGTCGGCTCTTCCAGTTCGGCGGCTTGAGCATGGCCCCGCTTCCCCACTAACTAAATCGGACCCTCGAAAAGCGATTTCGATTCGTCCTTGAAAGCCTCCCGTGTCCCATATACGATATAGTCATTCCTCAAGCGGAACAAGGCGGTGGGCGATGGAGAAAGACGAAAATAGCGGAAACGGCTTAGCCGGAGACGGCATCGTTTGTTTGCGTGAGGAGCTGCAAGTCTATTACCGCCAGTACCATGGCGCCGACCTTGCCGCATACCCGGCTGCCAATCAACGGGTGCGCCGGGAGATCCTGACGGCCATGGACGAGTATGCCGCCGCGCACCCGGACTGCCACCCATCGCTGCTGAAGGCCCGCCTGCATGAGGAGATGGCGGCGCGCTTTGAGCCGGTGCTCTTTCCCCACAGCCCGTTCTTCTTTGAGATGGGGCTGCGCTTCGCCGAGACTTGGGGGGCACCGGCGAGTGCCGAAGCCACGGTCGGTTCCTGGATGTTGCAGCGGCGGGAGGGTATACTGGCCGACCGGCCTGAGAGGCGTTATCTCGGCGCGTTCCAGCATTGGGGTGCCCCGCACGTGGGCCTGTGGAAAGTCTGGTCCGGCTTTGATACCGACCACCACAGCCTCGGCTACACGGCCCTGCTGCGGACCGGCATCAACGGTATTTTGGCGGAGCTGGGCCGCCGTCAGGCCGCGCCCCTGGACGCCGATCAGGCTGCCAACATTGAGGCCATGACCCGTAGCTGCCGTGCCGTGTTGCGTGTGGCGGAACGCTTCGCCGACGCCGCCCTCTCCCGCCTTGCCACGGAAGCGGACCCGACCGCGCGCGCCTGCCTGGCCGCGATCGCCACCGCCGCCAGCCGTGTGCCCGCCGAGCCGCCGCGAACCTTCTACGAGGGGCTCGCCATGCTCTGGTTCCTCCGCGAGGTCACCGCCACCATGGAGGCGATCGGCATCTCCGTGGTCGGACACGTGGACCGGCTCCTCGGCGACCTCTACGCACAAGACCTCGCCGCCGGCCGGCTGACCGAAGCCAGCGCCCGCGACCTGCTTGCCCGCTGGATGCTCCCCACAGACATCAAGTTTCACGTCACCGACAACCCCTGGCCGGAGACCAGCACCTGCGTCGAACTGGGCGGCTGCGATGCCGACGGCCGCGTCATCTGGAACGACGTGACCCGCCTGGTCATCGAGACCCACCACGCGCACGGACTGCTGAACCCCAAGCTCAACTGCCGCTACAGTGCCGGCTCGCCCGCGGCCTACCTGGACTTGATCAGCCGGGCACTGGCGGCAGGCCACAACAACTTCGTCCTGCTCAATGACGACGTGCTCATCCCGGCGTGCGTGCGCGCCGGCAAGACCCTGCCGGAGGCGCGGCTGTACGTCAACGGCGGCTGCCAGGAGACCATCGTCGAGGGAGTCGAACACAGCGCCGGCGCCTATTTCTACTTCTGCCTGCCGCGCGTGCTCGATCTGTGCCTGCAGCCGCCGGAGCAGCTCCCGGCCGATTTTCCGCCTCCGGCCGCCGCAGCCCTGCCGCCGGTCATCGCCGCCGCGCCCGATTTTCAGACGTTCTACGCAGCGTTCCTCGACCGGCTGAAGACTGCCATCCGGCTCGGTACCGGCTGGGTGCTCCCGCTTGGCCGGGAGCAGTGGCGGATGCATCCCTGCCCGTTCTTCTCAACCACCCTGGCCGGCTGTGTCGAGTCTGGCCGCGACTACACGCGCGGCGGCGCCAAGTACAACCCCAGCGGCATCTCCTTTGTCGGCCTTGGCACGCTGGTCGACTCGCTCCACGCCCTGCGCGTCGCCGTGTTCGAGGAGCGCTGGCTGACGCTGGACGCCTTGCAGCAGTGCCTGGCTGCGGACTGGGCCGGCCACGAGGTGCTGCGCTGCCGATTCAAGGCCCTGCCCAAGTTCGGCCACGGCCACCCGGCTGTGGATGCGTTGGCGGCGGATCTGGCGCGCGAGCTGGGCGACTTCGTGCGCACGCTGCCAGCCGAGCGCGGCGGCACGTTCCAGGGCAGCTTCTTCGTCTATTACGCCTTCGAGTGGTTCGCCAACGCGGTGCGCGCCACACCCGACGGACGGCGCCGCGGCGACCTGCTCAGCCAGGGGATCGCACCCGACCGCACTACGGCGCCCCAGAGCCTGACGGATATCTTCCGCTCGCTGTCAGCCATTGACTTCACAGGCTTTCCAGGCAACAGCGTACTGGACGTGCAACTGCCCGTCGGCCAGGACTTGCCGCCAGCGACGCTATCGGCCCTGGCCCGCACCTTCGCCAGCCTGGGCGGACCGACGCTGCAGCCCAACTGCGTGTCTGTGACGGCGCTGCGTGATGCGCGCCAGCATCCGGAACGCCACCGCGATCTCGTGGTACGCATCAGCGGCCTCTCCGGCTACTTCGTGGCGCTAAGCCCGGCGGTACAAGACGAGATCATCAGCCGCGCCATGGCCGTGGTCTGAGCGCGGCAAGTCTGTGTCGCAGACTCGGTAGGGACGCACCTCCGGGGCGTCCGTATGGAAATGTGCGAAGCGTGTTTTCAAGTGGAGTCCAGATAAATGAAGTTGGCTAACGTTGCACAAAAGAGTATGAAGTTACGAACACCAGCGTTCGATCAGGCCAGGTAATCGGAGCCGGGTTCGAGCACGATGACTTCATGACTGATCCTGCATTATTCGTCCCCCCCAATTTCACCTGCCGCCGCTGCGGCAACTGCTGCCGCGGGCCGGGCGATGTGCTTTTGCTGACCGGGGAAGATCAGCGCATCGCGGAGCTGGTGGGCCTGGATTTGTACGCCTTTACTGCGGCTTACACGCGGCTGACGGAGGATCGCAGCGCGCTGTCCCTTGCGGAACGGCCGGACGGCGCCTGTATCTTCCTTGAGCCCGACAACACGTGCCGGATCCAGGCGGCCAAGCCGCAGCAGTGCCGCGCCTTTCCGTACTTGTGGCAATCGCCCAGACTTGCGAACATGTGTGCGGGGTGGCAGGTGGACACCAATCCATAACGCATCACAAACAAACGCATCGACACACCTTATGAACCAAGAAAAAGATCACACCGACATCCAGGCGCTTTTTGCAAAGGATACTGAAAAAACCTGGCGTCCTGCGGAAATCTGCGCGGCCCTGGAGTTTCGCGGCAAGCAGATCAAGCAGCTGCAGGGAAGCCTGCGGCGCATGGTGATGGACGGTGAGATCGTCGAACTGCGCCCGGGCGTCTTTGCGCTGGGCAAGACTGCGGATTTGTGCACCGGTAAGCTGCGCATGATTCGCTCCGGAGCCGGGTTGGTCGTGAACGACAACACGGGGACCACGGTCTGGATCGGCTCCGACGATTTGGGCACCGCGCTGCCAGACGACACCGTGACCGTGCGGCTGGACCCGGCGACTATCGGCAAGGAGAAGCAGGAGCCGCGCGGAAAGATCATCCGGATCATCGAACGGTCGCCGCGTGACATCGTGGGCACGCTTTCGACCACCGGCAAGTTCCTCTGCGTGGTGCCGCTGAATCCAGTCTACCGCTTGGACTTCTATGTACCGGACGCCAAGGGTGCCAAGGAAGGCGACCGCGTGGTGCTGCGCTTTACCGACTGGAAGAACCGCCATGTGGCGCCGGAAGGTGAAATTGTGGATGTGATCGGGCCGGCAGACCAGCCGTCGCTCGACACCGAGGTGGTCATGCGGCAGTTCGACATCCCGCGGGAATTTCCGCCCGAGGTGCTGCGGGAAGCCGAGGCTGTGGCGATCCGCGCGCAGAAGCCCGGCAAGCGTGACGATCTGCGCAACGATTACATCGTCACCATTGATCCGGTACGGGCCAAGGATTTTGACGATGCCATTTCCATCACGCTTGATGCACAAGGGCGGCGCGTGCTGGGCGTGCATATCGCGGATGTGAGCCATTTTATCCGGCCGGAGGGCGCGCTGGACAAGGAGGCGCTGGCACGCGGTACCAGCGTGTATCTGGTGGACAAGGTGATCCCGATGCTGCCGGAGCAGCTCTCGAACGGCGAATGCAGCTTGCGGCCGGACGTGGACCGCCTGACGTTCTCGGCGTTCATGACTTTTGACGACAGCGGGCGCATGGTGGCCAGGCGTTTTGCCAAGACGCTGATTCATTCGCGTCAGCGCCTGACCTACGAGCAGGCCATGGCGATCATGATGGACCGGGCGCCCGAGGGGCTGACCGCGGTGCCGGAACCGACGCGCGAGCTGCTGGGGCGGGTGCGCGAACTGGCGCGTCAGCTGCGGCAGCGGCGTTTCGCGAATGCCGCGCTGGACCTGGAAGTGCCGGAGTGCGAAGTGTTGATTGGCCCGGACGGTCGCATGACCGGCATTCGCACGGTGGAACACGATGAGTCGCACCAGTTGATTGAAGAGTGCATGGTGGCGGCCAACGAAGCTGTGGCCACGGAGCTGGAGTCCCGCGGGATCCGCATCATCGCGCGGCTGCACGAGGCGCCGGACAAGGACAAGCTGGAGGAGCTGCGCGCCAACCTGGCGCAAATCGGAGTCAAGTCCGGGGATCTGAATGATCCGCGGCGCATGGCGCAATTCATCGCGGAGACGGCGGGTCATCCTCTGGCGACCCATCTGCACACCATGGTCCTGCGCAGCATGAAGCGCGCGGTCTATTCCGCCGAGGCATCCGGGCACTTCGGCCTGGCCAAAGAGCACTATGCGCACTTTACCTCGCCGATCCGGCGCTATCCGGATTTGGTGCTGCACCGCCAGCTGGCGGGGTTGCTGCTGGCCGGCGAAAAGGGTGGGGGGGGGACGCTATCCACCGAATACCTGAAGCGCACGGCGGCGCACTGCACAGCCCGTGAGCAGCTGGCCGATGACGCCTCGCGCGCGCTGATTGAGATCAAGAAGTTCCGCCTTTTGCAGCAGCAGCTGGATGATCAGAAGCCGGTGGTTTACGACGCCGTGGTGAGTAAGGTCACGAACTTCGGGATGTTTATTGACGTGCAGAGCGTGCAGGTCACGGGCATGGTACACATCTCGATGATCTCCAACAGCTTTGTGCGCCACAACAGCGCCAACGACTCACTGAGCGTGGGTAACGAAATCTTTCGTGTAGGGACCAAGCTGCGCGTGCATGTGGCACGTGTGGACTTCAACCAGCGCCGTGCAGATTTTGCCGTGGTGCGCGGCTCGGCGAACACGCCGGAAAACACCAAGCTGGCGGAGCGCTACTCCTTCGGCCCGTCGGCACGCGGGGAACAAGCCGACGGCAAAAGCGAAAAAAAATGGCCCGGTCGATCCGCGGGCGGCCCCGGCAGAGGGACGCCGAAGGGACCGCGGCAGGGACGGCAGGGACAGCGGCAGGGACCGCAACAGGGACGCAAGGGACGGCAAGGACGGTAAAATTCCCATCTTGACTCATGTAGTCACCTATGAGACTCTTACCTTGCACGGAGGTGGTCCCATGCGAGAAATTGGCATACGCGAATTAAAACGCCGGGCATCGGATGTGGTGCGTGAAGTTGCAACCGGCGCTGAAATGTACACGGTGACCAAGCGCGGCCGGCCGGTCGGCGTGCTGGTACCGCCAAGCTATTTGTATGCGCAACCGAGTGGGGGCCATACCAACGATGCCTGGGATCAGCTGCTTGGCGTGGCATCCAAACTGGCGGCCGAGCATGGCATACGCGCCTCTGGCGTATCCGAACTTGCAGCCATGAGGCGGTAAAATGGCCAGTCTGTACACCATTGACGCGAGCGTATTTGTGGCTGCCTGCCGGCCGCAGGAATCGGGGCACGTTGCCAGCCAGGCGTTTCTGGCGGCCGTTCGAGAGCATGCCTTTCCGCTGATCGAACCCTCGATTCTGCCGATCGAAGTTGCTTCTGCCTTGGTGCGTACAGGGAGCAACCGCGTGTTGGCTGGCGAATATGCCACTGTGATATTAAACTTACCCATGCTGACGCTCGTCGCGATGGACGAACGATTTGCACGGCAGGCTGTGGACTTAACCGTCGCTACGCGTTTACGAGCTGCGGATGCCGTCTATGCCACCGTGGCCGCGCATTTCGGAGCACGGTTGGTGACACTCGACAAAGAACAGATTATTCGGGCACCAAAGAGCGTCATGGTTTGCCGGCCAGCAGATGCAATCTAGCAGCCTGCCGGACTTAGCCTTCAGGCAGTACAAACCAACTGCCGACCAGGCTGCGAGCCAGCCGTAAGTAATCAGCAGAAGAGCAAAAACGGCAGGATTCGGCAGCCCGGGCTACGTCGCATAATATATGTTATGACAACTAATAGCCACTAGAAGTGGTGGTGGGGGGTTTGAGTCTACAAAATCCACGCTTTAGCGGCGGCGGGCGCGCCATCATTCCAGCGCGGACATGCTCCGCAGTGCATCGACGCGTGAATTGATCTCAGAGCGTTCCAGTTTCTCGAGCCGCTCGGTGCTGAAGGCTTCCACGCCGAAGGATGCGACCACGCTGCCGTGCAGCAGCGCGCGACGCAGCAGCGGCTCGTCGATTCGCCGGACGCGCGTTTGTGCCAGGTAGCCCATGAAGGCGCCGGCAAAGCAATCGCCTGCGCCGGTGGGATCGACAACCTGTTCCACGGGGAAAGCCGGGATCAGTGCGAAGCCCTGCTTCGAGCAGAGCATGGCGCCGTGTTCGCCCTTCTTGATCACGACAAACTGAGGACCCATTTCCAGGACTGCCCGGGCGCAAGCCAGCAGATTGTGATGGCCGGTCAGCAGTCGAGCTTCCGAGTCGTTCAGTGTCAGGAGGTTGGCCCTGCGAATGACTTGAACGAGTTCCGGTCGGGCGATGCGAATCCAGAGGTCCATAGTGTCGACCACGACAAACGGCTGCCCGCGCGCCTGATCCAGCACATGCAGCTGAAGTGACGGGCTGATGTTACCCAGGAGCACAAACGGCGCGTCGCGAAAAGTCTCCGGCAGTTCCGGCGAGAAATCGCCAAACACGCCGAGGCGTGTATCCAGGGTGCGCCGGTTAATAAAATCGGCCTCGTAGACCCCCGACCAGCGGAAGGTTTCACCGGGACGTGTCTGCAATCCGGCCAGGTCAATGCCAAAGCGCCGGTAGCGCTCCAGGAATGCGGCGGGAAAGTCGCTCCCCACCACGCCGACGGCGCCGACCGGTGTAAAAAAGGAAGCCGCCGCACAGGCGTAGGTCACGGATCCCCCCAGGAGATCGGCGCGTTTTTCCCCGGGCGTTTCGATTGCATCAATGCCGATGGATCCGACGATCCAGAGTTGCACGTTGTTCATGAAACCTCTCTTTCTGTTCCGGCAGCAGGTGCCGAAGACTTTTGCGCTGCCGCGCAGCAGGGCGCTTCGTGTTCAAAGCGCAGGCAGCATTTGAGTTTACCACAGCACCCATTGACAGACATGGGGTTCATCTCGATCCCCTGGTCTCTTACCATGCGGAGACTGACAGATTTGATCTGGCGCATCCAGGACGCGCAGCAGAATACGCGTCCGCAGGCGCCAAAGCCGCCCACCACGGCCATCTCGTCGCGCGCGGCGGCATGCCAAACTTCGATGCGTGTTTTCAGCTCGCGCTGCAGCTGCCCGACCACGCGGCGGCAGTCGATATGCTCACGCGCACTAAAAATTAACAGCAGCCGATCGCGTCCCAGCGTGTACACGGCCGCCAGCGGTTTCACAACGACTCCCGCCTCCTGCAGACGCTGGGTAAAGCGCAGCAGCGCCAGTTCCGCCAGTTTGGCATTCTCGGTCACTCGGGCCAAATCCGCCTCGGTGGCCTTGCGCAGGAGGCGTGGCTGTTTCTGTCCGCCCAGCCCTGCCGCCGGCTCGCCCTCTGCTTTTGCGTCGGTGTACGTGCCGACATCCGGCTGGCCGTTTTCCATTTCGACCACACACTTGTCGCCGCGCTCCAGGGCAGGCGCCGGACTGGCCAGCGCGACCACGCACCCCCGGTGAGAAAATGCAACTCTGGCAAAGGCGGGCATGACTTGGATTATCCCGTGATCCCCCGTGCCGCGGGCGACGGAGCGGGAACGCCGCTGACCAGACGATCCATCCAGTATGTCAGCACGGAGTCTTCGCTCAGGCTGCGATCGAGCTGGCGGTTGAGTTCCTCCGCGCCATCGACATTCGCCATCGCCTGGGCGAGCGTGAGACGTGCGGCGCGTTCCTGCAGCAACGCGAGATGCGCAGGAAAATGTATGTTGTCCGGCGTGCCGCCGGCATGCAATACCAGCAGGTCGCGATACCAGTTCAGCATGGCCCGCAGCAGATCGGCGCGCATCTCGCGATAGCGTGCGCTGATCCGGGCCTTGATGCCATCCGAGTCCTCATCCATGGTTTCGGCCTCGGCCTTGATTTCCGCCTTCACTTCCACCTCTGCGGCATCCTTCATATCGGAGAGGATCGCTACGAGCCGGGATGCCAAAGCCATGGCCGGCACAGGGCCGGGAGGCGTAGCGGAAGACAGGCATTCCAGCAGCCGCATGCGCCAGGGTTCCGGCAGCACGTGCGGCGCGTCAATTTCCATGCGCTGGCAGCGGGAGACAATCGTGGCGAGCAGCTCCTGCGGCGCGTCAGTAAGCAGCAGAAACAGGGTTTGAGGCGGGGGTTCTTCCAGCGTTTTTAAAAAAATATTGGCCGCGGCATCCGAGAGCCGGTCGGCGCCCACGATCACGCCGGCTTTCCAACCGCCCGCGAGCGATGTTTGCGCGATTTCTGCCAGCATCTTTTCGCGCATGGCATCCGCGCTGATGATGCGCGACTTCTTCTCCGGCTTCAGCCAGAAGATGTCTGCCAGCGTGTGCTCCCGCGCCTGGCGGCATGGGTTGCAGACGCCGCACGGGCCATCGGCCCGGGTGCAAAAAAGCAGTTGCAGCACGCGCGAGACCAGTTCGCCGGCTGCGCCGCGTGTCGGCCCGGCGATCAGGTAGGCGTGCGCCAGTCGCGCCTGCCGGTGTGCATGCCGGAACAGCTCAAATGCCGCGTCAATCTGCATGGTGTTTCAATTCGTTAGGTTCAAACCGGTCTAACACCGCTTGCCAGACCAGGGCCGCGGTTTGCCCGGCCGGGCGTGCGCTGGACAACACCCGGAAGCGCAGCGGTTCGGCGGCAGCAAGCTCCAGATAGCCCGCGCGCAGCCGCTCATGAAAAACCTGTTCGGCTCGCTCGATCCGGTCAATCGCCGACGCGCGCGCCGCGATGCGCCGGAAACTTTCGTCCACGGGAATATCCAGCAGCAAGGTCAGGTCAGGAACCAGGCCGCCCGTCGCAAAGCGGTTGAGCGCGCGCAGTTCGTCCAGCGCAAACCCGCGACCATAGCCCTGATAGGCAAGGGTTGAATCCGTGAAGCGATCGCACAGGACCCAGGTCCCCTGCCCCAGTGCCGGCCGGATCACCTGCTCGACGATCTGAGACCGGCTGGCGCAAAACAGAAGCACCTCGGTGCGGTGCGCCATCTCCGCATCCGAAGCCTCATGCTGCAAGAGGCGGCGGATGGCTTCGCCCGTGGGGGTTCCGCCCGGTTCGCGTGTGAGCAGCGTGGGCATGCCGCGGGCGCGCAGCTGCTCGTCCAGCAGGCGGATCTGCGTACTTTTGCCGCTCCCTTCCGGGCCCTCGAATGTAATGAACATGCCGCGGCTCACAGTTTTTTCACCTTCTGGCCGTCCTTGCCGTCGCGGACCTCCCACCCCAACCGGGCCATTTCATCGCGCAGCCGGTCGGACTCCGCCCAGTTCTTTGCCTGGCGCGCGGCGCCGCGTGCTTCCAACAGCGCCGCCACATCCGCGGGCATGGCGCGCGCGTCGCGCCGGCCGAAAGAGATCAGGCCCAGCACGCCATCCATGTCCGTCACCTGCGCCAGGGTCGCGGCGGCTTCCGAGGGGCGCAGCGAACCATTTTGCATGGCGCTGTTGCCTTCGCGCACCAGGGCAAAGAGCGCGGCCATGGCTTCCGGTACGTTGAGGTCATCGGATAATGCCGCGCAAAACTGGCGCTGAATTTCCGCTACCCAACCCGGGAGTTCCGGATCTGCGGGGGTGCTGGCGGCGGTTTCGCGCAGGCGATCCACAAACTCGTCGATGCGTGCCAGCGAGGTGCGCGCGGCCTCGACGGCGTCGAACGTGAAGTTCAGGGGTTGTCGGTAGTGGCCGTTCAAAAGAACATAGCGAAGTTCGCGTCCGGCATACCCCCGGGCAAGCAGGTCCCGCAGCGTAAAGAAGTTCCCCAGCGACTTGGACATCTTCTCGCCGTTGACGCGCAAATGGGCGCAGTGCATCCAGACATGCACAAACGGCTTGCCGGTCGCGCCCTCGGACTGGGCCAGCTCGTTCTCGTGGTGCGGAAAAAGGTTGTCGATTCCGCCGGTGTGCAGATCGAATGTTTCGCCCAGGTATTTCATCCCCATGGCGGAACACTCGATGTGCCATCCGGGACGTCCCCTGCCCCACGGCGAATCCCAGGCGACGTCGCCGTCCTGCTCATCCCAGGCCTTCCAGAGCGCAAAGTCTCCCACGCTTTCCTTCTCGTATTCGTCCTGTGCCACGCGGGCGCCGGCGCGCAGGCCGGACAGGTCCAGATGGGCCAGCTTGCCGTAGGAAGGCCACGCCGAAACCTTGAAATAGACCGAGCCGTCCTCGGACTGGTAAGCCAGACCATTGGCAAACAGGCGCTGGATCAGTGCAATCATCTCCGGTACGTGGTCGGTGGCGGCGGGATAAAATTCTGCCGGCTCGATGTTGAGACTGCGGAGGTCCGCGAAAAATGCGTCGATAAAAGGCTGCGTAAAGGTTTTCAGCGGCACACCGGCCTGCAGCGAACCGCGGATGGTTTTGTCATCCACGTCGGTCAGGTTCATGACCTGCAGCACATCATAGCCGGCAAAGCGGAGTGTGCGGCGCAAGACATCCTCAAACATATAGGCACGGAAATTGCCGATATGTGCGAAGTTGTAGACGGTCGGGCCGCAGGTATACATCCGCACCTGCCGCCCGTTTTCGGAGTGAAAGGGGGCTTTATGGCGCGTGAGCGAATTGTAAAACTGCAAGCTGGCTCGCACGGGTGGGGTGTTCGTCTTCATGTTGCATCCGCCGATACTACAGTTGCCACAGCCATGGCGCTGATGCCTTCCCGCCGGCCGATGGCACCGAGACCCTCGTTTGTGGTGGCCTTAACGGAAACCTGCGGCAGGCTTACACACAGTGCCTCTGCCAAACGGGCCCGCATGGATGGAATATGTGGCGCGAGGCGCGGGGCTTCCGCCAGCACGGTGACGTCCACATTGCCCACCTGCCACGCCTGCGCATGCAGACGTGCGACCACCAGCCGCAGCAGTTCCACGCTGTCGGCATCTTTCCAGCGCGCATCGCCAGGCGGAAAATGCTGGCCGATGTCGCCATCGGCAATGGCCCCCAGGAGGGCGTCCATGATGGCATGCACCAGCACGTCGGCATCCGAGTGCCCCAACAGGCCGCGTTCGTGGGGAATTTGCACCCCGCCGAGGATCAGCGGCCGGCAGGCCACGAGGCAATGCGTGTCAAATCCGATTCCTGTCCGTGTCATAAGTAGAAGCACCCGATGCCGTGGCGGGTTACCCGGGCGGGTGTCATCCCTGTCCGCAGCATTTCTTGGATTTTTTGCCGCTGCCGCACGGGCACGCATCGTTACGCCCGACCTTGGGAAGGTCGCGGCGCATCGGCTCGGCGGGCGGCAGGGCCTCCTGCATGGCCCGTTCAAAGCCGGCGGCCGCGGCAGACGTTACATCCGACACCCCGTCCGAGGGGGTCACGGCGCCATGTCCGCCCAGCACATGCACATCTTCATGAACCAGACGTTGCGGCCGGCGCGCGGCATTCTGCAGCATGCGCTGCAGCGTATTCATCGACGTGGTAACGCGGAAGGCGTTCTGCGCAACATCGAGCTTGATGTTGGCCATCAGTTCCTCAAACATCTGGAAGGCCTCGCGCTTATACTCCACCAGCGGATCGCGCTGGCCGTAGGCGCGCAGTCCGACGCCGTGGCGCAGGTCATCCATGGCTCGCAGGAACTCCTGCCACTGCGTGTCGATGCTGGAGAGGACCACGTGACGTTCCAGCATGGGAAGCGCGCTCGAATCCTCCATGGAGCACTTCACTTCGTAAGCCTCCTGCACGCGACCGAACAAAATCTCGGCGGCTGCGCCCGGCTCCAGCGTTTTCAGATCCTGCGTCTGCATCACCACTGGGAACGTCATCACCACCCATTCGGAAAGCGCATCCTCCTGCCGGTCCTTGGGGTTTCCCAGAAAACGCTCGCACTGCGACTGGATCAGGTCACTGATCACATCCAGGATCTTCTCGTGGGCGACCGTGGAACAGACAATCTCCTGCCGGAAAGCATAGATCACCTCGCGCTGCTTGTTCATGACGTCGTCGTACTCGAGCGTGCGCTTGCGGATCGAGAAGTTCTGCTGCTCCACGCGGCGCTGGGCGGTCTCGACGGAGCGGTTGAGCCATCGGTGTTCGAGTGCCTCGCCTTCCTGCATGCCCAGGCGCGTCATGATCCCGGAGATCTTGTCGGAGCCGAACAGACGCATCAGTTCGTCTTCGAGTGAAATATAGAACCGCGAGGAACCCGGGTCACCCTGGCGCGCACAGCGGCCGCGCAACTGGCGGTCAATGCGGCGTGACTCATGGCGCTCGGAGCCGATCACGTGCAGACCGCAGGGCTTTTCGAGCAGCTGATGGCGCAGCGACTTGCCCTGCTCGAACGAATCGTCCAACCGGAGGGAGGACTTGATGGCGCGCTCGTCAAGCCACACCACACCCGGGCCGAGCTTGATGTCCGTGCCGCGGCCGGCCATGTTGGTGGCAATCGTGACCTGT
>JBAXVM010000061.1:0-12843 GCA_037129105.1 bacterium
TCCGCGACGCCCAGCCCTCGGCGCGGGGCCGCCTGGATTGATCACGAGCGGGAGGTGTGAACGCACCGCGCCGATGCTGACGGCTCTTCCTCGTGCCAGCCGATTGCTTCTCCTGCGACATCGTTGTTGCTACAAACAAGCAAAAGGACTGTTCGCTGTAACCGCATCGGCAGCCGCGACTGGAACTCCCCTCCGCCTCACGAGTAGCGATCTCCACTCGCTGCCTGATAAAGGTCAATGAAACGCAGATGCGCCCGGTGCTGGGGGTGCATCCCTATTTCGTTGACCTCGCCTTGATTCACTACCCGCTGCGCTGGAGACAAAGCTGTAATTCTTCAACGCCCAACGCCCAACGTCCAACTTCCAACGTCCAACGGAACTTCGTGCTGACGGTCTCCGCGCATTTTCCCTTGGACGTTGGGCGTTGGATGTTGGACGTTGGGCGTTGAACGCGCTATGTCCTACAGGCTGTTACGGTGGACGAATTTGGAATTCGGAGTTCCCCTCGTTATCCGTAGTCGTCGCGTGACACGTGCGTGACGCGATTGGTATACTACACGGCATGCGTGAGCGGGCATCTTTATGAGGCTGTTTGGAAAATACATATTGCGTGTGTGGCGTCCGACCCGGCTGTCGCGACACTATTTCCTGTGCATGATTGTCCTGGTGTTTGTGGCCACCTTTCTGCTGGTTGCGATTTCCTCCTATTATTCCATACGGTTGTTCCGGCAGGATTCACAGCGTGCCGCCGACACGCTGATGACGTACAAGCGGGAGCTGATCCGCGTCGAGGTGGTTAAGGTCCTGGAGGAGATCGATTTTGCCCGCAAGTGCGCGGATGCGGATCTGCGAAAGATGCTCACGCAGCGCGTAACGGAAGCCTGCAGCATGGCGGAGGGGCTCTTCCAGGCCCGAGAGGCCGCGTTGTCCCGGGACGAGATCGAACAGCGGATCTGTGCCGCCTTGCGGCCGGTCCGCTTCAACAACGGGCGTGGTTGCTATTTCATCGCCCGTATGGACGGCCGCAGCATGCTGGCGGGCCCTTTCCCGGAACTGGAGCGTAAACAGTTGAACGATGCGGACCCGCAGGCGGCGGCAGCCGTGACCGGGATGATCAACGTTGTACGGGATCAGGGAGCGGGGTTCTTTGAGTATGCCCGGGCATGCCCGTCCGGACCCGGTCACCCCCGGCGGAAGGTCGTTTACGTTAAATATTTTGCGCCGTTGGATTGCTTCATCGGCACGGGCGAGTATCTGGATGACTGGGTCGCCGACCTGCAGCAGGCACTGTTGGAGCGTGTCCGTACGATCTCATACCGCAAGGACGGGTATGTTTTTGTTGGCGACTGGGATGGCATGATGCTGGCGGGTCGGGTTCGCGAGGGGGTCAATGTCCTGGACTACGAGGATCCGTACGGGTTCAAGATTACCCGCGCGCTCATCCGGGCATCGAAAAGGGGGGAGGGGTTTCTCACCTATTACTTCAAGAAGCCGGATGGCGACGAGGTCGTGGAAAAACTCACGTTTGTCAAAGGGATTCCTGAATGGCGCTGGTATGTTGGCACGGGAATCTATCTGGACGATGTGAAAACCTATCTCGTCGCGCAGCATAATCGCCTGCGGTATTTCTTTCTGCGGGAGGCTGTCCGCGGGGCGCTTCTGCTGCTCGTGATCGGATACCTCGGGTATCTGGTCGCCCGGTTTCTGAATCGCCGGATGAAGGACGAACTGGCCGTCTTCAATGAGTTCTTTGCGCACTCCGCCCTGAAGAACGAGAAGATCGATGTGAGTCGCCTGCGGTACAAGGAGTTTACTGCGCTGGCGCGGTATGCCAATGCCATGGTGGATGAGGTGGCAGCTTCCCGTGAAGCCGGAGAGAAGCTCGAGCAACAGATGCAGCAGGCCCAGCGCTTGGAGAGCCTGGGGATTCTGGCTGGCGGTATTGCGCATGATTTTAACAACATGCTGATGGCCATCGGCGGCTTCACGGAGCTGGCCTTGCTGGAGACGTCCGGGAAGGGCGAGCAGCAGGAGCATCTGCGGCAGATTCAAATAGCCACCAGCCGCGCCAGTGAACTGGTCAAGCAGATCCTGGCATTCAGCCGCAATGACGTGCGTGCTCGGAAAGTCGTTGCGCTTAATTCGATTATCGAGGATGCCGCCCGCATGATGCGCGCCACCATCCCTACGACGATTGCCATCCAGACCGATTTTGCGTCCGAGCCCATCCAGGTGCTGGTCGATGCCACGCAGATGCATCAGGTTGTGATGAATCTTTGTACGAATGCGGTCTTCGCCGTGCAGGGGCGCGACAACGGGGAGATTGTCATTTCGCTGCAGGTCGTCCAGGTGGAGGCGGTTGGAGATCTGTCCGTGGTGGGCGATCTCGCGGCTGGATGCTACGCCCGGCTGGGTGTGCGCGACAACGGATCCGGTATTCCGCCGGAGGTGCTGCCCCGTATTTTCGATCCGTTCTTCACAACCAAGCCAAAGGGGAAGGGAACCGGGCTGGGATTGTCGGTTGTGCATGGCATATTGCGGAGCCATGGCGGCGGGATCCGGGTGCTCAGTAAACCCGGGCAGGGAGCTCTTTTTGAGTGTTTCCTGCCAGTATGTTCCCTGGCTCCGGAGAGCACGGACTCGCCGGCTGCGGAGCCTGTAGCGCAGGGGAAGGGCGAGTGCATCATCCTGGTGGATGACGAGCCAGCCATTGCCGTGATCTTGCGGCGCCGTCTGGTTGAACTTGGCTACCACGTCGAATCGTTTACGTCCAGCCTGGAGGCGTTGAACCGCGTGCGGCACAGTCCGGCCGATGTGGATCTCGTCATTACGGATCAGACGATGCCGCAGTTGAGCGGATTCGACATGGGCCAGGAAATGCTGCGCATCCGGCCCGGCTTGCCCATTGTGGTGTGCACGGGATACAGCGACACGCTGACCGAAGCACGGGCGCGTGAGAAGGGGTTCGCCGCGTTCCTGTTCAAGCCGTTCAAGTTTGACGTGCTGGCCCGGACGATCAGCGCCTTGCTGCAAAAGACCGGCAGCGGAGCGTAGCTAAAAGCATACGCCGGGCTATCTGGCCATAAGATGGTCGGGGAGGGGGGATTTGAACCCCCGACTTTTTGGTCCCGAACCAAACGCGCTACCAGGCTGCGCTACTCCCCGATGTGGACCAAAGCGATTAGTAAAATACCGTATTTGCGTCTGAAGGCCAAGGACAAGTTTTTAATCGTTTTCCGGTTTGCCGGTGGATCGAAAAGAATGTAAGGTTCGTCACGCACAAGAATGGCTGCACGCAGAGGGCACCGAGGGGTGCAGAGCACACAGGGTAGAGTTTCTGCGGCAGCGGCGGGCTTGTGCATTTGTCGGGTTACGGGCTTTTGCCCGCCCCAGGAGGCGGTATGTCTGAATTGACACGCGACCTGCAGACAGCTGCGGTTCCGGCCGGCAGCTTGCGAATGTACTGGCTGGGTCAGGCCGGGTTTGCGTTCCGGACCGCCGCCGGTCGGCGGATCTTTCTCGATCCACACCTCTCTGACGCCTGTGAACGGCTGTTCGGCTTCAAACGTCTGTCGCTGCCGGCGCTGCGCGCGGAAGAGGTCGAGGCCGACTGGGTGGTCCTGACCCACGAGCACGCCGACCACCTGGATCCGGATGCCATCCCTGTGATCGCGCGTAACAACCCCGCCTGCCGCTTTGCCGCGCCAGCCGGGTGTCTGCCCGGCCTGGCGGAAGCAGGCGTGCCCCCCGCGCGCTGCGTGCAACTCGAGCCGAACCGGCGTCATGACTTGGGCGACTTGATCGTCCATACCGTGCCCGCTGATCACGGCGATCTTTCGCCAACCGCTCTGGCGCTGCTACTCGATTTCGGCGGCGTGCGCGTGCTGGCATCTGGCGACACGTCGTGGCGACCGATCCTGTTCAAACCGCTCTACGACCTGAAGCCCGATGTGGTGCTGCCGGCCATCAACGGCGTGTTCGGGAATATGAACCATTTGGATGCCGCCCGACTGGTGGCCGAGGCCCAGCCGCGTATCGCGATTCCCTGCCACTTCTGGACCCTGGCCGAGCAGGGCGGCGGCGATCCCGGCGGGTTTCTGCACGCCTGCGCCGCCCTTTGTCCTGGCGTGAAAGCCATGCTGTTGCGCCCGGGCGAGGGGCTGACGGTGGAGGCGAAGAATTGAAGATTGAAGATTGAAGATGGAAGATTGGGGCAAGAAGCAGTGCCTGTTACGAGGCTCGTACATGCCCGTGCGCGGAGACAAGGCCACCTGGTTGACAACGCTGGACTGATTTATTACAAGGAGCTGACGCATGAGCAACATGAAGAACAAGCGGGTTTTGGTAACAGGCTCCGGCACGGGGCTCGGGCAGGCGATTGCGCTGGAGTTTGCCCGGCGCGGGGCAGCGGTGGCTGTGCACTATTCGCATAGCGCCACAGGTGCCGAGGCCACCGTGAAGGAGATCGTGGCGGCCGGCGGCAAGGCCGCGGCCTTCAAGGCGGATTTCCGCGAGGTCGCGCCGCTGCAGAGCATGGCGCGCGAGGCTGTGGCGTTTCTGGGCGGGCTGGATGTGCTGGTCAACAGCGCCGGCATCACCATGAACCGCCCCTTTGAGAAGACCACGGTCGAGCAGTTCGATACGCTCTACGCCGTGAATGTGCGCGCGCCGTATTTCATGAGCCAGGCCGTGGTGCCGGAACTGGAAAAGAGCAAAGGCGTGATCCTCAACATCGCTTCCATCCACGCCTTTCAGGCCTATGTCGAGCACACGGTCTACGCCGGTACGCGCGGCGCCATCGTGACCTTCACCCGCAACCTGGCCCTTGAGCTCGCGCCGCGCGGCATCCGCGTGGTCGGCCTGGCGCCTGGGGCGGTGCCGATCCCGAGCCATTTCAAGTCTTCGCCCGGCGTGGACATGGCCAAGGCTATCCAGGAATTCGGCAAGAGCATCCCCTGCGGATTCGCCGGCACGCCGCGCGACATCGGGAATATCGCGGTTTTCCTCGCCTCGGATGACGCCCGCTACATTGTGGGCCAGACGCTCGTGGCCGACGGTGGCACTATCACGATGATGCACTTTGGCGAGGATTTCAAGCAGCCCATGACCGCTCAGTTTGGTCAGGGCTACGTACCCGGGGTATAGAGATCTCTGTGGTCTTGGCGCGTGACCGTGTTGAATTTAGGGCGTAGTCCGCCCGGGGTATATCCGATGAACATCTTGCGCGACATCTTGGCTTGCGCCGGCCGACGGCCGGTCGTAGCGTCCTTTCACGATGGCTCCCGGGTGCTGGTAGTGCCGGGCAATGGCCGTGTGATCGGGCTGTACCCGGCGGAAGGGGATGCCAACTTTCTTTGGACGAATCCCGCGCTGGCGGGTGCGGTAACTGCACAAACCTATTTTTCACGCCCCGGTTGGGCAAACCCCGGCGGCGATCGCACCTGGCTGGCGCCGGAGATCGAACTGTTCATTTGCGATCTGTCCCGGATCGCGGAAACCTATGCGGTTCAGCCGGCGCTGGATCCCGGAAACTGGACGCTGAGCGCGGCTTCCGATGCCGAGGTCAGCCTGGCTAACGTGACACAGTTGCGTCTGCATCGGCAGAACCGGGAGATCGGCGTGCGACTGGGCCGAAGCGTCAGTCCGGCTGCCAATCCACTGCAGGGCACTCCGGCTGCGCGGGCTGGCTTGCGCTATGCCGGCTATACGCTCACCACGACACTGGAACTGGAACTGCAGGCCGGCGAGCCGATTCGTCTCGGTATCTGGAATCTGCTGCAGCTGCCGCAGCCGGGCGTGATGCTGATTCCGACCTGCGAGGCCACATGCCCTCAGGTTGTGTTTGGTTCGTTATCGTCGGCAGAACTCACGGTGACGCCAACCCGGATCAGCTGGAACATGGCGCCCCCCGGCGGGGACGGGAAGATCAGCATTCGTGCAGCGGCGTTGACCGGCCGGGCTGGCTACCTGCGTGAGACCGGAACGCCCGGCCTGCAGGACCTGGTGGTGCGGGAGTTTGCGGTTGGCGCGCCCTGCGAGTACGTGGATGCGCTGTGGACGCCTCCGCACGAAACCGGCTGGGGGTTCCAGGCTTGCTGCGTGCGCAACGGTGCGGAGTGCTTCAATGAACTGGAGTATCATGTTCCGGCCGCAGTCTCCGTGGCTGGCCGGAATCACAGCCGCGACGTTTCCCGCGTCTGGGCCTTTCGCGGTCCGTCCGGCGCGATTGCACAGGCTGCGGAAACGCTGCTAGGAACCTGTCGGACTTAGGCCCTGGATTGTTCCGGTGCCATCTGCCGACAGGTTCCTAGTTGTGCAACCCGTGGATAGCGGGTTGCGAGACCTCAAAAAACGCGCAGAATGCCATTCTATGCGTCAATTATTTGCGTCTTATACTGGAATCCGATGCTTGGCTTATGCTTGCCCCATGACTAGCAAGCAGCCTGGTCGGCACAAAATCTGTACTGATCCAGCGTTAATTCCGACCAGGCTGCTAGTTTCCGGAAACCAGCCGTAAACGGTTGGCTAATTGCTCTAACCGTGAAGAACTTGCGCTGCTTCCTTCCGCTTCCTCATACACCGCGCATAGCAACTTCCTGTCAGAGCGCGATCACTGTCACCTCCGGCCGACTTAAGAAGCGCATTTTAAAAAGAAATGTGCCAATGCCGGGATTGACATACATCGGACCGCAAGGCGTCTGAAATAATCCTCGGCGATAGGTGTCAAAGTCTGACCGGCCGGTCAGTTGGCGCACAACGGGGATACGGGACTGTCCGCCATGCGTGTGGCCAGCCAGCGCCAGATCGAACCGCGCGTCCTGAATTTGCGCGATGAGGTCCGGATGGTGCTCCAGCAGCGGTCCCGCAGGTCCCGCTGTACTGGGTACGCCGTACAGCGGGACCTGCGGGACCGCTGGGACTGCTCAGCCTGCCGTGTGCCGCCGGCGGTAGCGGTCCAGCGCCACGGCCAGCACGATGATCACACCCGTGGCGATCTCCTGTTTCCAGTTTTCCCACCCCATGTGGGAGAACCCGACGTCAACCACGGTCATGATCAGCGCGCCCACCAGCGTGCCCAGCACAGAGCCTTCGCCGCCGGCCAGGCTGCCGCCGCCGATCACTACCGCGGCAATGACGTTCAGCTCCATGCCTACGGCGGCTGTGGGGTCTCCCAGCGTCAGCCGCGAAAACTGCATCACGCCGGCCAGCCCGGCGAATGCGGCGCAAGTCGTGTAGAGCAGGAGCTTGGTCCGATTGACGCGCACCCCGCAGAGCTGGGCGGTTTGCTCATTGGAGCCGATGGCAAAGGTGTGCCGGCCCAACCGCGTGTAGCGCAGAAAGCCTGCCACGAGCACGGCCAGCAGGATCATGATCCAGACGCCCGTCGGCATGAGCATCCACTTCTGGTCTGCGCCCAGAGAAGCCGTCAGGGTGTTGAGCCACGTGTCGACATCGGGGTTGACGGTCTGTTCGTGCGCAAGTCCCTTGGCGGCGCCGCGCACGATCAGCATGGTGCCGAGCGTCACGATAAAGGGCACGACCCGCAGCCGGGTGATCAGGATGCCGTTGATCAACCCGCAGCCAGCACCGGCAGCCACGCCGCCAAGCGCCGCATACAGGGGGGGCACGCCCGACTTGATCAAGGTGGCTACCACGACGCTGGCCAGTGCGATGATCGCGCCCGCGGACAGGTCGATCCCGCCTGCGATCACCACGAGCGTCATGCCCAGCGCCGCAATCCCGACGATCGTGGTCTGGCGCGCGATGGTTTCAAGGTTGTTGAGGGTCAGAAAGCTGGCCGGCACCAGCACGGCGAAAGCAATGAACACCACCGTCAGCCCGATCAGCGGGCCCAGCAGGTTCAGATAGCGGCTCCAGTGCCCGCGCGCCTGCGACGTGGGTGGTTGGGTGTTGGACGTTGGAAGTTTGTCTTTCATGTTTTATTTTGATCGTAGTCTCGATCTTTGTCCCGATCCTTGTCGAAGAAGATCAGAACAAGATCGTGACGACGATCAAGCCCTTCGATTGACCACCCGCCACCCCCTAGGTGTTAATCTAAGAGCAATCGAGCCTGTTCAACGCCCAACATCCAACGTCCAACTCCCAACGTCTAAGGGAAATGCAGCCGCAACAGGCCTGTCTCGCATTGGCTGGACGTTGGGCGTTGGACGTTGGATGTTGGGCGTTGAAACTTAGCATAACACCCTACTTATAAATGACACACAGAACTTCGTTGCGATTCTTAGCTTAACACCACCACCCGCCACGCGCCACCCGACACCCGCCACGCGCCACCCGCCACCCGCCACGCGTTACGCCTCTCGCGCGGCCTGTCCGGTTGCCTCCAGCAGCAGCTTGTGCTCGTTCCATTCGCAGACCTGTCGGGCCGGGCCCAGAACGCCCCGGCACATGACGGCGATGCGGTCGCACACGCCCAGCAGTTCCGGCAGGTAGCTGCTGACCATCAGGATGGCGCGCGGCCGGCGCCCTTCGGCCGGGTTGCCGCGTGCCAGTTCGTCAATCAAGGTGTAGATCTGCGCTTTGCTCGCCACATCAATCCCCTTGGTCGGTTCATCCAGCAGGAGAATGTCTACATCGTGGTGCAGGAGACGTGCCAGTGCGATTTTTTGCTGGTTACCGCCGGAGAGCGCCACGACCTGCTGTTCCGGTCCCTGGCAGCGGATGCGTAGTTTGTCGATCCAGCGACGGGCGGCCGCGCGCTGCCGGGATGGCAGAACCAGACCCAGGGGGCCCAGGCCGCCGAGCTTCGACAGCGTCACGTTGTCGGCCAGGTTGAGCGATACGGCCAGCCCTTCGCCTTTGCGATCTTCGCTGAGCAGGCCCATGCCTTGCGCCAGTCGTTGCGCGGGTGTGGATGGGCCCGCGCAGGCGCCCACGCGGAGCTCACCGCGGCGGATGGTGTCGAGGCCGAAGATGGCTCGCATCAGTTCGGTGCGCCCGGATCCCACCAGGCCGGCAATGCCGAGCACCTCGCCCCGGTGCAGCGCCAGGGAGGCGGAGAGTGGCTTGCGCATGCCGCCCAGATCTTTGGCTGTCAGCAGTATTTCGCCGGGGTGTCGCACCGATCGCGGATAGAGCTGCGCGATGTGGCGGCCGACCATCAGATTGACCATCTCGGCAATGGGGGTTGTGGCTGTGGTACCGGAGCCCACGGTCTGGCCGTCGCGCAGAATGGTGAAGCGGCTTGCAATCGTGCGCACTTCCTCAAGGAAGTGGGAGATGTAGACGATGGCATGCCCCTGCTGCTGGAGTGCGCGGATGAGGCCGAAGAGGCGCTGCACGTCCTCCTGCGCGAGGCTGCTGGTGGGTTCGTCAAACACCAGCACCCGGCAGCCGCTGGCGATGGCGCGGCCGATTTCCACGAGCTGGCGCTCGGCGATGGTCAGGCGTTGCACGGGAAGCTCGGGGTGGATCTCCGGATGCCCGAGTTTCGCCAGGGTGTCCACGGCGATGCGCCGGGACTCGCTGCGTCGGATGCACCCCAGCCGGGAAGGTTCGAGCCCCAGCGTCAGGTTCTCGGCCACGGTCAGGTGGTTGGCCAGCGATAACTCCTGGTAGATCATGCCCACGCCGTGGCGCCGGGCCTCGAGCGGAGAGCGGGGGGTATAGGGCCTTCCGTTCAGGAACATTTCGCCCGCATCGGGAATTTCGGCGCCGGAGAGCACCTTCATCAGGGAGCTTTTGCCCGCGCCGTTCTCACCCACCAGAGCGTGGACTTCGCCGGGATGGACCGTCAGATCCACGCCGGCCAGGGCGAGCGTGGCGCCGAAGCTCTTGCGGATGCCACGCATCTCTAAAGCTGCCGGCGCAGGGGTGGGGGACGCGTTGGCGCTCACTTCAGCCATTTGTTCAGGTCCGGCGACAGCAGCTCCTTGATCTCGGGCTGTTCCATGTTCTCCCGGGTCACGAGACCGACGCCGGTATCCACCCGTTTCTCAATCTGCTCGCCGCGCAGATGGGCCACCAGCGTCTTGACGCCGAGGTAGCCCATCTTCACTGGATTTTGGAGGATAAGCCCGTTGATTTCGCCTTTCTTGAGCGCCTCGACGAGCTTCTCCGAGCTGTCGAACCCCACAAAGCTTACTTTGCCGGCCAGGCCGGCGTTCTGCAGGGCGCGCAGCATGCCGAAGGTGGTGGACTCATTGGGGCAGAAGATGCCGTCCACAGTCAGATGGTCTTTCGCCTTCAGGGGGTTCAGGAGATTCTCGCTGGCCTTGTAGGCCGAGTCCTTGGTTGCGCCGCCGTACTGGTTGGCGCTTACCACCTTGATTTCCGGTGATTTGGCGATTGCATCGAGGAATCCCTTCTCGCGCTCCATGGTGCTGGCGGAACCTTCCTGGTAGCGCAGCAGGATGACCTTGCCCTTGCCATTGAGCAGCTTGGCCAGGTGTTCGCCGCCCAGAAAGCCCCCCTTGTAGTTGTCGGTTGCGACAAAGCTGGCGAAGTCCTCGCTCTTGAGGCCGGAGTCAATGATCACCACGGGGATGCCGGACTTGGTGGCAGCGGCCACGGGCGCGCGCAGTGCCGTGTCATCCAGCGGCGCCAGCACGATGCCCGAGACCTTGGTGTTGATGAAGTTCTCGACCACGCGGATCTGCGCCTCGCGGTCGTCCTCCTTCAGGGGGCCTTTCCAGATGATCTTCACGCCCAGCTCTTGTTCCGCCTGGATGGCGCCGGCATGGATGGATTTCCAGAACTCGTGCGTGGTCCCCTTGGGGATGACGGCGATGGTCAGTTCCGCCGGTTTTGCCGCGCCCTTCTCGGCCGGGGCGGACAGGACACTGATTGCGAACAAACAGAGCAAACTGACGGAAACGAAGCGCTTCATATTGCCTCCGGAGGATGAGTAAACCTGCGTGCTGTTTTCCGGCACAAACCGTGCTTGTAACTAAACCCGATTGAACGGCGAATGTCAAGGAGCGCGAATTGCCCAAGGCACGCAAGGGCGCAAGTCAGAGTTGACGGGGTTGGGTCTTGCGGTTGCTATTGGAAAGGTGGCCCGTGCGCTCCGCGCGCGGGCGGTGGCTGGGCCGCCACTGTTTCTGCATCTGCCCGCGCGCGGAGCGCACGGGCCTGTTATGAAAACAAATCGAGGACACAGAGTCCACTGTGCAATTCCTGGCGGCAGCCGACGGGCGCATCCCTGTTTTCATTACAGGCTTGAGTTTGGTAGGCCGGAACTCCGGTTCCGGCCCGGGAGATGCCATGGAGGCCGGATATGGAAATCCGGCCTACTTCAGGCGTGGCGTGCAATACGGAAGTAGGCCGGAACTCCGGTTCCGGCCTTGAAATAGGCCGCAATCCGAGTTCCGGCCTACAGTACAACAGCGCAAGGTCAAGCAAACAGGGATGCGCCCCAGCCGACGATCCGGCCGCAAAACGTAACTCTGTGATCTCAGCGCATTTCTGTGCTCTCTGTGTCCGTACGCGTGATTGACAGGATCTTCTTGGCGGCAAAATCCCGGCTGTAGGCGGGGATGGTTTTGCACAGGGCTTCCACCAGGTTTGCGGCAGAAAGCTGGCCGGGTGCGCTGGATTTGTCGATATGTCCGTAAGTCAGGCAGGAACCCAGGGCTGGAAAGGACGTGCGGGTAGGTGCGCCCAGGGGGCCCATGCCGATGACACAAATGGGCAGGGGGAGCTCGGATTGCAGCAGCTCCGTCAGGGTACGGATGTCTGCCTCGGAGTTGACCATGGTCGCGAGTTTGGGCACGGCGTGCGGGAGCTGGCGGATGCGCGCCACGATCGCGCGCAGGTCTGCCAGCGACGGCGTGAGGGCGAAGTTGTGGTAGGAAACAATCACGGTTTTGCGTTGCTGCGCCGCGTATGCGCAGAGCGAGGCGCTGATGTCGCTGTTGAGTTCCACGTCCACCGCCGAGAGGGCGTCGAGGGCGGATTCGAGAAAGGGGGTGCGATCCTTGTCGGCGCGGATCCATTTTCCGCCTTCGCCCTGCAGGCGTATCGTGACCAAAACCGGCAGACCGGCAGCTTCCCAGGCCTGACAGGTGTGCAGCCAGTTGGGCGTGTCGGTTCCCAGCACATCCAGGCGCAGTTCGGCTAAATCGCAGCGTGCGGCCAGATCGCAGGCCGGCAGCGAGAGCGTGGCGCGATCAGAGATTGTTCCGGCAACCCGGGGAATGCTTCCAAGCGAGAGCGTGCCAATGGCGGGGTTCATGAAAAGACCCTGGTTGTTAACGCATAACAGAGTGCCACTTGCTGCTGGTTCCGCCTGCGTGTGAAGTCATATTATGCTTAAAAGCCGGGGCAATGCAATAGGGCGGGTGGTCGATGGCCAGGCCATTGCCCGGAACCTGGCGCACCTATTCAAACCGCATGGAGCGCCGCTAGTCTTCAAGCGCGACAACGGTAGCAACCTGAATCATGTGCAGCGCCCTGTCCCGGGCCACCGTACAGCTAGCAGCCTGTCGGACTTAGCCTTCTGGAGGTACAAACCTTCTGCCGACAGGCTGCTAGTTTTAGGAAACCCGCCGCCATCAGCAAAATCTACGCGCAAGTTGTAGCCAAAGACCCGGCAAAACAGCTAAATATCTTGTTTTAGTGCCATTCGCCAACCGTTTACGGCGGGTTTCCCTTACTAGGAGACTGTCGGCAGGAGGCCCCAGACCGATCCGAGGCATAAATCCGACAGTCTCCTAGCCAGAAATTGGCGTCCGGCAGGCGGATGTTAAAGCAGTTGCACAAGCGTGAACGAAAGGAACTGGAAGAACCGACAAAGTGTGCGACGAAGCGTAGACGACAAAGTGTGCGACGAAGTGTGGGAGCTAGATGTCATCCCTGACCGCCTTTGAGAGTTGTCTGAGC
>JBAXVM010000062.1:0-12842 GCA_037129105.1 bacterium
AGCGCCTTGGCGGTGATCGTCACAGATCCGCTGCCGCCTGTCAGCGTGTAGTTGGCCGCTGCGGCGCCGCCCAGGACCAGCGTCCCCATCGAGCTGAACGACCGCGCACCGACATCCGCGCTGGCGAGCGTGGCGCTGCCCGAATTCACCGTCACAACGTCCGTGCCGTTGGTGTTCGTCACCGTCAGGATCAGGTTCGTCGCAAGCGCCGTCCCGTCGTACGTCCGGCTGCCCGCAAGCACCACCGGCAACTGGTCGACGGCCAGTCTGCCGGCCAAATAGCTGATGTTGTAGTTGGCCGCCAGGAACCCGCCGCTGCCCAAGGCAGCGCTCGCCACGATGTTCATCGTGTACTCGCCGACTGCCGCGTTTGCGGTGCCGGCCTGGTTATCCGTGCTCGTCAGCGTGACAGTCGTGACGGCCTCGCCCGCGACCGTGGTGCCGTCGGTCGTGAACTCCGTGCACCCCGCACCCAGGGCCAGCGTCGAGCCGTAGAGTCTGCTCCGGCCGGTGGCCGTGATCGTCAGCGCCTTGGCGGCAATCACCAGCGTCGTCGCGTTTGTTCCATGGTAGATGGCGTCGACCACCACACCGGTCACTGCGTAGCTGCCGGCGTTCGTGGGCGCCCAACTATGGCCGTCGTACGTGATCGCCACTGTCAGACCCGCCGGGTCTGTCGTGTTCGTCACCGCGTGCGCCACACCATTATACGTCGTCGCCGTATCGAAGAACGCGATCGTCGCCACTCCCGGGATAATGTCTGCCTTCAGTCCCGTCGGCTGCGTCAGGCTGTAGTTGCCGGCTTGCGCACCGGTCAGCGTCAGGGCGGGCGTGACAGATATGCCCGTGCCGATGGCGAACGAGGCGAACGTACCCACCAGCGTGGCCACCTGCACACTATCGCCGGCGTACACACCGTTCGTCTCCGTGACGGAAATCAGGGCACTCGTATTGACATCGTAGATTTTGTTAAGCGCCGTGGCCGTGACCGTCAGCGTTGCCGGCGTGATGTTCGCCGTCGTGCTGGCCGTGGTGTTGCCCAGGGTGTAGTTGTCCGCAGCGGTACCGCCGGAGGTCGAGATGCCGCTCACATTGACCACCTTGCCGGTGCCCACATTCTGATCGGCAAAGTACGCCGCCGTTTTCGTCAGGCTCACGTCATCGGCCGCCAACTTGTCGCTCGACAGGGTCACATCCGCGTTGGTCGTCGCGTTGTAGACGCGGTTGCTGCCGGTGGCCGTGACTGTCAGCGCCTTGGCGGCAATCACCAGCGTCGTCGCGTTTGTTCCATGGTAGATGGCGTCGACCACCACACCGGTCACTGCGTAGCTGCCGGCGTTCGTGGGCGCCCAACTATGGCCGTCGTACGTGATCGCCACTGTCAGACCCGCCGGGTCTGTCGTGTTCGTCACCGCGTGCGCCACACCATTATACGTCGTCGCCGTATCGAAGAACGCGATCGTCGCCACTCCCGGGATAATGTCTGCCTTCAGTCCCGTCGGCTGCGTCAGGCTGTAGTTGCCGGCTTGCGCACCGGTCAGCGTCAGGGCGGGCGTGACAGATATGCCCGTGCCGATGGCGAACGAGGCGAACGTACCCACCAGCGTGGCCACCTGCACACTATCGCCGGCGTACACACCGTTCGTCTCCGTGACGGAAATCAGGGCACTCGTATTGACATCGTAGATTTTGTTAAGCGCCGTGGCCGTGACCGTCAGCGTTGCCGGCGTGATGTTCGCCGTCGTGCTGGCCGTGGTGTTGCCCAGGGTGTAGTTGTCCGCAGCGGTACCGCCGGAGGTCGAGATGCCGCTCACATTGACCACCTTGCCGGTGCCCACATTCTGATCGGCAAAGTACGCCGCCGTTTTCGTCAGGCTCACGTCATCGGCCGCCAACTTGTCGCTCGACAGGGTCACATCCGCGTTGGTCGTCGCGTTGTAGACGCGGTTGCTGCCGGTGGCCGTCACTGTCAGGGTGCGCCGACCAATCGTGCAGGATTGTGTAACGCTGCCGCCCCAGTTGGCATCCACGACTGTGGCAACGACCGAGTAATCGCCGGCGCTTGCAGGCGCGGTGGACGATCCATTATAGGTAAACGCAACGGCCAGGCCCGCCGGCGCGGTTGTGGCGGTTGCGGCGTGGGCCGTTCCGTCATAGGTGCCCAGGTCCGTGGTCGTGATGGCCACGTTCGTCACCTGCTGATACAGGACCAGCGGGTTTTGCGCGCCCAGCATCCAGGTCGGGTTAACTTCGCTCTTAGGCCAGTACCATGCCTGACTGGTGAGCGCCTGCGCGCCACTGGCATGTGCGGGCGCCACCAGCGTCAGGGCAAACTGGAGCGGCGAACTCGTGAGCGCGCTGCTGAGGTAGGTGAGAACCGGGTTTTGGGGGTCGCCGTATTGGGTGGTGTCGAGAACCGGCGTCGGGCAACCGTTGACTCCGGCCACATTGGTGACAGTCCATCCCTGTGGCAGGTTGAAGTCATATACCAACGAACCCAGGACCAGATTGGTATCGAATTGGAAGCTGCCCAGAACCGTGACTTCCGCGCCCGGCGTATAGGCGCCAGCGCTGAGGCTCAGCGTAGTGGGTTGGCTCAGATACGGCGCATAGGTCACATTCGCGCTGACCTTGTCGCCCGTGCCCGTCCCGACCCCACTCGGCCCACTCGTCGCGCCCCACCAGTTGTGGGTGGCGTCGATGGCCGTCTTGCAGGCGTTCGTGACGCCATAGGTGTTGCCCGCGATCGAGCTAAAGTTGATCGCGTCGCCAACGGCGTGGGGGCCAAAGACCACGCCGATGTAGTTGTTCGCCAGCGTGTCGGCCATCATCGCGACGTTCGGCGTATCGATGTAGAGCCCGGCGTTCGTGGTGCTGCCTTCGTAACCGCAACCGGTCAGGGTGCTGTTTACCATGGTGAAGACGCAGCCATTTTGAATGCGGAAGGCGAAGTTGCTGGTGCCGGGCGCCTTCTCAATGACCGTGCCGTCGGTGATGTTAAACACGGCCCCGTTGATGGCCTGAATCGCCACGTGCTTGGTCGCATTGGAAACCACCACGTGCGAATTGTTCCAGGAATTCGTCCCGCCATCCACGGTATAATCGTCCGTGATGATGAGCCCGCCCGTGCTGTCCTGCAGCGTAAACGTGCCATACACCGTGGAGCCCCCCACGATCAGGTGGCCGTTGGTCACGGTCAGGGATGCGCCCAGCGCGATTGTCAGCTGCCCGCAGTCAAGCGTGCCGCCGGACTGGACGGCCGCGGTGCCCTCAATGATCAGGCGACCGGCCACATGCAACGTTTCGCCCGCAGCCAGGGTCAGTGTCTGGCCCTGCGCCACCGTCAGCTCACCGGCAACCGAAAGAAACGGCGTGGACGTGAAGGTGACGTTGTTGCTAATGGCCGCCTGAATATTGCTCAGCGTTTGAATATAGACCTGCTGCCCTGCCGCGGCCGGAACCGGCACGCCGTTCGACGTCAAGGCGCTGATGACATGGAACCCGTGGCCGCTGACCCAGCTCTCAGCCGTATAGACAATGGACGTCGTCGTGCCTAATGCGACCTGCGTCGTGCCCGCTAAAGAAGCCGTGCCGGATCCAGTTGCGATGATCGTGAGGTTGACCGTGCCGGCGGTGATCATGACGGTGCCGGTCGCACCCGCCACCGTATAGTTGGCAGCCGCCGTGCCGCCCAAGACCAGCACGCTCGCGTCTGTGATGGCCTGCGCGCCGACCGCGGCGCCTGCCAGCGTGGCTGAACCGGAGTCCACGGTCACCACGTCCGTGCCGTTCGTGTTGTCCACCGTCAGGATGCTGGCCAACGCCGTGCTCATGCCATTGTAGTTGCGCGTACCCGTCAAACTGACCGGCCGCGGGGTCACAGTCAGCGTGCCATTGGTGTAGACGATTGTATAGTTGGCCGGCGCGAATGTCCCGGTCGCCGCGCTCGGCGTCAGAATATACGTGCCAACGGGGTCGCTGGACGATGTGCCGCCACCGGCCGCGATCGTCACGGTCGCGATAGTCTCGCCATTCTGCAGGCCGACACTCGTGAAGTTCGTCCGCCCGGCGCCGAAAGTCCGGGTATCGCCGTAGGGCTTGCTTTCGTCATTGGCCCTGATTGCCAGCGCCGCCGCACCGACCGTCAGCGTGGCGTTAGAGTAGATGATGTTATAGCACGCCGCCTGGAAACCACCCGAGCCGGTGGCCGCGCTCGGCGTGATCGTATACAGGCCGGCGGGGTCGGTGATGTTGATGCCGCCATTCGCGCTCAGGATCACGCTGGTGATATTCTCACCGGCCAGGAGTGCACCGGTTACCGTAAAGTTTGTCGTGCCCAGCGTCAGCGCTGTCCCGTAGGTAGTGCTCTGCAAGCCAGCGGTAATCGTGATGACATTGCCCAGCGGATTATTCGTCACGACCTGCACATCATCCAGATCACCGGCGCCCATAAAACTCATGACCGAAAGCGAGCTGGTCTTATTGCTTGCCGCCGACACAAACCAGGTGCCCGTTGCCGAAGTCGCCGGCATGGTTCCCTGGCTGCCTGCCCAGGTGGTCTGCCATCCCTGATTGTACGCGTCGTTCAGGGAGTTGGTGACGACGACGCCATCGATGCGCACCTGGAAGGCTTCCTGCGTGGCGCCATTCAACGCCACCACCGGAACGAAGGTGATGCTGACGCGATGCCAGTCGACTGTGTTGATCGTCCGGCCGGGAATGGCTTCCATCACTGTGTTCGTCAATCTGCCGCTGCCATCCACCTGTCCGTGGTAAACCACGAGCTGCGAGCTGGCATTGACGTACACGCCGCACTTGTCCAGCGGATCCAGGTTGACAGGCGCTGTGTCACATTGATTTACAAAGCGCACCATGAAGTCGACATACAGATTGGTGCAAGTCCCCATGCGGCCGCCGGTGAAGCTATTCGAAAGCACGCCACCTTGCGTGTCAAACCGCAGCAGGTTTGTATGGCTCGTTGCCAGCGGCAGGCTGGTTGGGAAATTGGTGTAGTTATAAACGTACGCCAGATTCGTGATGCAGGAGAGACCTCCCGCCGTGGCTGACCACCTGGCGTCCGTGGTGACGGCCGCGCCGTTCGCCCAGCCACTCTCAAATGATTCCGCGAGCGGGACGGCATATCCGGCAGCCAGCAGCCGGGTCACACTCAGAAAGGACATGGCCGCGAGCGCCATTAGCGCAGTGCGCCTGCGCGTGAATTTCCCCGCCTTGGTCTGGCCGACGCGTGTTTGTCCAAGGGGACGGCGGCGTAACATGCAACATCCTGATTTCATGACAAACCTCATTTGTTATCGCAATGCTGACTGTGCCCGGGGCGAGCATCTACCTGCTCCTGTGTTAAATACTATATCAACCGCTAAGATTGCCTATCGGTAAGACAGGTAAAGCGGTGTAGGACAAACGGCCATTCTGGTGTAGGACAAACGGCCAAAGATGCGTCAGACGCGCGGAACAGACGCAGGGAATGCGCTGGCGCGGGACGGAGGCCATGCGCCGGTTACGACGAAAGAATGCGGACTCGCGCCGAGGCGCCAAAAGGGCGCCGGAGGGCCGGATTCACGCGCTTCCAGGCCACCTAAGGGCTGCCGTGCGTGGGCGCGGCAACACCCGCTTCACCGGCGGCCACTGCCCCGGAAGGTGGTCAGGTTGTCAGCCCGTGCTGGAGGCAGTGCCGCACCAGACCGGCGGTGGAATGAATGTCGAGCTGCTGCATCGCGCGTTTCTTGTAGGTGCTGACGGTCTTGATGCTCAGGTCGAGTTCGGCCGAGATTTCCTTGACGGACATGCCCTGCCCAATCAGCCGCACGACTTCGAGCATGCGCCCCTCAAGTGCGTTGCGCCGGGCTAAGGCCTGCTCAGCCGCGTGTGCCTCGATAAAGGCGGCCAGTACGTCTGCGACCGCCGGCGTGATGTAGCGCTGCCCGGCCAGCAGTATGCGCACGGCGGAAATGAGCTCCGTTGGCTCACAGTCTTTGCATAGATACCCCTTCGCGCCATGTTGCATGGCCAGCACGGCAAACTGGACCTCAGGGTATCCGGTCAGCATGAGCACCGACAGGTTCGGCAGCCGGCGGTGAATATCCTCCAGCAAATCCAGCCCGCTGCGCCCTTGCAGATCGATGTCCAGGATCAGCAGATCCCACTTGAAGTGCTCCAGCTCCCGGAGCGTATCCACGGCATTGCTGGCTTCGCCCAGCGTAAGCCCGCTGATCTGCTTGTCCAGCAGCATGCGCAACCCCTTGCGAAAGATGGCATGGTCATCGGCGATGAGGATCCGGTTCATGCGTTGATTTCCCGTGTTTTTCGCGGTAGCACAACCCAGAACGTGCTGCCGCAATCGATTGTCGACGAAACGCCAATGGTGCCGCCGTGGGCTTGCACGGCCAGCTGGCAAAAGAACAGGCCCAGGCCGCTGGAGCGTAAGGGTGCTTTTCTCCCGCCGATTCCAGCCTCAAACTTATTAAACACGCGTAAGCGGTCCTCCGGCGGAATGCCGGGGCCACGGTCCTGTACGGTCAGGCGGACGGCATCCACTTCCGGCACCGCCCGGACCGTAATCGGCTGGTCGACCGGCGCATGCTTCAGGGCGTTATCCAGCAGGTTGGCGATCACACGCACGCACAGATCATGGTCGGCAAACACGGGGACGCCCGGCGTCTGGATCTCTGCGCGAATCTCACGGCCTTGTGTCAATCCGTCCAGTGTGCGCAGCGCTTCCCGGATCAGGTCGCCGGCGTCGAGCATGGTTCGACGGATGGGCAGCTTGCCATCCTCCAGCCGGCTGACGTCCAGGATGGTTCGAAGCGTATGCAGCACATTGCGCACGGCTGTGGAGGCGGCCTCCAGATTCGGCATGGCCTCGCCGGGCAGGCAGGTCCCCCCCACCAGCGACTCGAGCATGAGTGAGACTCCGGACAGCGGAGCCCGCAGGTCATGCACCAGCATATGCACCAGATTGTCACGCATCTGTTCCAGCGTCTGCAATCGCCCGTACTGTTCGTGCAGCGCCAGGTTGCGCGCCTCGAGCTCGCGACGGCTGCGGCGCAGCGCCAGGTGCAGGCGCACGCGCGCCAGAAGCTCCTCGGCCCGGATAGGCTTGACCACGTAGTCGCAGCCGCCGGCCTGGAACCCCCGGATGATGTCCTCCGTCTCATGCAAGGCGCTGACAAAGATGACGGGCGTGTCGCTGAGCGCCGGATCCTTTTTCAGGCAGCGGCAGACCTCGTAGCCGTCCATGCCCGGCATGCGGATATCCAGCAGCACAACCTCCGGCGGATCGTTCCGGGCCGCCTCCAGCGCCAGCCGCCCGTTTGGAAACGCGCGCACGGCAAAGCCTTCGGCTACCAGAATAGACTCAACAATGGCGAGGTTTGCCGGTTCGTCATCCACCACCATGACGGAAGCGCCGGGAGGATTTGCGGCGGACACGGCGGATGCTTTGTCTGGTGCGGTTTGCGTTTTCATTATTTGCGGGTGCCCGGTCAATGGCTAACGCCTGGCTTGCGGCAGAATTACAACAATTTCCACATGGTCATCGCCTGCGTTGCGAACGATCACCTCGCCGTCAAACAAGAGCAGAATGCGACGGGAGAGTGCCGGCGACAGGCCAAAATCTCCGGCGGCGCGGCGCAGCACACGCTGCCCGCAAACATCAAAAAAGGTTTCGATCGCCGCGGCCGGAAGGGGCGGGCTCGACACGCGGAAGATGATGCGTACGCTTTCGCCCTGCGTTTCGACACCCATTTGAACCGGATCGTCTTTGGCTGTGCAGCAGAAGGCTGTCCAAATCAGGTTTGCCAGCGCGCGCTGCAGCAGCCCTTCTTCGCAAACGATCTCAGAGCAAACGCACACGCTACGGTCGGCCATCGCGGGGTCTGCGGGCGCCAGAACCGCAGGCGCGTGCATCAGCTGCGCTTCACAAACGGCGTTCTCCAGCACCGGCTGCAACGCCACGGGCACGTGCTTCCAGGAATCGGGCTTGAGGTGAATCTGGGAGAACAGCTCGGCATTTTCAATGAGCTGCATGATAATTGCACGCCCATGTGTGTAGACCTCGACGTACTCCTGCAGCGGCGAATCCGGAGGAATTTCGTCCACCAGCAAATCGGCGATTGTGAGCACGCCGACCATGGGAGTGCGCAGCTCATGGGAGATCAGGTTTAGAAAGACATCCTTGGTCACGTCCCACTGTTCGAGCTTCAGGTAGGCGTCGGTTAATGCGACGGTCCGCTCCGCCACCACGCACTCGAGGTGCTGATTCTGGTTGTCCACCTGTTGCTGCAGCTGACGAAGCTGCAAATGGGCATTGATGCGTGCCAGGACCTCGACAGCCTGAAAGGGCTTGGTGACATAGTCCACGCCGCCCGCGTCGAAGGCGGCAAGGATATCCGCCGAGTTGTAGAGCGCGCTGACAAAAATGACGGGGATCCCGGCCAGCACGCGCTCGCACTTGAAGCGCCGGCAGACCGTCAGGCCATCCAGCACCGGCATGCGGACATCCAGCAGCACGATGTCCGGCGGGTTTGCCATGGCTGCCGCAAGGGCTGCCTTGCCGCTGGTGAATGCGACCGTGTGATACCCGGCTACCTGAAGAATATCATTCAGGACCGTCAGGTTGTCGGGCTCGTCGTCAATCATCATGACGGTACTGTTGAATGTACGGTTGCTCATACTTTCCTCGTTGGTTCGGCCAGTTCGATCAGGCGGACGATTTCGTCATACTCATAACGCACAGCCAGCTTCTGCAGATAAGCCGCAGCGGGTGCGTCCCCGGCGGCGCACGCCGCCAGCATCCGCCGCAGGGAAACGATGTCGCCGCGCCGCGCGGTGCGCTGCAGGTCCAGGCGTTCACCGGCGCTTCGGCCGGCGAACAGGCGCGCCAGGGCGTCTTCGCTCACGGCGGCCGCTGAATCGCTCTCGGCATGCTCCTCGGCATATTCGTAGGACACGTGCAGCACGCGCTTCAATTCCTCAAACAATTCATTTTCATGCAACGGCTTGCTGAGATATCCGGCGGCGCCTGCCGCCAGCAGGGAGCTCCGGTCGTTCGGCAAGCCATCCGCCGTGACCATGAGAACCGGCGGCATCCGTGGCGCGCACAGGGTCTGTGCACGGCGCATGGTTTCGACGCCATCCATCCCGGGCATGCGCCAGTCCATCAGGATGGCGTCCGGGCGCCAGGCTTGCAGGAGCTCCAGCGCGGCGCTGCCGCTGGACGCACCGCGGACCTGGAAGCCCACCATCTGCAGCAGGGAGGTCAGCATGGTGAGGTTGAGTGTGTCGTCATCCACCACCAAAATATCTCGTGGCCGCTCGGATGCGGCGAGGCGGAGTACGCGGCGCGGCGGGGTCCGGCTGTCTCCGGTTCCGGACGGGGCAATCCCGGCGCGGAAAACAAAGCGGAAGTTGCTGCCGGCGCCGGGCTCGCTGCGCACCGTGATGTCACCGCCCAGCAGCCGTGCCAGATCCCGGCTGATCATCAGCCCCAGCCCGGCTCCGCTGCCGCTGCGCCGCCCGCACTCCCCCTGTACAAACGGCTGGAACAGGCCGGCGGTTTCCTCCGGAGACATGCCGGGCCCCGTATCTTCCACTTCGATGGCCACCCGCTGTTCCGGCAGGGATTGCGCCTGCGCGCTGGCGGCCTCCAGGCTTGCGAGGCCGGAAACCTGCAGAGTTCGCATGGTGATACACCCTCGAGGCGTGAACCGGACGGCGTTGCCAAGCAGGTTCAGCAGCACCTGCCGGATCTTTCCACTGTCAGCCTGAATGTCCTGCGGGACGTCAGCCGGAAATTCAGTCCGGAACTGAATATTCTGCGCGCCGGGGCGGGTCCTGAACATGTCAATCAGATCCATGACGAGCGTCTGCAAGTTGAACGTGTCGGCGCGCAGGTTCCGGTCCCTGGCACCCATGCGCGAGACCGACAGGATGTCGTTGATCATGGCCAGCAGGTGCTCGCCGCTCTTATTGATCACCGCCAGGGCGGTACGTTCATCAGGGCAGTTGCGTGCCGCACAGGACCGACGCATAATCTGGGTGTACCCGAGAATGGCATTGAGAGGTGTCCGGATCTCATGCGACATGTTGGCCACAAACGTGCTTTTGGCGCGGTTGGCTGCTTCGGCCGCATCACGCGCCTGTTCCAGGTCCATCACGGTTGCCGCGAGGCGGGCATGGCTCTGGCGCAATGCATCCTCGAGGCGCCGGCGCTCCGTAATGTCACGACTTGCGCCCAGCAGGCCAATAATCCTACCCTGCCTGTCGCGCAAGGGCGCCTTGAGCGTATCAATCAGCACGCGTCCACCGTCCGGATATACGATCCATTCCTCATTGTGCCGGGGGACGCCCTGCTCGGTCATCAGCTGGTCATGCTGCCGGAAGCCCGACGCCACATCGGCAGGAAAAAGCTCGAAGTCCGTGCGGCCGACAATCTCCTGCCGTGATCGGCCGAGAAACCTTTCAAACTCCGGGTTGCAGCCAAGATACACGCCGTCAACGCCTTTGAAAAAGATGATCTCCGGCATGGACTCGAGCAATCCCTCCAGCAGGCTGGTCTGGTCGTGCAGGCTGTCTTCCAGCCGCGCGCGACCGAGCAGGCCGGCCAGCAGATCTCCCAGCAGCCGCAAGGTCTGAATTTCCGCCTCGTTCCAGGTACGCACCTGTCGCACGGCGTCAAAGCTGACAAAGCCCAGCAGGTCATTGCCGAAGAACATCGGCACGGACAGCAGCGACCGGATGCCCCGGGCTGACAGGAGGCTGCGCTCGGCGGCCCATTCGTCTGGCAGAAGCGCCACGTCCGGAATATAGATGTCCTGGCGTTGCTCGAACTGGCGCAGCCACATTTGGATCTGCGCTCGGGGCACATGCTGCAGGCTACCGAACTGCGGCTGAATGCCCTCGGCGCACCACTCATGCGTGCTGCGCAGGGCGTCGTGCGCCGCGTCAAACAGGAACACGTAACTGCGGTCAACCTGGCAGAACAGGCCCACCTCTGACAACGCACGTTGCACAGTGGCCTCGGCGCTTTCCGGTCCGGCGCCGACCAGCGCGGTCGACAGCTGCACCAGCAGGCGGCGCAGGGCGGATAGCCGCTGGACGTCCTCCTGCGCTGCGCGGGTTTCGGTGATGTCGAGGAACGTGACTACGGCGCCGACCAGCACCCCGTCGCGCCGCTGGGGATACGACCAGTATTCCACCGGGAAAGAGGATCCGTCGGCCCGCCAAAAAACCTCATCCACCACGTGCGCGCTAGTTCCCTTCTGAAAGGCCTGGAAAATCCGGCAGTCTTTGATCGGGAAAGGCGTGCGGTCAACATAGTGGCCATGGATCTGCCAGTGCATGTTCCGACCCAGCAGCTGTTCCTGGCACTCATAGCCCAGCAGGCGCAGGCAGGCCGGGTTGCAAAAGGTGCAGTTACCATCCAGGTCGATGCCGTAAATCGCCTCGGCCGTGGAGTCCAGCAGCAACCTGAGCTGTTCTTCGCTGGCACGTAGTTCGACAGTTTTGCGGGCGGCCAGGCTTTCCGCACGCGCATTGTCGGTGGACAGAACAATCATCAGCAGGGTCAGCAGCAGGCTGGTGCCGACGCCGGCGCCGGCAATAATGCCACTGCGGCTGTTATGCATGCGCGCCGTGAAGGCAGGCATGGAGGTGAGGATCACCGACCAGACGCGGCCGCCGAACTTCAGCGAAACAACGCGCCGGATGTCCGGCACAGCGGCAGGCTTCGGGCCGTCGCCCGAATCGTACATTCGGGCGGCCTCTGTCTGATCCCGTCCGTCATAAATCTGAATCCCGAGTTCGGTCGCCCGCTCGCGTAGAATACCAGCCATCAGATTCTCCATGCGAAACGTTGCCAGAGCCCAACCTTTCAGCCTTGCGCGGCGTTCCGCCGGGTTGGCCGGCGGGGGGGAACCCGGCAGGTTTTGGTACACCGGGGTGAACATCAGGAATCCGGCTTGAATGTGTCCAGCGGGACCTTCCTGCACAAGCGTCAATCTGCCGGACAGGGTGACCTCGCCACGGTCGCGCGCCTGCTCCATGGCCTGCCGGCGAACCGACTCGGTTAACATGTCATAACCGAAGGCGCGCAGGTTGCTGCCCGAAAAAGGCTCAATATAGGCGATCGAGGAATAAACCGGCCGAGCGCCCTCCGGATGAATTCCATATTCGGGGTACCCTTCCCTGCGCACAGACGCCACGTGTTCGGCCAGGCCCGCGGATGGCAGACACAGCGCGAATTCCAGCGCCTGAAGGCCGGGGTACTGTTCCTCGACGTGCAGCGATTGGATGTATGCGTGAAACGCTTCGCGCGAGACCTGTGTGGAGGCGGCGAAAAGACCTGCCATCCCGCGCAGGATCTGCTCATACGCGATCAGTCGCTGTTCGATCGCGCTGCATGTTTCACGAGCCCGAAAATCAAATTCCAGCTGCTTTTTCTGCTCGGTCTCGATCCGGGACATTCGCCAAGCCAGAAATGTGACGGCAAGCGATGCCAGCAGCACCAGACATGGCAAAATACAAAACCAGTGACGGTTCCCAGATCCGTTTATATGGCGGGGTCTCACAAATGGGCCGGTTACGCACGGCTGCATGTCCGCAGTCCACGCGCGTGTCCAGATAGCAGTTTCAACAAAAGGCGTCATACTACTGTACTCTTCGGAATCCGAATAGAGGTATTTTTGTCCTGCATTTCACGGGGGCGCATCTTGATTTTGTAACGCTCAGGCGACCCAAAGGGTTTGCAGTTCTTCGTTTTGGTGCCGGAGGCTTCGAGGGGTCAGCCCTGAAGACAACAAATAGCTACGATTCATCTCGTCCCG
>JBAXVM010000063.1:0-12829 GCA_037129105.1 bacterium
GGAAGTACAAACCTTCTGCCGACCAGGCTGCTAGTTGGCAACCCGCGGATAGCGGTTTGCGAGACCTCTCAAAACAGGCAGAATGACTGCGCTTTCCCTGCCAGTTGGTTGTATTTTTGCTGATGTCCAGTGCTTGGATGGAATCTCCCTCACTTACCAACTCCGACGGAGATTTTCAGCTACGGATAGCGCGGATTTCGCGGATTGGGAGAGTGGGCGCCAATTCATCTCTCAACCAAACAAAATCCGCGCAAACCCCAATAGAACCGGCGCATGGCGGTGAGTTTCCGGGAACTAGGAGACTGTCGGCAGAAGGCATCGGACCGATCCAAGGCCTAAATCCGACAGTCTCCTAGGGGCAGAAGGCACGAGCCTCGTCAATGGTTTGCGCCCCGCAGAGCAGCATCACAAGCCGATCGATGCCCAGTGCTATGCCGCCGCAGTGCGGCAGCCCTTGTTGCAGGGCGGCCAGGAAGGGTTCGTCCAATGGATAGGCGGCCTGTCCCGCTTGCCGGCGTGCGGCGTTGACGGCTTCGAAACGCGCCCGCTGCGTGGCAGCGTCAGTCAGTTCACTGTAGGCGTTGGCGATTTCAATTCCGCCAAGGTAAAGCTCCCAGCGCTCCGCCACGCTCGGGTTGTCGGGCTTGAGGCGCGCCAGCGCTGCGGCCGCCGCAGGGTAATCGGTCAGAATGCAGGGGCGCTCGGCCGGGAGCACGGGTTCGATCTTACTAACCATGTCCAGGTCGAAACGATCGGCGTCGTAGGCTTCCACCGGGTCCCAGCCGGCGTGCTGCAGATAGGCGTCCTGAACGGTAATGTGGATCCATGGCGCAACGACGTTGATCTGTCCGCCCCGCCAGGTCATGGAATCTCCGCCAGTGACCCGGCGCACCACGTATCGCAGCAGTTCCTGGCAATCGCGCAAAATGTCCGTGTAGTCGGCAGACGTGCGATACCATTCGAGCAGGGTGAACTCGGGCGCGTGCCGGCTGCCACGTTCGCCTTCACGAAAACAGGGCCCGACCTGAAAAATCCGTTCACATCCGGATGCCAGCAGCCGCTTCATGTGCAGCTCCGGCGATGTGCGCAGCCATGCCTTGCCGCTGGGGGGGGCGTGAATGTGCAGTTCCGGCGCGGGCGTCGGAATCCGGACCGGCGTTTCAACCTCGAGGAAACCCGCACGCCAGAAGAACTCACGGCAGGCCTGTAGGGTTTGGCTGCGGATGGCAAGGTTGCGGAGAGATGGGATGATGGGTACGGTTGGCATGGCAAACATGGGGGACGTCAGGGGCGACTGCATCGCGTCAGTGGGGTATGGGTCAGCGGCAAGAACATAGCCGGTCACCGGATCAAGAGCCATTCAAAAGTAATGGGTCAATTATGGGGGGTGCATCTGCGATTCATTGACTTGCCGCTGCATTTGGGTAGAGACGGCTTTACGCCGTCTACCCGCAAATGCCAGACAATGGACGGCGTAAAGCCGTCCCTACCGTGAAGTCAATGAATCGCAGATGCGCCCGTTATGGGGTGGCGGTGCGCGGCAGGTCCGGCCGCCTGCAGCGCGCGGCGGTGTGCTGTGGAGACCGGAAGGCTGGCCAGATCCACGGCACTGGCCCACTGGGTTCGTATGGCCGCTCCGGTGCGCAGGCGACCGCGGGCCCCCTGGCAGGTGTAGAGCGCGAGGTGCAGGCGAAAATGGGAAAAGATGTGCGTCAGTTCGCCGTGGGCGGAAATTCTCGAAATCGTCAGGTCGGTCTGACGGCGCACAACTGCCGCGGCCATGCGGGTGGTGGGTTGGTGCGCGACATCGCCGCCCGGCAGTTCCCAGAATCCGCCCAGCAAGCCGCGTTCGCGCCGCTGTACCAGCAGCACGTGCCCGCGGCGCTGGATCACGACGGCCACGGCATGTCGCGTCGGGATGGCCGGACGTGCGGGACGCATGGGAAATGCAGCCTGTGTGTTTGACCGGCAGGCGTGGCAGGTGGCGGCCAGCGGACAACGCGCACACTGCGGCGTACGCGGCAGGCAGAGCAGCGCCCCGAGCTCCATCATGGCCTGATTGCAGTCGCCAGGCACACGGACGCGGGCCATTTGTGGCTGCAGCCAGTCCGCCAGTTTCCGGCGCGCCGGGAGTTTGCGAAAATCGTCTGACCACCCCAAATAGCGGCTGAAGACACGCGCCACGTTGCCGTCCACGACCGGCACGCGCTCGGCGAAGCAGATGCTGGCAATGGCGGCAGCTGTGTACGGCCCGATGCCGGGGAGCGCGGCCAGTGCGGTGGCGGTGCGCGGCAGGTGGCCGTGATGATGCGCCACGATCTGCCGGGCAGCGGCTTGCAGGTTGCGCGCCCGGGCGTAGTAGCCAAGCCCCTCCCAGAGCTTGAGCAGTTCCGGCATCGGTGCGGAGGCGAGAGTCGCGACCGTGGGGAACCGCGCCAGAAAACGCTCAAAATAAGGGCACACGGTGTCGACGCGGGTTTGCTGCAGCATGATTTCGCTGATCCAAACCGCATAGGGATCGGCATGGCCCCGCCAGGGCAGATCACGACGATGGGCGGCATACCAGCGCAGCAGGCGTTGTGTCCAGAGGAGCATGTCAATCACGGTGCAGGTTCAGCATGAATTTCTCCGCGCGCTCCGCGACCCGCCGTGAGCCTGCCGAACGGCTTTTCGACCCTACTGCCACTTTTGCAGGAACTTTGTGATGGCTGGCACGAATGGCGTGCGTTGGCCGATGCCGAGGCGTTCCAGATCGGCGCAGTCCAGATGACAGTCCTTGGGGCGTGGCGCGCCGCCGGCAGGAGGCCGCGGGTCAGGCTCCAGCGCGTCCGGTTCAAGGCCGATGATCTTTGCGATGGCGCGCCCCATGGTGAACTTGGTGAACGCCTCTGCGCTGGACCAGTGGAACGTGCCGCGGAAATCCGGATTTGCCAGCCGCCGCTCAATCATCTGGTGCAGCACGACGGCCACGTCGTCCACGCAGGTCGGGTAGCGCGTGGCCCAGTCATCCAGCGTCAGGGGCACGCCCGTATTTGCGCGGATCTGGCGCGCCAGATCTGTTACCACCGACTCGCCGAGGGTTTCGACTTCGCCATACAGAAGCGGCACGCGCAGCACGCAGGCGTCCGAGGTCTCCGCCCATACGGCCAGCTCGCCGTCGCGCTTGCTGCGGCCGTAAAGATTCAGCGGATTGGTCGGAGCTTCGGGCGTGTAGGGTGGCGTCACGCCGTCAAAGACGTAGTCGGTTGAAATAAAGATCAGCCAGGCGCCGGTGGCCGCCGACCATTTGGCCAGCCGCGCCGTGGTCTCGACATTCAGCCGCATCGTGGCCTCTGGATCACGCTCGCACCGGTCCGGACGCCTCTCGGCTGCACAGTGGATGATGATGCGCGGCTGGTGCGCGTCCAGATATTCTTTGGTGACTCTGGCATCGCACAAGTCGAGACAAGCCGCCCCGTCACGCGTGCGCGTGTGTGCGATCCCCGTTACATGACTAGCCGGAAGCTGCCGGCAGGCCCCGTATACGGCGCGACCCAGCAGTCCGGAGACACCGGTTATGAGAATGGACGACATGCGCTTCCTGTGTTTGTTCCAACTTACCTGCCGCAGGTGATTTCGTCAATGGCATCTGTGCGAAAAAGAATACGTGGGATTCGTTAGCCGACCTATACCATCTGAGCCGTTTGACAAGCGGTCTACAGCATCACCCGTTTTCCATGCTCCGGCACGACCACATGCTGGCGCGGGTACTTGATCTGCACGTAGTCGGTGAAGTCCTGGACGTTGGCGGAGTTCCGGGCAAACATCTCGTAGTGCGCGGGGATCACGACGTCCGGATGGAGGTCGCCGGTCAGATCGGCGGCTTCCTGATAGGTCATGTTGCCGAGGCAGTTTCTGCCCAGGCGGCGGGCGTCGCGCCCGTTGATTGGCAGGATAAAAAGCTGAAACGGCCTGCTGCGAAGCAGGGCGTGGAGGCCTTCGTAAATGCAGCAGTCGCCGGCGTGATAAAGACGAAAGCCAGGGCCCTCGACAATAAAACCGAGATACGGGTGGAGCCCGGTGGCCTCATCGCGGTCAAGCAACTCATGCGCCGCAGGGATTGCAGTGATGGTCACGTTTTTGGCCGTCAGGGAGCGTCCGGAATCCAGTCCGGCCACGCGCTGGGCCGGCAGCCCCAGCTCATCCGCCACGCGGGCGCGCAGCAGCTCCGGTACTGCAAACAGCGCCTGCGGCGAAGCCTGTGCCATGCCGGGCCATGATGGCCGGTCAATGTGATCGATGTGATCGTGGGATCCCAGGATTAGGTCGGCATTGACGCACTGCGCCGGCGTGAGCAGCGGTTCCACCAGCCGCCCCGGACGCGGCGAGAGGAAGACGTCGAGATAGACGACGGTGTCGCCCAGCTTGATAATGAAACTGTGCTGCCCCAGCCACCAGAGCGCGCAGCCACCCGCAGAGACTTTGCAGTCGTTGATGTCGCGGATCAGGTCCATTCCGGTCTGCATGCGGTAGATTGTGGGGAAATCGGGGCGGAAGTCCATCGGAAAAATTGTAAAGATTAAGGCAGTCCGAATCGTATCCAGTGGCGATCCACCACGAACCAACTGCGCAGTTGTCTTCGATTTGCTTGATGAAGTCCACCGTTGACACCATTATGGAGGAGTGCGATGATTAACGTGAGTTACGTTGCAATGGAGCACAGTTATGTCGCCTGACTTAAAGGAATGCGAAACAACAGCGTTGAAGCTCTCTGTGGCTGATCGCGCTGTTTTGGTGGAACATCTGATCGAAAGCCTGGACATCCTTGACGATGCGGAGAATGAACGTTTATGGGTGAAAGAGGCAGAATCTCGTTACGAAGCATATAAACAAGGCGCTTTTTCGGCTCGACCGGCTGCAGACGCCATTCGGGATGCCCGGGCGCTTATTCGATGAAAACGGTTCGTCTACTGCAGCCGGCCGAGCAGGAAATGGTCGATGCCGCTTTATATTATGAAGCGCGAGTTTCTGGATTGGGCGATGTGTTTTTGGATAAAATATCGTCGGCCTTGGCCGACATTGCAAATTATCCCGAACGCTGGCCGAATGTTAAGTTAAACATCCGGCGACGGTTAATTCATCGCTTTCCGTATGCCCTGTTTTACCGAGTTGACCCTGACGAAGTTGTCGTGCTTGCCATCGCACATTTGCATCGGCGTCCGGTGTATTGGGGCGGCAGGTTATAATTCGGCACTCTCTGCTTTATTTTCTGTGCCCTCTGTGTCCTTGACTTTATATTTAATGATTCAGGCGTGACGCCGATGGCTGTGGCAGGTAATGTATATGCCTTTGTTTGTGGCGGCAATGGGCGCAAGGGCGCGACAGTGGAGCGATATGGGCAACGAACAGACTTTTATCGTGGGGCGGACTGAGGCGGAGCTCGCGCAGTGGCTGAAGGCGGGGTTTGTCGCCGCGTTTGGCGAGGATTGCCGCGCCATGATCATCCGCGTGACACCTGCCACGGACCCGGCCTTTGGCGATTTCCAGTGCAATGACGCCATGCCGCTGGCCAAGACGCTGCGCAAGCCGCCGCGCGCCATTGCCGAGGCTGCGGTCAAGGCCCAGCCGCTTTCCGATGCGCTGTCCAAGGTCGAGGTCGCGGGCCCGGGGTTCATCAACCTCACGCTCAACCCGGCCTGGCTGGCGCGGCAGGTGGCGGAACAGGCCGCGCTGCCGCATGCCGGCCTGCCGCAGCCTGGCACCGGCAAGACCGTGGTGCTCGACTACTCGAGTCCGAATGTGGCCAAGCCCATGCACATCGGCCACATCCGCTCCACCATCATCGGCAATGCCATTGACCGCATGTACCGCGCGCTGGGCTATCGTGTGATTGCGGATAATCACCTGGGTGACTGGGGCACGCAGTTCGGCATTTTGATCAATGGGTACCGCGCATTTGTGGACCAGGCACGTTTGGCAGAGTCGCCGGTCGAGGAGTTGGAGCGGATTTACGTCCAGAGTTACGCGAAGACTAAGGAAGATCCGGTCTGGCTCGACGCCTGCCGCCAGGAACTGGTGAAATTGCAGCAGGGCGACCCGGAGAACCTGGCTCTTTGGAAGCGGTTTATCGAACTCAGCATCGAGGAGTTCAACCGGATCTATGCGCGGCTCGACGTGTCTTTCGACCTTTATCGTGGTGAGAGCTACTACAATGACAAACTGGCCGGCGTCGTGAAACAGCTGGAGACGGCCGGTCTCGCGAAGGAGAGCGACGGCGCCACGGTGGTCTTCCTCGAAGAGGAGGGGCTTCCGGTCTGCATTGTGCGCAAGAAGGATGGCGGGTTCAATTATGCCACCAGCGACCTGGCCACGGTGCAGAGCCGCGTGGCAGAGTTCAATCCTGATCGCATTGTTTACGTCACGGACGAGCGGCAACAGGACCACTTCAAGCAGTTCTTTACGATCAGCTGCAAGTTGGGGAATGCAACCCATCTTGAACATGTCTGGTTCGGGCTGATGCGCCTGCCGGAGGGGATTTTTGCGGCACGGCAAGGGAATGTGATCAAACTTGAAAAGCTGCTCGACGAGGCCGAAACCCGCGCCCTGGCCATTATCCAGGCGTCCAGCCCGGAGATGCCCGAGGCCCAGCAGCGCGAACTGGCGCAGGCCATCGGCATTGGCGCGGTCAAGTATGCGGACCTCAGCCACGATCCGCGCACCATGATCGTCTTCACGTGGGACCGCGCGCTGGCTCTGGACGGCAACTCTGGCCCGTATCTGCAATACGCCCACGCGCGTATCTGCAGCCTGCTCGACAAGCATGCCGCGCAGTTCCCGGGCGAGGATTGCAACACCGCGGATCTGTTGCTGGCCGATCCGGGCGAGCGGCAGCTGGCGCTGCAGCTCCTGCAGTTTCCGGTGGCCGTGGTGCGTGCAGCTGAATCGTACAAGCCCAGCATCCTGGCGGAGTATCTGTTCGCGTTGTCGCAGGACTACAGCAGTTTTTACCAGCGGCTATCCGTGCTCAAGGCGGAGACCAAGGAGCAGCGCCTCAGCCGCGCGCGGCTGTGCGCGCTGGTGGCAGGTGTGCTGCGGGAGGGGCTTGGCTTGCTCGGGATTCGCACACCCCGGAGGATCTAGAAAGCACATCGGAATGTGAGAAATATCGAATATCGAATATCGAATAAGGAATCATGAATCATGAAGGCAAGAGGCCCGCGAATGATCTTCACTTCATGATTTATGATTCCTTATTCGATATTCTGCGGTTCAGCAACTTGGGATGAAACACGAGCTTTCCATCTGGCAGCGTTTATGGCGGAACACGGGCACGCGCCTGTGCCTGCTGGCGGTGGCTGCGTATACACTGGCAGCAGTCTGGGCCGAGTGCGCGCGCGGGTATGCGCTGATTCGTGACTGTCAGCCGTCGTATAACGTCGTCCAGGAGAACCTGCGCTATCTGCCGCCAGCGCCGGTGCGCTGGTTCACGGGCGAGGGGCGCGCGATGCACGTCAGTCCCTGGGCGTTTCCGCTTGGCAGCGACAATCTTGGCCGCGACGTGCTGCAGCGCCTGGTGCAGGGCGCGCGCATTGCCTTCCATGTGGGTGTCATGACGACGCTCATCGCGCTGCCGCTGGGCGTGCTGCTGGGTTGCCTGGGCGGGTACTTTGGCGGCCGCACGGACAGCCTCGTGGTCTGGCTTTGCGCAACCGTGTCGGCCATGCCCGGGCTGCTGTTCATTCTGGCGGTGGCGATCGTGGTGGGGCAGGGGCACGGCCTGGCGGGTGTCTATCTGGGGATCGGCTTGACCACCTGGGTGGGGGTCTGCCGCAACGTGCGCGCAGAGGTGATGCGCCACCGCGACCGCGCGTATGTCCAGGCTGCGCGCGTGCTGGGGTACAGCCATATGCGCGTGCTGTTCCGGCATATCCTCCCGAATGTGATGCACATTGTGCTGATTGCATTTTCGATCCGGTTCCCCGCGGCCGTGGCCACCGAGGTGTTTGTCAGTTTCCTCGGGATCGGCGTACAAGGCGAACCCTCGTGGGGCGTGATGATCAACGAGGCGCGTGTGCGCCTCTGGCAGGGCGTGTGGTGGGAGATGACCTTTGTCTCGGCGGCCATTTTCGTGCTGGTCCTGAGCTTCAACCACCTGACCGATGCGATGCGCGATCTGCTCGACCCGGCGTTGCGGAGCGAGAAAGTTTAATTTTCCGTGCCGGAAAATTATTTTTGTTGTGCGATGAGAGCATCTGATCCAGCGTTGCGGTTTCTGGCAGTCGTCCTGCTCGTTGTGCCCCAGGGGACGCTTGTGGCGCAGACCTACGCCCCGCCCACGAATGGCTGTTTGTTCTTGGCGTGCGATTGCGAGAGAGCGAAGATCGGTATGGTTGGTCGCATCCCCGTTTCGTTGACCTCCACAGATTGCAGATCGTGAGCATTGTCCGTATTACGACCGTAGGGACGGCTTTACGCCGTCCATTATCAGACCCATTGCGAGTAGACGGCATAAAGCCGTCTCTACCCAATGCAAGTCAACGAAACCGGGATGCGCCCGGGGCGACCGTTTAGCAACATTGGATTAACCAGCAGAAGAACGGATGTGGTAAGATTCAACTTTGGAATGGCGAGGCGCTCGGCGCGGACAAATGCTACGCCAAGCGGACGGCACTCGAGTGCGCCAGGCGCTACGTCTTCCGGAAATCCAACCCACAAGCGGATGCGACTTGTACCTTCGCATCAAGGATACACCCATGCACGAACCTGTAGATGAATCTGCCGATGACACGGCCGACCTCGACGCGGATGTCGTCGCCACAGCGCCATCCGGCAAGCGCCGCGTGGTGGCCATTGTCGGCCGCCCGAATGTCGGCAAGTCCGCGGTGTTCAACCGGATTGCCGGCAAGCGCATCGCCATTGTGCATGACGAGGCAGGTGTTACGCGCGACCGCTTGATGTCCGAGGTGACGTGGGATAGCGCGCGGTTCGAGCTTGTGGACACGGGGGGCGTCAGCCTCCTTGACGGTGCACATGCCCGCGACGCCATCACAGCCGGCATTCGCGCCCAGGTGGATGCGGCGCTGGCAGACGCCGCAGTCGCGATTCTCGTGGTGGACGTGATCGCCGGGCGTACGCCGGTGGACGAGGCCGTAGCTGCCATTGTGCGGCGCAGCGGCGTGCCGTGTGTCGTGGCCGTGAACAAGTGCGACGAGCCGCAGCACGAGGCCAACCTGCACGACTTCGCACCGCTTAATTTCCCGCTCTTTCCGGTGGCTGCGCTGCACGACCGCGGATTCGGCGACTTGATGGACGAGGTGATTCCGCACCTGCCCGATGTCGTCAACGAAACCGTGGCACGTCCGCTCAAGGTGGCCGTCGTGGGCCGCCCCAACGCCGGAAAATCCTCCTATATCAACCGCCTGCTGAAGAGCGAACGTGTGATTGTTTCGGATGTCCCTGGCACTACGCGGGACAGCATTGAGGTGCCGTTTTGCATCGGCCGCGGCGACCAGGCCCGGCATTATGTGCTGATTGACACCGCCGGCATGCGGCACGTGCATAAGATCGATAATGCCGTGGAGCGCTTCAGCCACTTTCGCGCGGAAAAGAGCGTGGCGGATGCGGATGTGGTGGTGCTGGTGATGGACTCGGAAATCGGCCCCACTGTGCAGGACAAGCACATTGCGGCGCTGATCCAGCAGCAGGAGAAGGGGTGCGTGATGGTGGTGAACAAGTGGGACCTGGCCCAGGAGAAGGAGATTACCCAGACCAAGGCCGAACCCACGCTGCGCGCCATGCTGCCGTTCATGAAGCACTGCCCCGTGGTGTTTATCTCCGCCAAGACCGGGTACAACGTGCGCAAGAGCGTGGAGGTGATTGACCATGTGGCCGCCCAGACACGCATGCGCCTGCCCACGGGCGTGCTCAACCGTGCGCTGGAGGATGCCGGTGATCGCGTGGCCGCGCCCATGATCGGCGGCAAGCGTTTCAAGGTCTACTATGGCACACAGGTTGGCGTGGCGCCGGTGACGATCCGGGTCTTTGTCAATGACCCCAAGCGGGTCACCAAGCCCTACAGCGACTATCTCATCCGCTCGCTGCGCGAGCGCTTCGGGCTCGAGGGCGCGGTGGTGCGCCTGCGCTTTCAGGAGCGCATCCGCCCCGAGCTGCCCGGCCGGTCGGAGCCCGGCCATAGCCGTTCGCCCGCCCGCCACCTTCCCCCGCGCTACGCCAGGCGCAAGAAGGGGAATCGCAAGGATTTGGTCTGATGTGAAGTTTCGCGGGCGCATCTGCAATTCATTGACCTTCACGGTAGGGACGGCTTTACGCCGTCCATTGTCTGGCATTTGCGGGTAGACGGCGTAAAGCCGTCTCTACCCCAATGCCGCGGCAAGTCAATGAATCGCAGATGCGCTCGTGTGTTTCGAGCTTGATGAAACTCCTCATGGACTTCATCCCCCCGCATCTGTTATCTTTAGTCCCCTTCTGCGCCCTGGTGGGCGTGGAACGCGGGCCGCCCGCCTGTTTCCGGCTATCTGGCTGACTGCCGGACGGGTACGTGTACGGCGCGCCCCGGCAACTACATGCGGCAATGTGTTTGTGCGCTGCACAACAGCATCTGCCACACGGAGGCATACATGCCAAAGAAGAAGACCAAGAAGGGCGCTGCGAAGCGCATGAAAATGTCGGCCACGGGTAAGATCTTGTACGCGCGGGCTGGCAAAGGCCACCTGAACCTCTGCAAGTCGCGCAAGCGCAAGCGCAATCTCCGTGGCATGTCTGTGATCAATCCGGCGGACGTCCGTCGTTACAAAGTCATGCTGTCGTCTTAACCCAGGAGATTATCCATGTCCAGAGTAACTAATGCACCGGCTTCCCGGGAACGTCGTCGTCGCCGGTTGGATGATGCGAAGGGGTTTCGCGGCTCACGCAGCAAGCTCTTTCGCCAGGCGACCGAGGCCGTCAACCGCGCGCAGCGCTTGCAAACGATCCATCGCAAGCACCGCAAGCGCGACTTCCGCCGCTTGTGGATTGCCCGCATCAATGCCGCCACCCGTACGAACGGGATGAGCTACAGCCGCTTCATCGAGGGGCTGACCAAGGCCGGCGTGACGCTCAACCGCAAGATGCTCTCCGAGATCGCCATCCATGATGCCGCGGGCTTTACTGCGATTGTGGGCCAGGCGCGGGCAGCGTTGGGCTGAGCACCGCACACGTGGCGGATCGAAACGGCCATTCCCTCGCGGGAGTGGCCGTTTTATTTATTGTAAGAAGCGGCGAATTGTACGTCAGCGCGGAGGCGCGGTATTCCGTCGCCTCCCGCGCATGGTTCGGCTGGCATCATCTTTCCCGCAACTTCCGGATCAGCGTATCATACTCAGCATGTGAGCCGATCCAGAACCAGATGGCGGCATCGTCTTCGAGTATGCAAATGGCGCGCCAGTGAAGCCCAATCCTGACCGAATAGATTGGCTCGCTCGCATGGACTCGCTTGAACTGGAGAGAAGGGTGGTGCGAATCGGACTGCCAGCGGGCATACGTACGGCGGGCCAATGCACGCACCTCGTTTGGCAACTCGCGCAAGCGGTTTCGGAAGACTTCAGTAGTCTCAGAAGTCATGGGAGACATCCATCGCCCTCGTCTTGCCATTGCGGTGTTCGGCGAGAGCATTACCGGCCAACTTGGACAGTTCATGCTGCGAGGTTTTGAAGGATGCATCCCATTGGGCGTCAACGTCGATCTCGGTCAGAAGCAGGTGCGCAAGCGCATTCTGTCTCTTTGCGGGCAACGCCGATACCCGGTCAAATGCCTTTTCCAGTAGTGCGGTCATGAGAGTATTAGACTCCAAACCAGTTCGTTTTTCAATCGTTCTTTTTACAAGCCGGAACCTCGGCGCGGAACGCGCCGTAGCGTGCCACGGCCTGGTTCGGCCGGTCATATGTCTTCTTTCTTGTCTAGGAGCGTCTGCTTCCCATTGCGCAACAGAAACCTGACTGTGACTTTCTCCTTCGGCAGTGCAACAGACACCCGGAAATGCTTGGGGGTGATCTCGTGACTGGTGCCCCGAAGGGCGAAGTTCTGAGGGGGACCGAATTCGTCCGGTCGCACGTCTTTCCTTTCCGTTCCGACCAAGGCAAGCAGTGTTGCGTCCGTGCGCAGCGAGATCCCCTCAGGAAACTGGACATCAACTGTGGCTTGGCGGCCGTTCCCGAGCGTTGTCACGTTGGTCACGGTCACGACCGTGTTGCTGTCGGTCGCAAACGCTGTGGTTGACAAGACCGCAATGCAAATCAAGGCGATCAACCATTTCATATCTGATCCTTTGGCCGAACGTCACGGATCAGCCGCTGCGACGTATTGTCCATGACTCATACTGTCCAAAGCAAGCAGCGGCTGCATCCGTTGGTTAGCCCTAATCATGGTTTCCGTTTGGCCATCTCTAAGAAGTCGTCGTCTTTGCCCTGGGGTGGCGTACAGCTATAACCGAGTGGTCTGGTTTTCGAAAGGCAAGGTACCATAGTGAAATTGAGACCAATATCGAACTCTGCTCCATCTACGCTCTCGATCAAATCATTTCGGCGAGTAGCAGCAATTCCGTACCGGCCTTCGATGTCTTTCGGTTCCAAGACAATATAGAGCATCTGGAAATAATCACCGTTCATTGCTTTCTGATGCTCGATAATACGAACTCTGGCTTGCGTGGGGCTGAATCCGCATCCCGAGGCAGTAATTAGTGCCAATGCAATTGCGGCTATCCAAGTTGTTCTCATGATGTTTTCATCATCTTTTCTTGGCTAACGTTCGGCCTGTGCTGCCGCTGCCCTTTTGACCTGCAACTACGGACCGGTCC
>JBAXVM010000064.1:0-12703 GCA_037129105.1 bacterium
AACAGGTACGCCAAATCGTACAACGTGCCGGTATCGGTATCGGACGCCCCAAAGGCCATCACACGCCCAGCGTTGCCCGCAGCGCCCGACTTGACCAGGTCCGGCGTGAGTTTCGCCAGCGCCCAAATAGCCCCCGTTCCCATGTAAACCATGATCCCGGTAGGCACCACCCCCGAAAACTGCGCTTCCAGTCCCGCCTTGTAATCGTGGCCATGACTGGTCAGGGAATACGCCGCATGCCCATGGTCACCACGCGCGACTTGATTCGTGCCCGTACCAAAATCCACGCTCCATGTGCGCGCCAGCGCCGTATCGTACGCCGATCCGGACAGGCCCGTGCCCGGCGTTAGCGCCTCCTTGGCGTCTGGCTCAACCGCCAACCACTCCCCGCCCGCCTCATCCCATACCAATATCTCCCCCGTCTCCGTTCCCAGGGGAACCGTGGCACCAGAAGGCGAAGGCGGCGCCACCGCCCGCCATTCGCTGGCCCCGGCATTCCACACCAATAACTGCCCGTCAGCCGTACCCACAGGCACCTCTGTGCCTGGGGAAGGCGGCGCCACCGCCTCCCACGCCTCGCCCGTCGCGTCCCACACCAGAATGTCACCATCCGCCCCGCCAACGGGAACATCACGGCCCGGAGCCTGCGCCACCCAGGCGCCGGCCGTGGCATCCCAGACAAGGATATTGCCGGCCGTACCACCCACCGGCACCAGCAAACCGCCCGCTTCCCATTGCGCACCCCAAAACGCCGGCCCGACTTCCGGCGTGAACTCACGCATGCGCAACACCAGGCCCCCAGCCGCAGACACCCCCGAATCAAAGGGCAACGTCTCGCCCATGGCCTGGGTCAACAACGTAGGCACGGTGTACCGACACCCCACGGCCGTAGAAAACATAAGGATCGTGCCGGCCGCAATCGGGTCCGTTGTCGGATAACCAATCCACGCCGGCATCACCGGCCCGGCGGTCACATCGCTGCCGTCAAACAGGACCGCGCCCGGAGGCGCCTCGGCCGCAGCCAACTCCGCCGCCAGGGAAGACACGAACCCACTATGCGCATGATCCCCGCGCGCCGGTTGATTGTGCCCATCCCCAAAGTCCAGGGTCCACGTGCGCGCGAGCAGCGTGTCATAGGCCGACCCGGACAAGCCAGCCCCAGGCGTCAGCGCGTACGGCACCGCCGGAGAAGCCCACTGCGCCACAAAGCCAACCCCCGGAACATCCACCAGCGTCATCACACGACCGGCCGTCTCAGAGCCCAGCAAACTCCCCAGCGCCACGGCAATGTCTTGAAAGGTGGGCGCACTGGCCCCGTTACCAGTCAGCACCAACCCGGCCGAAGACGTGTCCCACCCCAACAGGGACAATAGGTCAGCGCCCGTCAGGAACACACTCACCCACCGGTCAGCCACCGCATCCCATACCGGTATCTCAACGGCACTGCCACCAACGCCCGCCGGCAACAGCCGCGCCCCGTCCACGTCAATCCAGCCGTCTTCATCCGCCCCGTCCGTGGATCCAAGATCGCGCATGGCGTACACGCGCCCAAGAAGATGCTTGGCAGCCACCCCCTTGAACCGTAGCTTCAGCGCCGTCGAAACCCCTAGCGCCGAAATCTGTACATCTTCTGCCAATACCGGAGGGTCATCGGAAGTCTCGCGCGTGGCACCAGGAATATCGTCATCATAGTCATCGCGCTGGTCGTTTAGCGCCCATGCCTTATCGGCCTGCAACACGTTTACGTCACGCGCCAACTCCACGGCCGTTTTGATCAACCCTTCCGACCTGGTACTGACCTCCTGCACCTGCGACTGCGCAACTAACAGTTGCGCCCGCAACATGGCCACATCCTGCGCCAAACGCTCAACCTGCGCTTGCAAAGCAGTCACGTCACCAGGGGATACCATCCCAGCCACATCGCCACCAGAATCAACAGAATCGTTATAGTGGGGCATGGGCAATGGAATGTGCGTCGGGCCTTGTGACTCCGGCACCCACAAACCATTAGGCAACGCCACTGACACGGTAGAAGACACGACTTACCCCTTTTACGAAGCCGGCACACCGCCAAAACGATACACATCGTAGGCGTCTGGATTCACCCATTCACCAAACTGTTGTGCTTCATTTTGCTCATCACACCAGCCCGTGCAACAAGTCGCATAACCTCTCACCGCCAGCCACTTGTCTCCAATCAGCCGAGGATACGGCGTTTCCAACAGGTACGAAGTCTTGCGAAAATCCCACGCATCTTCAAACGTATCGAACAGCATGTGGTGCCACGCGTATTGCGTACCCATAAATTGAGGCACCCACACCCTATTGGTGTTGTCCCACATGCGCCGATTCTGGTAACGGACCGTATAGGCTATTTTACCATCCATGCCACCTTCAGCAATCGGCCGCAAAATCACATGCCACTGGAACCGCTCAGTTTCATCGTCATAGTCAAACTGTGCCATGGACCAATCAGCCGCATCCACCAACACAGTCGAAAGATTTCCCGTATTAACCATCCAGCCAGCAACGCCCCCCAACTGCACCCGGTCAGTTTCATCAAACTCAAGCGGATTTCCGGAGATGAAAGCCGCCAGATTTGCCGCTGATTGATTCCAACCGATGAAATGCAACTGCCAATTACTGGCATTGCGCCACACCCCGATAACCACCGCCCCGGGGGAAGCCGTCAACGGCCGCCACGAGAACCGCAACGTGGCCTGTCCGGTCGCCGGGTCCACCGCGGCCGAAGCGCTGCCGCCGCGCGGCACCGTGCCGCCATTGGTCAACCCGCCATAGATGCGCCAGGCGTCCACATACCCCTGGGCAAAGTCGGCCGGAACGCCATGCACCACGGTCTCGCGTGCTTCCCGGATCGTGCCGACACTGGTAAAGGACTCGAATACGGCCTCGCCCTGTGCCAAGACCAGTTCCACCACCCCGGATCCATCATCGGCCAGTCGCGAGGTAACCCCCAACCGCACCCACCCGCTCCCCAGGCTTTCCCCACGAATCGAAGGAGTTCCCCACGCCGCATGCGTGGAGGTCAACGCCATCAGCGCTTCTGCCACCGCGTTGCGTTTCGTCGGGTCCACGCAGTTCCAGATCACAGACACCACGCGCCGCCGGTTGAACTTGTTCGACCCCGCCCCAATCGGCGCCGTCAACTTGCTACCCACCTCGCCGGTCGGGATACGCGCCTCAGTCCAATCCACCACCTCAGCGCCGGTTGTCCCCGACACCAGCGCCGTGATCCACCCGCGGCGCAAGGTTTGCAGCACGATACCCGGAAACTGGGGATCTTCCCAGTTGCGCACCACCCGGAACAACCCCGACTCGCTCACCCCATCATCCATGCAGGGGTTCAGAATCGCATGCACCTCCACGGCCGTCGTGGCCGGCGGTGTCACAACGTAATGGTCTCCATCACCGTACAGGTCCAGAAACGCCCGCACCCGCTCCTTCAGATGGTTGGACACCTTCCAGTAGCGGGTGATTTCGTCCTCCCTCCCCAACGGGGCAGCATCACGCCGGAAAGACTTGGCGTCTTTCTCCATGACCTGCGCGGCCACGTCAGAGAGGGAGTATGTTCCAAAATCAGCCACGGTTTCACCCACGCGCCTCCACGGGCGCAACAGCATCAATCCTTGCGCTCAAACACCACAAAGACCTTGTGTGTGGCGATGTTGGTGGCGGTACTGAACGTCAAGACCTGTTTCGGCCAGATGTAATCCGCTGTGCCCACCGTCACCGACCGGCACGCCGAAACCGTCTGGGTTGACGCGTTGACGTAGTTGGTGGCCACGATTGTGGTACTGGTGCCAATCGGCACCACCACGGCGCCGGCCGTGCCCACCATCATGTCAATCGACGCCGTCAGCGTGCCGCCCGTGGCGCAGGAGGTGATACCCACCACCCGCAGGCCATTGCCGCCGGTGTGTGTCCAGGACCCCGATCCGCCCGTCACCGAGACAATGACCGGCGGGTCAATGGAGTACCCGGCCGTTCCGGCCTGCGCCGGTTGCGAAACCAGCCCGACCAGCTCCATCACCGCACCGACAACCAGCACCGTCACCATCTGCTTCATGTATCCCGACTTCATGGTCCGTCTCCCCTTCTTGGTTAGTGTGCGTCCCGTCACCTTGACGGACCGCGCGTGAGCACCCTGCCCGATGGCAGCCGCAACACCTGTTGCGTTCCAGCCACCGGTAACAGAGATCGAAGTTCCTGCATGCTGCTATCCATTTCCCCCCGCCAGGCCGCCACATCGGCATCCTTGCGGTCCATCAGCCCCACCAGATCCAGGACCGCCCGCACCACCAGCGCCCGCGTGGACGGCAGCGCCAGGCGATCCGTGCCCACGGCCAGCGTGCCGGGTGTCTTCCAATACGCCACCGACACCACCCCCCCGGTAGCGGCCACGCGCGCGTCGGTGTCATCATCCCAGTCCCACAAATCAAACAGCAACGCCCCGGCGTCATTGCGCGCCGGCATGCCCAGGCTCCACAGCAGCCGCCCGCCCAGTTCCGACGCCAAGGTATCCGCCCGTTCCGCGAACCAAAACACTTCCCCCGCCGCACCCGTAACCGACGAAATCCCCACCGCGGCCGCCAGCGCCACCGGTTGCCCCGTGGTTGTCACCTGCGCCACCGCCCGCAACGCCGGCCAGGGAGCCAGGCCGCACAGTTCCCGGTGCAGCACGTCAATTCTCGACACCGCCAACGCCATATCAGCCGCGGCCGTCAGGCGCAGAGCCCGCGCGACTGGCAGCAAAACATCCTCAAGTGTGAATATGACGTTCATCTTGGCTACCTTCCACCGCCAAACAGGTACTTGGCCGCTTCAACGGCTCCCACCAACAAGGCCCCCACAATCCCGCCACACTTGGCCGCGGCATTCACGGTTGCCGCCCGTTGATTCAACTGCGCCCGCTGGCAGCGCAGCAGCGTGCCAATCGCTCGCGAAAGGGCATGATGACCGTTACACGTGCCGCGCGACGCTTCCACCTCTTCCAGCCTGGTGTCAATCTCTTCGCGCAGCGCAATCAGGTCGGAATCCATGTCACTTCCCCTTAACCGTGTTCGTGGGCGCCGGCTCCCCGGAATCCCAGATGTAATACCCCTCGGGCACGCTCACACGGTTGCTCGAAAGTTCCCAAATCTGCCCCGTCCAGACATACACCTTGCCGGTCATGCCCGGACCGGCCCGCACAGGGGCCTCGGCCGCCGGCACAAACACCACACGTGGCCCGGCGCACCCCAGGCACGACAGGACCACCCCCCACAGCAACACCCCCAGCGGGACGCAAACCAGCAGGTGGCCGATGGTGCGGTCTCTCCTGTTCATGGCACTCCATTCTTTTTCTTCCAGGTGGCCAGCCGGGCATTCAGCCGATCACGCAACTCCGTGTTTCCAGATACATCCTCGCCGGTTTTCCGGGACTGGGTTTTAACCAGCCCGGTCAACCAGTCGAGAAGGGCCGTAAACAGCGCCAGCCACATATCAGGCGCCCTTGACCTTCGCGCGGCCAACGGCGTAGCCCATGCTCGATAGCACGGCCGACACCAGGCCGATGCCCTTGGCCCAAGATCCATCGGTGGGGATTACGTCGCTGGCGAGTGCCAGACCAACCACCGTCGCGGCGAACGTCAGCCAAAACTCGGTGGTCTTGTATCCGGGCTTCACTGCCACGGGTGGTGTGGTTACTGTGTCCATGCTGCCTTCCCCTTCTGCCGGATCGTCCGGCGTATGTTTGCCTGCATCACGTGGTGGGGGTGCCATCGCCACCCGGCGACGGGTCAATTGGGTTGAACTTCACCCCCGTAGATTTAGAGGCACGCCCGGCCGCTACACCGGCAGCAATGGCCAAAGCCACGGCCGCACCTGCCGCCCCGACAGGGACGCCGCCGGACGACTCCGCCGGAAGGCCAGGCGTGCGAACAGACACCCTTGCAGTCACCATGCGCTGCACCACCCCGGTTACGATGCTGCCATCACTCATCCGCGACACCAGGCGCCCACTATCCAACCGCTGTTCCACCACCATCGGTGTCCGCGCCATGAGATTCGTCTTGGTTATCTGCTCCACATGCCGCGCGGCGATCTGCGCGAAGGCATTATCCGGCCGATTGCTGGCGACCTCTACAGCCTGCTCCGTCCAATCGGTAGGATCCGGAGGAAGCAACGCCTTACGATCCGGACGCAACCGCTCCTCGCGTGGCTTCAACTGGAAGGAGGAGTTCGTTCGGACAGTCGCCACACCAGCCACCAAATAAGTAGCCTGATAATCCAACCGCCATGCTTGTCCGGCATCGTTGGTTGCCACAAGATGCACTGCCACGGGAGTTTCCGGCCATGGCACTACGTTTTCGACCACCCGCCCATCGCTGTAGGTGTCTACGTATTTGGTGCCGAAGTCGCCAATATCCTTACGCATGCGCTCCACAAGATGCGGCGCGAGATTGCTTTGCGCGTAGCCGGACACCGCCAGCAACAGCATAAAACCAACCGCCGCCGTGCCACGCAACCGGCACACCATCATCTGCCGTTCGGTCATAACACTCTCCCGACATAGTTGCTGCCGTTGTAGGTAGCCTGCACGGCCACACCGCCGACATAACGCACAGCCAAATTTGTGCCCCAGGGCTCCGGCCAACTCCGGTCCCAGCCGGTGTAGGGCGCGCACTCCACGCCGTTGGTAGAAACCAGCAGCCCACCTATAGGAACAATCAGGTAATCATTCGTGCCATAGCCACCCCACGCCAGTTCGTAGTTTGGCCGCAGAGGAACACCAACCATCCCCGCCGGCACGGAAAAGTCATAACGAACGCAATCCGCGCCGTTGATGCTTGTGGTTGTCGGCCAGGAGTTCGTTACCGCCACCAGCGTCACCCACGTGCCATCCGCCACCGACGCGTCAAAGCTGATGTTCGGCGGCTCAAAGGGAGTTTCGGAGTACCATACCCAGACACGCAACACCCCGCCCGTCATGTCCACACGCTCAATGGTGGCCGCCACGTTGTGGTTGGTCAACACGCCGGGCGACGCGCGCGACAGGTCGGCAGACACATAGGCCACAGTATACGGCGCCGACGTAAGGGCCACGCCAAACGCCGTGATGGTTGCCACGCTGTTCGAGACCGAATCGCGCGCTGCGGCCACAATGGCACCGTTTTCATCGTTGAAATACCGGATGGCCTCCGACTCCGTAAACCTAGCCACCACACCGGAATCATCCACCACCAGCCCGGACCGCAACGCCGTAATATACTGCGCGATGCGGTTGCTGGCGTACCCTCCTGGCCCCTTGGTACCACCGGACATGCAGACCACAGCCAGGGCAAACACAATCGCAAGGCGCAGCCCCAGTCGCTGGCGAAGCTCGCGCACCGTCGGCAGTTGGCCACGCAGCAAGGTCTTGATTTCCCGCCAAAACGCCCAACAGAAAGAGAATGCGAAGAATACGGCAAAGGCCGTCATCCAGCGCTCATCTGGCAGGCCGGTATTGAAGGGATCGTTCATTGCACCCGCACCCCCCCCACAAACCGGATACTATTGGTGCCCACGGTGAATGATGCCGTCAGGGGATCAACCCCGTTCACACTCACTCCGTTGCGGACGGGCATATACGTCTGGTTGGTGCCTGCGCCACTCACATCCGCGAACGTGCGAAAATAGGCGCCAGTGTAAGACAGCGGCATGGAAACCGTGTTGGCGTAGCACTCATACTGCGTACCGCCCACGGTAGTGTTCGTGATGACCACGGAAACCTGTGTGGCCGTGACCCATGCGTTGGTACTCCCCAGGCTGCGCGAAAACCGCACCACCGGCCACACGCCCGGATCAGACGTGAAATAGGTGTACGCGCGCCAAAGGCTAGTTGTGGCGGTGGACCCTGCCCTTTCGAACTTGACGATGGTGGCCGAAGTGTTTGTGTTGGCCTGAATACCACTACCAAAACTCAGCACATACCCACGCACGTAACCGATGCCTTCGAGTCCGTTGATAATGGATTGCACCTGCGATACGGCTTGGCTCGCATCGTTGGCCGCAATCGCCACCGCGTCGGCCTGCGCCGCAAGCGCCTCCGCCTGCACGGCGATCTGTGCGACGCTGCTTATGGTCGCAACGAACCCGGTCGGCGAGATGGCGCCGGTCTGCGGGTTCACGCTCACGATTTCGGCTACCCGGTCGCCGGCAGCCACGACCGCAACCGCGAACGCCCACACACACATTACGGCTAATGACCGATTTAACTTCACGGATAGGCCTCCACGTAGAACGCCATGTTTGTGCTGCACACCACGCGGAACCACGCGTTGCTGGCCGCGTTCCAGATCACGGCCCCGCCGACGGCCGCGTTGTTCGTGGTCATGTGCGCGCACACCGAGTTGGCGATGTTGGTTGCCTGTGCCGGTGTGGTCAGGGTCGGAAGTTGCACGACGCCGCGCGCGTCCGGGGCGTACGACGCTCCGTTGATGGCGACGCCAGTCGCCAGGCTGGGGCCGTAGATCGCCGTCGCGCGTCCGCCGACGTTCGTTCCGAAGGTATACCCAGCCAGGTAGTAGACGACGTTCGTGGCGCCCTGGAACGCGTTGGTGGCCACGGTGGGGCATGCGCCTTGGAAGTACACGGAGGCCAGGTTCGTGCAGTTCTGGAACGCCTGCGTGCTGATCGTCGTCACGCTGGCGGGGATAGTGATCGAGCGAAGGCCGGTGCAGCCGAGGAACGCCCAGGCGTCGATCAGGCTGACGCTGCTCGAGATCGTCACATTCGTGATTTGCGGCGAGTAGGCGAACGCCTGATTGCCGATGCTCGTCACGCCGTCGGGCACGATGATGGTCGACGGCCCGTAAAATGCCTGCTCTAAGATGCTGACCACCGACTGGCCGGCGTACGTCGGGGGAATCTTCACCGTCGCAGCGGACCCGTAGTACCAGATCACGGTCAGCGAGCCGGTCGGGACGTAGGACGGGTTATCCTTGGGCGCCCACGACGTGCCAGCCGGCGCGACCTTGAAGAGAAAGTTCGTGCCGTCGGTGTACGGGTTCAGCAGCCAGTCCGAGTGTGCGGAGACCGTCCAGCCGTTCGTGCTGCTGGGTTGGAGGGCCGTGCCCGCCTTCGCCACGGCGTTCGAGACCGCGTTGCTGTAGGCCCCCAGCGCCGCGCCCGCGGTCGCCACTGCCGAAGCCGCCTGAATAGCCAGTGCATTCGTCACCGCGATCCTTACCACTTCCGAACTTGCACCCGCCGCCTGCTGCCATTCGAGACGCCACACACCGCCCGATAAGCAAAGGGTACCGTTTGCCGATGCCAAGACGACCACGCCGGTTGCGCCTGCGGCAGAAGCCGCCACGGCCGCCGCGCTGGCGCTGGCCGTTGCCTGCGCCTGGGAGACCACATTCAGAATCGTGCCGCCATCCGCCGGTGTCAAAAACCGCGTCTCCGGGTACATCTCAGCGAAAGGTGTCCCCATCTGCGCCAGGCTCAACGCCGCCGCGCACACCGCAGAGAGCAATCCCAAACCCATCTTGGCTTTCTGCATCAGATCACCTGCCTTGCCTTGAGGTCCGCCAGCAGCGTCCGCACCGCCTTGACCAAATCCCCGTATGCCGGGCTGTCCCCCGTGATGCTCCGCAGCGTGGACCCGGAGCCGACATCCCACCCCAGATCGACCGGCGCCAGCGCCTCTACCTCACCCAGCCGCGCCAGCACACCGCCGTACTGCGTGGCCAATGCCGTCAGGTCAGAAACCGCGCTATCCCGCCACTGCTTGAGCGCCGCCAGATCATCCCCGGCGGACAACAACGACGCCACGGCCTGCGCGCGCCAGACTTCCAGCGCCGCCAGCCGATCCGCGTGCGTATTCAGGTCGGCGGAAAGATTGCTCAACGCCGCCTCGATGGACGCATGGGAGACGGTCCCTGCCCCGGTCAGGTCCGAATGCGTCACCCGTACAGATCCGGCGCCGTCATGCGCGTGCTCCTCCTCAATCGCCGCGAACAACTCCGCCACGTCAGCATTCACGGCCGTCAGGTCCGTGCCCCACTTGGCCACTGGCTGGGGGGTGCTTTCATCGTCAAAGGCGTGGTTGGCGCGCACGTGTACTGTCACATCCAGTACCATCTCCTGCGCCTGCAGGCTCCACAGGACCAGCGCCAGGGTACGCCCGCCATGCTGCCGGTACTGCCCCATCAGCGCCACCAGTTCAGCGGTATTCAGGTCCAGCGTGCCCAGCGCATCCTCGTCATCCGTCCCGCCGGCCGTCCACTGTTCACAGATCGCCAGGATGGACGCCCCACCCAGCAGCCGCAGAACAAACCCCTCGTCCACGCGCGCGCCCAGGCCAACCAGCGTCACGGCCACAGACTCCCGAACCGCCACTATGCCCGCCAGCGTCGCCGCCTTGCCCGTTGTCGGGGTAATCATCAGGGTTGCGCTCATGCTATTCCCCGCTCCCGTTGCGCCCCATCACAGGCGGCATCCGCTATTCCGCGCTCAAACGCGCGCTTGCACTCCACCGCCCCGCCCGGATCACTGTACGGTTTGCGCGCGTGCAGCTTCAAAAGTGCCTTGGCGCCATCCGCAATGGCATCGCCATACCGGTCAAACATCCAATCCGGAACGTCGATTTCTCCACGCCGCGGCTGCAATGTGCCGACCAGTGTCAGCGTCCATGCACCGCCACTCACTGGCGCATGCGTAAACTCGAGCACTTGCGCGCCGTCCAGGGACCGGGAAGGCACCAGCCTTGTGCAGCAGTGTCCAGCCACCGACACGCCATCTATCGCCACCAACGTCACCGAGGACGCATACGCCCCGCACGGCCAGGCCAACACGGCCGCGGTTGCGCCGTCTTCCATTGCCACCGTCAGGCTTTCGCGCCAGCAGCGGCTCCGGCGGCAGAACTCCCCCAGCGCGCGCTCCAAGGCGGCTACCTTGTCCGCCGTGCCACAGCCCGGCAGGTCCGTGGCCAGCAGCGCCAGCAGGGAAAACACCTGTTTGTCGGCCGTTGCCATGGTCACCCGACCCCGCGCGCAAAGCGCGCTTCCAGTGTTTGCACCACACCCGCCACCACGGCGGCCCGCTCCGGATCCTCAACGCTCATGTTTCCCAGCGCATCAGCCGCGGCCGCCGCCCCCAGCACGTCAATCCACTCCGGACACACCGGAACGAGCGTGGCATCTACGGTCGGCAGGTCCGGCAATTCCCCGACCAACTCGCCGTCAACGTGGAAAGCCTCGGGATGCACAGTCCATAAACGACGCCAGGCACGCAGCAGGCAATTACCCCACTGCGTGCCCGTCAATGAATCGGCCTCAGAAACGTGCTGGCGGGCCTGCCAGCGCGCGCTCACCAATAGATTTGCCCGCGTGATCGACACTGCCCGCCCCCTGTTCCCTGTCGCCCCGGACGCGTTACGCCGGCGCCTGGCTCACGTCATGCGGCTTCCCACCCGCGGACTGCACCGTGCGCCGCGTGATGGAGTTGCCCTCATTCCACTGCTTCAGGAAGTCCTCGCGCGTGGCCTCGCCCAAATTGCGGTAGGCCCGCCGCTTGACCATCCCGGCCGCCTGATACGCGCTCGTACCCCGCGGCGCCGGTTCGAAAATGCGCTGAACCGCGTTGTCGCACACCCCCAGGAAGGTTTCCGGCAAGGCCACCTTGGTTTCGCGCGTGACCGTGATCCGGGAGCCCTCGTAGGTAATCTCCACCTTCTCGGCGTCCTGCGGCGACGACCGCCCCGCAAACTCCACCCAAAAATACTTGATGTCCTTGTGGCTCTTGGCCCGGTTGACATCTTCCGCGGCCGCCTGCTGCTGGCGCTGTTCGGCAATCACGGAAGCAAACGTCCGAATCACCCACCCGCCATCCTTGGAAAACACGCCCCACACCTCTTGGGACAGTTCCAGGCGCTTCAACTCCGCCTGCGCCAGTTCTTCGCTCTTGAACGGTAAGCCAGTCTTCGCCAACTTGATGGTATCGTCGCTGCTCATGGGCATCTCTCCGCGTTGTCGCCGCTGTTTGCGGCTGGTTTTGCGGGATGCTCATGGCACCTCTCCTGTTCGTTGTTCCAACATCGCCAGTGCCAGGCGCCAGGAACCACTCGGCCCTGACGCCTGACCCCTGACGCCTGACTCAGTCCTCGCACTCGAAGGCATGGACCGTAGCCGTCACATTGGCGTACGTGGTGTCCAGGACTTCGAAGCCGGCCGGCATAATCATCCCGGCGGGAGCGGCCACGTAGTCGGTCTTGCAACCGACAAAGACCACCACGCCACTCGGGACCGCGCGGTCCAGCGTGACCTCATTGGCCGCGGCGCCGCTGTTGGTCAGCGCCACGATGGCCGCGCGGTGCACCTTCTGGTCAGCCGAGCGAATCTCGACCAGGGAGCCCACGCCACACGTGGAGGCCAGCGCCACGTTGAAATTGCCCGTGCGGTTGGCCGTGCTGCCGTTGGTCCAGTTCTTGGTGGTGCCTTGCAGCGTACCCGAGTACGCCGGAACGCAGGACGCCACAACCTGATTTGCCAACGTTGCGGCCGCCACGGCGTCACCGCCGGGATACTGCCGCACGCCCGCGCCCGCGGCCAGCAGCGCCAAGCCCGGCGTGTTGGCCACGCCTGCCCGCACCATGCCGCCCGCGCCCGTGGCGCTACGCGCCATGAGCCGGTCCCATTCCAGCGTCACCAGGTTGGCCGTG
>JBAXVM010000065.1:0-12667 GCA_037129105.1 bacterium
CATTGCGCATGGACACGACCAGCATCGGGATCGGTGCGGAAATTGATCCGGGCAGTCCGTTGGCGGCCGCGCTGCAGCCTCCCAAAAGTCTGGAACTGATCGATGCCATCCCGGCGGATTCGGGGCTGGCGGCTGTTGTCGGCGTCCGGGATGCCGCCAAGATCTGGAACCTCTGCGAGTCGGGATTTAGCCACGTGGCCCTCTTTGAGCGCGGAAATAATCCGCAGGAGGCGTTCATCCGCGATGTCCAGAGAGGCACCGGGCTGGAGTTCCAGCGGGACGTGGTTTCCAACCTGGTCGCGGCGGCCGTGGTGATCACCGATCCAGCCAGCGGGCTGAGGATAAATCGTGGCGGGGCGTTCTATTTCGAGGGCAAAAACCCTGCGCGTATGCTGACCCTGGTGCAGGCGATTCTGGCGAAGGAACACAGGGAGGGCTCGGTGGAGCCTGAAAACCGGGAGGGGGTCAAGGTATGGCGTACGGGCGACACCCTGATCGCGCTGAAGGGCAAGGTTGCGCTGGTAGCCCCGTCTCAGGGCGAGGCGAAAGCGGTGACCGAGCGCCTGCTGACGCACTTCATTAAAGGCGGAGAGGGACTGCGCAAGATCGTGGCGACCCGTCAGACAGGCGCCACCACATTCGCGACGCTGGACGGCGCCCGGTGCTTCCCGCAGTCGGGTTTTGAACGGCTGACGGCGGGATTGACGGTTGGCCCTGACGGAAAGAGGCTGGTGCTTCGGGTCGAGGGCGGAGGCCCCAAACTCGCAGCCGGCATTCTGAGGCTGATCGCCTCCGGCAACCGTGCCGCCTCCGCGCGGGCCATGCAGACCCGGGCGCAGAACAACCTGCACATGGTCGCGCTCGCCTGCATCCAGTATGAAAACGATCAGGGGAAGCTCCCTGCGACGCTCGCGGATGTCGCCACCTATCTCAAAGCACCCGACAGCGCCTGGCGCGATCCCCGAAGCGGATCGACCATCCGGCTGAATCCGGCTATCGCCGGCCAGAAGCTGGATTCGATCAAGAATCCCAACGGAACAGTCCTTGCCTACTACGGACCACCAGGCCCGGAAGGGCAACCCCTCTGCGCCGCCTTTTGCGACGGCAGCGTCCGGCTCCTGACGCCCGCGCAGCTCGAAACCGCGCTCAAGCCCGCAACACGCACAAATGCCAGCGGACAGGAGTGAACGACGACGCTAGCAGCCTGTCGGACTTAGCCTTGCGGAGGCACAAACCGTCTGCCGACCAGGCTGCTAGAACCGCAGAATATCGAACAAGGAACACCGAATGTCGAACGAAAGACAACAGGAGAAAACAAATATCGGATCGCCACAGGCAATCTTATTCGGAGTGCTGCTCGGATCAGTCTTCTGCCTTTTGTCGGCCCAGGCTGCGCCGCCGGTGCGCACGCTGCCGGCGCCGCCGGGGCAGATCCTGGACCTACGGGCCAACGCGGCAGGCGATCTCTATGTCCGCACGGCGACAAAGGTCCTGTGGCTGGACCTTCAACACCCGAAGGAAGGCTGGAACGCTCTGGCCCTCGACGGGGTCGTGGACCTCAGCGAGAACGCCGGGCGTGAAGTCTTTGCGCGGCAGGATCTGAAGACCCGCTTCGCGATCCACCGCCTGGCCGGCGGCGAAGCCACGCTCATTGCCAACGCGCCGCAGGTGCCGTACAAGTACTGGTATGTTGACGCCGCGGGTCGGACGTGGTTCCAAACCGACAAGAACCTGCTGGTCGTTCGTAAAGACGAAGAACTGCTAAACATGCCAGCGAAGGCAGGCCCCTGCGGCTTCTCATTCCGTCAGCCCTGCGAATGGCAACCCGGCCACGTCGTGCTGCTCTACGGCACGGAAGCCGTATGGGCCACACCCGACAAGGTGGCGCTCGCGGCGCCCCCACCTTTCGACAGCGACGGTACCGGAAACGGACTGTTCCAGATCGGGACCGACCATCTGGTGGGCGGCGGCGGCGGCAACGACGGGCGCGGTTCCTATCGCCTCGACCCGCGCCGGCCTGACAAGGCGCCGGAGCGCCTGAACCTGGGCTGGGACTGGTTCCGCGGCGTGGCCACGGCCCCGGATGGCCGCCTGCTCGTTCTGGCGCAAACCGACCGCAACCCGCAGTTCACACTGTTCTGGTACGCGGCCAATGGCCTCAGCCAGGTTCGGCTCAAGGGCGCCGAAAACGTTATTCGAACATGGCATGACCAACGCGCGGTGACCACGGCGCGCCTTGTTTTTTCCACTAACAGCGTCGGGTTCACCGTGACCGGCAACGGCGTGCTTGCCGTGTTCCGGCCGGACGAAGCATCCATTCTTACACCGGCCACGGGTTTGCCAATCCCGCGGGTAGAACATCTGGCCGCTGTCGGCGACGACCTGATCATGGCCGGCGACGGTAGGGTCGTTGTCTGGCGGACGACGGAACCGTTGCCGCCTGCCGCCGACTTCGACGACTGGCGGGAGTGGCCGCTGGCCGGTCCCTGCGTCCGCGACTGCAACGGGGCGATGTGGGCATTCCTGCTCGATTTCCCGGGCAAACTCAGCCGCCACGACGGGACGCACTGGCAACACTTCGATATCGATCTGGGGAATCGCACCCCCTTGGACATGACCGGCGATGATCAGGGTCGTCTGCAGATCGGCTTCACGGACGGCCCGTCCGGATCCTCCCTGATAACGAATCGTGTGACCGCGCACTGGCCGAATGCGCCGACCCGCGCCTGGCATGAGTCGTGCAAAGACGGCGCCACCGTCTTCAGCGACGGCAGCCCCTATCGCCCCAGGCATGTGGCTGGCGGCAGGGCCGACCGACTGTGGGTATACGATGGCCGCATGCTGTGGGACGCGGGACGGGAGATCGATTTCTACGATTCCCCGCCGTATGGTTGCTACTGGCTGGGCGCGGATGGGACGTGCTATCGCGGCGGCGCAGGTCGTCTGTGGAGTTACGCGGGAGGGCGCTGGGCCGAGACCGCGGCACCGTCGCTGGCGATCGGCCCCGGCGGCATCACCACCGGTGTGGGACCCGGGCGGCTGCCGGTGACTTACGACCGGCAACTGAAGCTGACGTTGCAGGGAGCGTTGGCGGGCGGCAAGCCCCACGTCCTGACGTTGCGGGGCAACGAGGCTTTCATCCCGGCCGCAGATGGCGGGGGTTGGGTGGGAGAGTATCGCGTCTTCCACAATGCTTATTATACGCTCGCCGGCCGCGTCTACCCCGGCACCAATGGACATTACCTCGTCGCCGACAAGACGCTGCGGTTTCAGGCCCGACAGACGCTGACGGTCACCGGCGAAGTTCTATCGGACGGCAGTCTGCGGCGGCTCGTGTGCCGGATTGCCGGCACCACCCCGCTTTACAAGCCGCGCCTCCTGGTCTTCTACGACGGCGAATTTCGCGAGGCGCTCGCCAATCCGACCGGCGGCGATCTGCCGCCGATCACGCCGGGTCCGCACACGCTCGACGTCTATGCGGCGGACGGGTTCGGCGTGATATCGGCGGAGCCGCTCCGGCTATCGGTGAACGGCCCGCCCGAGTACCCGGCGGAAGCTCTCAAACTGGACGAAGCGTGGGCGCTCAAGCCGCAGCGACTGCAGGCGGTTCCCACCAAGATTGCCGGTCGCACTGTTCTAGGCTGGAAACTTGAAATCGATGCGGATGGCGTGATCTGGATCCTGGTCAATGGCGGCGTCATTTCCCTCGACCTGGCCAACCGGAAGGCGGCGTTCTACCCGATTCCCGCGCATGAGATCCTATCCGCCCGGGGCCGGGTTTGGGCACTCGGTTCCGCCCAGCGACCGGGGATGAAATGGCCACTTTACGAACTGGGCCGCGAAGGTATTCGACACGCCGTCGATCTCTACGATGACACATCTGATCGGGGCTTCTCGCAAGTCAGCGCCGACGGTCAGGGCGGGATTTGGACGCTGAGCCAACAGGGAATGACACGCTGGGACGGGAAGCAGACGCAATTCTGGGAGCGTCCTGTCGGCTCCGAGCAAAGCACCGCCTTTGTGCCCACCCCCGCTGGCGCGATCATTCACGCATGGGATCGCTATTTCCTCTATCGGAACGATGAACTCAGCCAGGGCATTCCGTGGGACAAGTCCGTCCTGCGCGAAGAGGGGTATATGGATTTTGTCACCCTGTACCCGCTGGGGAGAGCGCATCTGGTGTACGCCGAATGCCAGGCACTTGTGGATGTTGACACCGGGCAAATCAGCAAGCGGAAGATCCCTGCCGGCGAAACCTATAGATGGGGTGGTAATGGCGATCTGTATGTCTGGCAGTCCAACGCATTGCTCCGCGTATCCGGCAAGAACCTTGCAGTCACCTGCCTGCCGCGTGTGCCATTGCCGTCCCACCCCTTCTATCGCTACACTTCGGACCGCTATGCTTTTCTGGCAACAACCAATGGTATCCTGGCGTACCCGTCCGGGCGCGGTAGCCTCATCCTAGGCCCCGAGAACGGGGGCGCGGTCGAGTATGGGTGGCGCGAGATGGTGGAGCCGGGCGACACGATGTCGATCCGCCAAGCCCCGGATGGACGCATCTGGATTCTGCGCACCAATCAACTGCTGGTCTACGATCCGGCCCAACCGGACAAGCCGGGCATGCCGGCGTGGCCGGATTGGCGCGTAGTGCCGATCTGGTCGGGGGGGGCGGTTGGTGCCTTCGGGACTGTCTGGTACATCACGGCGGACGGTAAGACGGTGGTTGAAACCGACGGGAAAACGGCGTCGACGTGGCAGCTGCCGTTAGCTGGCGGATTCGTCATCGCCGGCGATCAGGGCGGCGCCATGCTGGTCTGGTGCGAAAAGGTCTTCCTGTTGCTTCCCGGTGGAAAGGTCGAACCCGCGAGCGACCTGCCCAGTGCCGTGCTGGCCCTGGTCAAACGCGGCGCCAAGGCTTTCGCGGGTGGCGATCCGCCGGTCGTCGCCGCCGATGGACGCGTCTACTTCCACGGGCGGATCTGGGATGGACAGGCTTGGCAGGCCTTGTCTGAAGGGCGTGTTTCACTCGACCTGCGCGGAAACATGTTCCAACTCCGCGGAGACCATGGCATCATCTCCATCTACCGCATTGACGGATGCAAGGCTACCGCCGTTGCAGAGACGACGAAATGCCTGATCGATGCCGACGGACTCCGCTGGTGTGACCCGGGACTGCTCGAAGCCAAGCCCGGATGCCTGCCGGTGTGGTACAGGGTTGATCCCCAAGGGCACAATCTGGTTTCCGCGACCCCGGATACGCAGAAAATCAAAGTCGACATTGGCACGCTCCAGGCACTACCGATCACAGATGGACAGTTCCTGCTTCGTATGAACGACCTCCTCTATGTACTGGACGCAAATGGGCTGACTGCTCTGCCCAACGACCGGCTTCCCTGCGGAAGCAAGTTGCTCCAGCCAACTGACAACATCACTCCGCTCCCTGATGGCCGCTGGGCCTTTGGAATGGGCGAGCGTCTGTTCTTCAGCCCGCCCAAACTGCGCTTCACCCCCTAGCGTCGGTAGCAAGGACGGATGGAGATTGGCGAAACGAAGGTAGAACGCGTCGAACGGTTGGACATGAAGATGAAGTTGTTCTTGTTGAAACGATATGCACGTAGGGCAGCCGGCATGTCTCTGGCCTTGATTATGTCCGGCTACGCCGCCGAACCCGACCGCACACTGCCGGCGTCGCAGGAGCCAATCCACGCCTCGCTCGCCAGCGCGGATGGCGACACGGTCGGGCAGCCGGCGTGGCAACTGGCCGGCCCCTGCGCACGCGATCATAACGGTAACATGTGGGCGTTCCTGGCCGAATATCCCGACAAACTCAGTCGCCACGACGGACAGCGCTGGATCCATATCTACATCGCGCTCGGGACGCGCATTCCGCAGCAGATGACCAGCGACGACAAGGGCCGGCTACAGATCGACTTTCAGGACTATCCGGCGGGTTCTTGTCTCGTGAGCAACGGCAACGCCATTACCTGGTTCGCGACGCCGACACTCGCCTGGATCGAAAGCGTCAAGACCGGTGCCAAATCATTGAACGACGGCAGCCCGTATCGGTACCGGCATGTGATCGGCGGCAAAGCCGATTGGCTGTGGACCTACGCCGGTCGTTCTCTCTGGGAAGCGGGTCGCGAGTACGAGTACTACGAATCCCCGCCGTACCGGCACTTTTGGATCGGCACAAACGGCATCTGCTATCGCAGCGGCGCGGGACCTGTCTGGGCCCTTGTGAACGGGCGCTGGAACGAAACGCAGATGCCACCGCTATCCATCGGCCCCGACGGCATCAGGGCTTGCACGGAACCTGGACGGCTGCCGGTGATCTACGACGGGCAACCGGAGCTGCCGTTGCCGGGAGCGTCGGCGGGCAGCAAGCCCCGCGTCCTGACGCTGCAGGGCAACGAGGCTTTCCTGCCGGCCGCCGACGGCGGTGGCTGGTTGGGACAGTACCGCATCTTCCGGCATGCGTGCTATGAGCTCACCGGCCGCGCTTACCCCGGCACCAACGGGCAGTACCTGGTTGTCGATAAGACGCTGCGGTTCCAGGCCCAACAGAAGCTCACGGTCACCGGTGAAGTCCTCTCCGACGGAAGTCAGCGGCGGCTCGTATGCCGGATTGCCGGCACCGCCCCGCTTCACAAGCCGCGCCTCCTGGCCTTCCTCGACGGCGAGTTCTGCGAAGCGCTCGCTGATCCGGCAGGCGCCGATCTGCCGCCCCTCCCCTCGGGTCAGCACACGCTCGAAGTCTATGCGGCGGATGGTTTCGGCGTGGTCTCGGACCAACCGCTGCGGCTGACGGTGGATGGCGGTCCCCTGCTCCTGTCCGCCGTTCAGGCACTCGACGATGCCTGGTCGCTCAAGCCCCAACGGTTGCAGGCTTTGCCCGCGATGGCGGCGGGGCGAAGCGTGCTGGGACGGGCGCTTGAAATTGACTCCGATGGCGTGGTCTGGATCCTCACCGAAGGCGGCATCCTCTCCATCGACATGTCGCATCGGCAGGCGGCTTTCAACCGATTGTCTGCGCGGGGACTGCTGTCCGCGCGGGGTCGGGTCTGGGCACACGGCGACTATGACAAGGCCCGCATGCGCGTGCCGCTTTACGAGTTGCGCAGCGACGGGCCGCGGCACGCGGTCGATTTGGACGGAGCTCCGGGCGCCGCCGACCCGGCTGGCGGAATCTGGGTGCTCAGCAAGACCTCCGCCGCACGTTGGGACGGACAGCGCACACAATACTGGGAACGGAACTTCGGCAGCGGCCCGGAACTGCTGCCTCATCCCGCGGGCGTTGTCATCCAGTCCCCATGGGACGGATTCTGCCACGTCTATCGGAACGGCGAGCTCAGCGCCGCCATTTCGGGGTACAGGAAGATCGACGGTTACCATAGCCCGGGCATGCGAACATCGGCGTGGCCGCTGGGGCTGAACCACCTGGTCATGGTGCCTACCGGTGAGGTCGTGGATCTCAGCAACGGCCGGGCCATCGACATGAAGTTCCCTTACGGCGTCTATTCACGGGGCGATTCACGCGGAAACGTTTACTTCTGGGACAAAGGACAACTCTTCCGCCTTTCCGGTGAGGATCTGACACAGACCAAACTGGGTCCCGCGCGGCGTCCGATGAGCCAGAGCGAATGGGGACACGGGGCCGCCGGATGGTACGACGCATTTCTCGCAACCCTCGGCGGGACCGTCGTCTATTCGGCCGGTCCTGATCGGCTGGTCGCGCTCCGGTCTGGAGAAGTGGCGGCAGAATACAGCTTGGCGCAAGGCGTGCTGCCCGGGCGCACACGTGCGATCTGCGAAGCGCCGGACGGCCGCATTTGGATCCTGCGCAACGAACAACTGCTGGTCTACGATCCCGCCCAGCCCGTCGACGCCCTCCCGTCCGGCTGGCCGGGCTGGCGCGGGATACCCGTCTCGCCGATCGTCATGGTGGGGGCCGCGGGGCGCTTCTGGTATGAGGCGGACAACCTCATGTGGCTGACGTGCACGGACGGCACGAACGAGACATCGTGGTGTCTTGGTGTCAGCGGCGAAGTAATCATCAGCGACCAGATGAACGGCGTTGTGTTCTCCGGGAACGATACATACCTCATTTCTCCTGATCGGAACTTCACGCGCGGCACGGACCGACAGAGTGCGATTCTGGACCTGCTGAAGCGCGGAGGTAAACGCTTCGAGGGGGATAAACCACCCGTGGTCGCCGCGGACGGACGTGTCTACTTCCGCGGTCAGATATGGGACGGGAAAACGTGGCATCCGGTGCCGGAGGGCCGGGCTTCGCTCGACTTGCGCGGCGAACTGCACCTGCTCTGTCAGAAAGAGTCCTCGCCGCCCGTCGCCTATCGGATCGACGGTGTGACCTCCGTCCCGGCGGGAGAAGCCGAGCAATGCCTCATCGATGCCGACGGCTTGCGCTGGTATGATCCGGGCCTGATGGAATCCAACCCGGGGTGCCTGCCGGTGTGGCGCGCCGGTAACGGATCGCCTCAGATATCGACAGCCACGACAAGTCAACGGATAGCCCTCAAGCGCAACGCGGCGCTGCAGGCTTTCCCGCTGGGCACCGGGCGATTCCTGGTGCGCGTGGACAGCATGTTGCATGTGCTGGATGCCACTGGCCTGACAGCGCTGCCGAAGGACCGTGTGCCGTTCAGCGGCGGGGCCAGAAAGATCTACCGCCTGGCCAACGGACGCTGGGTATTCGTCTCCGTGAACGGAACCCTTTTCATCAGTCCGCCGGACTTGAACCTTGACCCCTAACTTCAGGAGACTACATGTCGCTGTACATACGCTGTTGGATGACACTGGCGATGCTTTCCCTCTCCGTCGCGGCCGAACCAGTCCGGATGCTGCCGGCGCCGCCGGGCCAGATCCTGGACCTACGGGCCAACGCGGCGGGCGATCTCTATGTCCGCACAGCCACGAACGTCCTCTGGATCTCCCTGCAGTATCCGGCGGAAGGGTGGCAACCCCTGCCGCTCGAGCAGGTGGTGGACCTGACGGAAAATGCGGCACGTGACGTATTTGTGCGTCAGGATCTGAAAACCCGGTTAGCGTTCCAGCGCCTGTCCGGCGCCAAAGCCATCCCGGTTACCACGACACCCAACGTGCCGTGCGAACGGTGGTACGTGGATGCACGAGGACGCGCATGGCTTCAGAACCGGGAAAAACTTTTGGTTGTCGGCAAGGAAGAGACGCTGCTGGACCTGCCGACACAGCGTCAAGGCGTCAACTACCCGCAGCCCTGTGAATGGCAACCCGGATATGTCGCCTTGATCTGCGGACAAGCCGCCATCTGGGCCACGCCGGACAACGTGACGGTTGATCCGGCGCCTCCGTTTGTAGGCGATGCCATGGGCATGGGACCGTTCCGACTCGGGACGGACCACTTGCTGGCCGGGTTCGATCGGAGAAGCTCCAGAGTCAATTCCGGGATCCTTGACCCGCGAAAGCCCGCCGAGCCGCCCCAGCGTTTGAACCTGGGCTGGGATTGGTTCTACGGCATGGTCACAGCCCCGGACGGACGCCTGCTGGTCCTCGGTCAGACCGACCATAACCCGAAGTTCACGTTCTTCTGGTACGCCGCCGACGGACGCAGCCAGATCCAGCTCAAGGGCTCCGAGGACGTCATCCGGGCAGGGCGCAGCCAACATGGAATGGCCCAATTACGCGTCGGGTTCGCCGCTTCCAGCGTGGGATTCGCCGCACTCGCCGACGGCTTACTCGCCGTATTCGAGCCGGAAAAGGCCTGCCTTGTGACACCGGACCAAGGCCTGCCAATCCCGCGGATCGAACACCTTGCCGTTGTCAGCAACGACTTGGTCATGGCCGGAGATGGCAAGATCGCTGTCTGGCGGACAACGGAGCCGCTGACGCCGGCCCTGAGCTTCGACGAGCGCCGGGAGTGGTCGCTGGCTGGCCCCTGTGTGCGCGACCCTCAAGGAAACCTGTGGGCTTTCCTGCTCGACTTCCCGGACCTGCTCAGCCGCCACGACGGCCGGCGCTGGCGCCACTTCGACGTCGGCTTGACGAACCGGATCCCGACGAAGATGTCCGCCGACGACAAGGGCCGGCTGCAACTGGGCTTCCATGGTTATCCGGGCGGGTCATCTCTGGTGACGGACGGCGTGGCCACCCACTGGCCGTCGGCGCCGGCGCGCGCGTGGGATGAGAGCGTCGGCACAGGGGCCGCTTGCTTCAGCGATGGGACTCCCTTCCTCTGGACCGGCGCGCAAACTCCGCCGCTGTCCATGGGCCGGAACGGCATTGCCGCCGGAACCGGGCCAGGGCGCTTGCCCGTGGTTTACGACGGTCCGTTGAAGATACCGTTGCCGGAGCCGCCGGAACGTCCCCGGGGGAGCGCATCGCCCCGCCGCCTGTTGTCTATCGCCTGGACGGTGTCAACGCCACCACGCTGGGCAAAGCAGAACAATGCCTGATCGATGCCGACGGCCTGCGTTGGTACGACCCGGCGTTGGAGGAGGCCGGCCCGGCAAATACGCCGGTTTGGTACGGTGGCAACACGCAGACGCAAATTTCATGCGTGCCCGGCGCCACGCGAACCAACATTGAGAACACACGGCAGATGCAGGCGATCCCGTTGGCAATTGGGCAGTTCCTGGTGCGGGTGGATGGAACACTGTACCTGCTCGACGCCCGCGGCCTCTCCCCGCTCCCTGGCGATCGCCTGCCCTGCGGCGCCGGTTTGCGCGGCATTTACCGTCTGGCAGAAGGTCGCTGGGCCTTCGCCGACAGCAATCGCATCCTGATCAGCCCGCCCGACCTGCGCCTGAGCCCGTAGCATGGCGGGTGGCGGCAAAGACGAGGCAGAAAAATAATGTAGAAAGACAAAGCAAGGCGCGGGGGCTTTGTCTTTCTACCTCATCTTTCTTCTTTGTCTGGCAATCACGGAACGCGGTTGCGGTTGCTTTTTGAAAGGTGGCCCGTGCGCCACTCGGCCCTGAGCTCGTGGCCGAGTGGCGCACGGGCCACCCAGTTTTACACACAAATTGAGTTAATCATGGGCTTTGAAGCGCCTGAGCGTCAACTCCGACTTGCGCCCGAACATACCTGTCTCACTGACATCTTCTTTACATCCCACCGACATCTGTATGACAATCGGCAAATCACTATGTGCTGTAATCGCAACGACCTGACGAATGGGAAAGGGTATCAAATGCGTGCAAAATTATACGGGGTTGTGTGCGGATCGCTCCTCTCCATTCTGTCTAACCAGGCTGCGGAAACGAATCTGGCCGTGCAGGCGGCAGTCGCGTTGCGGCTTTCCGTCGACCTGGTGGACGGTTCGCGCGTGATCGGCACCCCGGCTATCGAAACCGTGCCGGTGGAGACGTCCTACGCCAAAATGAATGTGCCGCTCAAGCAGATCCGGATGCTGAAGATCGGCGAGGATCACGAGACCGTAACCCTCGACATGCAAAACGGTGACAAGCTGAAAGGCGTCATCACCCTCGGGCCGATCAAGCTGCAAACCGTGTTCGGGCCGGTCGCCATCGGCACCGAACATCTGCGGGAACTGCGCGTGCTGCTTTCCGGCGGCGCACTGCCCGAAGCACTGCAAAAAGGGCTGGTGCTGCACTACTCCTTTGACCGGGACGAAGGCGACAAAGTGACCGATGGCAGCGAGAAAGAGAATCACGGCACAGTACGCGGCGCACGTTTTACGCCGGAGGGAAAGTCCGGCGGCGCCATGGTTTTTGACGGCGCAAATGACTACCTGGATGCGGGCAATCCCCCTTCCCTGCAACTCACATCAGACTTCACTCTGGCCGCGTGGATCTGTCCGGAACGAACACAGGACGGCTTCGGAATCATCACCAAGAGCCAGGGCGCTCCGGAACAAGCCCGGCGCGGCATCGAGTTCATGCTGGGGCATGACGACACCCTGAGCGCCTATTTCTGGGACGCCTCCACCCGCTACTTCAGCGGCGTCGTCAAGAGTCCGCTGATCCGGCGGCAGGAGTGGACCCATGTGGTGCTGCAGCACGACAGCACCCTGCCCAATCACCAGATGCGGTTTTTCATCAACGGCGTCGCCTGTGAGGCAGGCTTTGGGTACGAAGCCGTATCGTCCATACCGGTTCTGCGCAACGTGAACGAACCCGTTCGCATCGGCTGCATGCGCCCCGGCGTACATCACTTCAAGGGACGGATCGACCATGTGATGATCTTCAACCGCACGTTGTCAAAAGATGACGTACAGACCCTCTACGACGCCCAGAAATAGATGGCCGAAGTCGGGAACAAAACGCATGGCGCAAGCGTCTGATTGATTACCCCAGCGGCAGGTGGAATACCTGACGGCCTGAATGAAAGAAGCGGAGGTAGAATGAGAGACCCCAGCAGTTTTCATTACGGCTCCGAGAATGCCCTTACGGGCACACTACAAACGGCTTTTTGCCGATTCTAGGCCGTTTGTAGTGACGCCGTAAGGCGGTATTCTCTAGCCCCTGAACACTTGAATCGTTCGACAAACAAAAAGGATTTCCCGGCACGGGAAATCCGGAGGATCCACACATGAAACGTTGCCTGTTCCTTCTCACCTGCCTTCTGGCACTCGGCGCCGGGCGCGCGCTGGCTGCCGGCATGCTGATCCCCAAGGACGAATCCATCCCGCCGCTGGCCATCGAGAGCC
>JBAXVM010000066.1:0-12615 GCA_037129105.1 bacterium
AGGCCATGAACACCGGCCACGACGGCTCGCTCACCACGGTGCACGCCAACTCGCCACGCGATGTCATCTCGCGCATCGAAACCATGGTGCTGATGTCCGGGCTGGAACTCCCCTCGCGCGCCATCCGCGAGCAGATCGCCTCGGCGCTGGACCTGATTGTGCACGAGTCGCGCCTGAGCGACGGCAGCCGCAAGGTTACCACCATCTCCGAGATCGTCGGCATCGAAGGCTCGCAGATCGTCATGCAGGACATCTTTGAGTTTGCGCAAACCGGACTCGGCGAAGGCGGCAAGGTCCTGGGCCACTTCCGGGCCACCGGCGCCGTGCCGACCTTCCTCGAAGATCTCAAGGCGCGCGGACTTGAGCTCGACCCGAAGATCTTCCAGCCCAGTCGCGAACGCTCGTCCGCCAAGGAAAACAAATGACCGACGGATTCGAAATCCAGCTGGCGGCCATCGTCCTGTCAGGCCTTGCTTTTGCCGGGCTCGCGTTTGTCTTTCTGCGCGCCTTCTCATCCGGATCGCAAGCCTATGCCGGCCAGCACTCCCAGAAAACAGCCCTCCAGTTCGAGGACCTGTTTCTCTTTATCCCGTCCCAGCGCATCGCGGAGATTGGCTGGGCCGCCTCCGCCACGGTCTTTCTGCTCGTCGCCTCGCTGTTCTTCAACCTCGACAACCCCGTCTCCACTGCCGCCGGCCTGGTGCTCGGCACGCTGTTCGCCTGCGGCGCATTCATGCTCCCCTCGTTTGTCGGCGCCTTTCTGCGCGAACGCCGGCGCCTGCGATTCAACCTGCAGCTGGTGGACGCCCTCACGCACATGAGCAACGCGCTCAAGGCCGGATTCAGCATCAACCAAGCCTTTGAGACCATCGTGGAAAACGGCGAAAACCCGATCTCACAGGAGTTCGGCCTCTTCCTGCAGCAGATCCGCGTAGGCGTAAGCTTCAACGAGGCGCTGGTCAACATGGATGAACGCGTCGGGAGCGACGACCTGACACTCGTCTGTACCTCCATCGACATCTCCCGCCGCACCGGCGGCAACCTGACCGAGATCTTCGACAAGATCAGCCTCACCATCCGCGAACGCATGCGCATTGAAAGCCGTGTCCGCACGCTGACGGCCCAGGGGCGGCTGCAGGGCATCATCGTCGGCAGCATGCCGGTCATCCTGGGCGTCGCCCTGACCATCATCCGCCCATCCATGATGATGCCGTTCCTGGCTTCCCTCACCGGCATGATCGCCATCTTCATCATGCTGATCCTGCTAACCCTCGGTGCGTTGATGATCCGCAAGATCATCCGGATTGACGTATGACCATCCTTGCCATCCTTTGCGTGATCTGCTGGGGGCTCGCGCTCGCGGGACTCACCTGGTACTGCCTGCAGGCCGCGCGCGAGATCACGTACGTGACGCTGGCCGACGGCCGGCGACAGGAGCGAACCATCCCGTTCCTGCTGCGCCTGCTGCTGCCGCTGACCCCGAACTTCTTCGGCCTCACGATGCGCCCCGCCTTCACCCGCTCGCGGGAGCTGGCCGACCGGCGCCTCGTGTCGGCCGGCTTCGACGGGCTGCTGGACGGGCGTGAGTTCCTGGCGCTCAAGATCCTGGTGCCGCTGGTGATGGGCACGCTCTGGTTCATCCTGCTGCGGGGCGCCGCCAGGCTGCTGTCGCCCATTGAGGAGAACCTGCTCAACCTGACGCTTCTGGGCTTCTTCCTGCTGTATATGTACCCGGTTTTCTGGCTGAAGCAGTCGCTGGCCGCGCGCCACCGCTCCATCCAGCGCGCGCTGCCGTTCGTGTTGGACCTGCTGACGCTTTCCGTCGAGGCCGGCATGGATTTCATGAGCGCGCTGCAGCGAAACTGCGAGCGGCGAAAACTGGATGCGCTCAATGAGGAGCTGATTCGCATGATCCGCGAAATCCAGCTCGGCACACCGCGCCGCGTCGCGCTGAGCAACATGTCGAAACGCGTGGACCTGGCAGACTTACGCTCCGTAACCTACTCGCTCGTGCAGGCTGACGAACTCGGCGTGAGCATCGGCGCGATCCTGCGCATTCAGGCCGACCAGATGCGCCAGCGCCGGTTTGACCGCGCCGAGCGCCTGGCCAACGAGGCGCCGGTCAAGCTGCTCTTCCCGCTGATGCTCTTCATTTTCCCCTGCGTCTTCATCATCCTGCTTGGCCCTATTCTGCAGCAGTCCGTGGGCAAGATGTTCTGAATTTTCCGTTCCGGAAAATTCATCGTGTTCGATTGTTGGCGGGAGAGAGACGGAAGCGACTACGCAGTTCGGACTAAGGGTGGAAGGTAACGGTTTGGCACCGCACACAGCCGCACCCGTGCACCCGCCACGCCCACGACAGCCACCACCCGCCACAACACAAGCGCCTCGACACCATCCGCGCCGCCGGTATGTCCCGAGTGTGGACGTCCGCTGCGCGTGTGTGTGCGCATCCATGGCGGCCAGTTTCCGCTAATGGAGAAGTACAACCACAGGCTGCTGACTATCGTCGCTGCGCGCCGAAGTCAGCGCCTGATCGTTCGAGAAATGACACATGACGCTATTCAAAGAAAGAGCGATCTGGATTGAGCCTTTCGAGAAGCGCGAGCTTGTTATCGCAGGGCAGGTCGTGACCATCGTATATCCGCAGACGCCTTTGGAGGGTATGCCTTGGGCATGGAAGGGCGAGTTCCTTAATGCGTTCCCGGCAACCGAACTGGCTCTCCTCCACAGAGGGCTTCACATTGTGCATATGGCCTGTCCGGACCGGTTCGGGTGTCCGTCTGCCGTCAAGAAATGGGATGCACTATACGAGTTCCTGACGGCTGAGTGTGGTTTCGCTAAGAAACCCGCTCTGATCGGTCTCAGTCGCGGCGGGTTGTACTGCTACCAATGGGCCATAGCGAATCCTGAGAAAGTATCCTGCATCTACGGCGATGCACCTGTCTGCGACATGCGCAGCTGGCCTGGTGGCAAAGGCAAGGGGCCGGGGAGCCCCGACGACTGGCAGAAGGTTATGCAGGTGTTCGGCTTCAGCTCAGACGCCGAGGCCCTGCAATACAAGGGTAACCCCGTCGACAATCTGCGTGCTCTAGCTGAACACCACATCCCTATTATGCATGTATATGGCGATGCGGACGAAGTTGTGCCGTGGGAAGAGAACACAGGCGTTCTGGCTGAACGGTACCGTAAGATGGGTGGACATATTGAGCTCATTGGCAAGCAGGAGTGCGCGCATCACCCGCACGGCTTGAGCGACCCGGCTCCGGTTGTGGAATTCATCATGAAATACGCAGTCTCGAACCAGACACTCAAGGCGATGTCCTAAAGGCGGCGCCTTAGTGCCATCGTCCACGACTCCTTTCGCTTCGCCTGCCACGTCCCTTTGCGGCGAACACAGAGGTCCGCCCTCCAATGCGCTTCGCCGGTCACGTTCCTTTGCCATCCCCGCAGTGCCGACGAGTTCGCAAACCATTTGCAGCGCTGTTTTCGGATGGATTAACGCAAATAAAAACCGACCAGAATGGTATTCTGGCCGGTAATTGAGGTCTCGCAACCCGCTATCCGCGGGTTACCAACTAGGAGACTGTCGGCAGAAGGCGCCAGATCACTCCAAGGCCTAATTCCGACAGTCTCCTAGGGTCAAAGCGTCTTATGCTCCCCCACGGAATAGAGGACCTTGCCCGCGGCATCTGAAATCATGAAGGCCTCGGGATGGCGTTGCGGTTCGGACTTGAAGCCCAGGCGCCCGGTGTACTGGCTCTGCAGGTCAATCAGCACCTGCTCGTCCTCGGTGCGCAGGCGCTCGAGCACCACGGGCGCAATGTGCACCTGCAGGTCGATCTCACGCCCGTCGAGCTTGCACTTGCGCATGATGGCAGCGGTCTGGCGCTGGATGTCGACGCTGATTGCCAGCGGGGACTTGATCAGGCCGTGGCCGCGGCAGTACGGGCAGTCGATATGCATCTGCGACTGAATGCTTTCCTCCTGGCGCTGCCGCGTCATCTCCATCAACCCCAGCTCAGAGATGGCCAGCACATTGGTGCGGGCGCGATCGCGCTTGAGCGCCATCTTCATGGCCTTGTACACGGCGGCCTGGTGCTTGCGCGGCTTCATGTCGATCAGATCCAGCACCACCAGGCCGCCGATGTTGCGCAGGCGCAGCTGCCGGGCCACCTCATCCACGGCCTCCATGTTGACCTCCAGAATGGCCTCCTCCTGGGTGTTCTTGCCGCGGTGGCGTCCGGTGTTGACATCGATCGCGATCAGCGCCTCGGTCTCGTCAATCACCAGATGGCCGCCGGACTTGAGCATCACCTTGCGCCGGAAGGCCTCCTCGATCTGCCGCTCAATGCCATGGTGGTCGAAGATCGGCAGGTGGCCGTCGTAGTGCGTGATGGTGTTGCGGGCGCGCCGCGAGATGCGCGCGGCCACACCGCGGATGCGCTCATAGGCATCCTTGCTGTCAATCACCACGCGATCAATCTCCTCCGTGAGCCAGTCACGCACGATGCGCTCGACCAGGTCAGGCTCCTGGTAGGCCACGCAAGGCGCGGTTTTTTCGCGAATGTTGGTCTGCAGCTCCTTCCAGATGTCGAGCAGGTTGCGCAGGTCGCGCACAAAGGCGGTCTTGCTGGCGCCGGCGCCCACGGTGCGGACGATCAGGCCGATGTCCTCCGGCATCGGCAGTCGGTCGAGGATCTTCTTCAGCCGGACGCGCTCCTTGGCGTCGCCGATCTTGCGCGACACGCCGCGCAGCCGGCAGCCGGGCATCATCACGAGATAGCGGCCGGGCACGCTGAGGTTGGCGCTGACGCGAGGTCCCTTGGTGCCGATGGGGCCCTTGGTGACCTGCACCACGATCTCAGCTCCGGGCGGGAAACGGCGCGTGATCTCTTCGTTCGAGACGCGCCGACGGCGCGGGGTGTGCGAGGGTTCATCATCCTCTTCCAGCCGCCCTTCGTCATCCGGCAGCATATCCCAGTAGTGCAGGAAGGCATTCTTGCGCAGGCCAATGTCTACAAACGCGGCCTGCAGGTCGTGCTCCAGGTTCTGGATGCGCCCCTTGTAGATGCTCCCCACCAGGCGTTCCTCGGTGGGGTGTTCCACCTGAAACTCCTCCAGCTTGCCGTTCTCCACCACGGCCACGCGAATCTCGAGCTTCTCGGCATTGACGAGAATCTCGCGCTTCGGCGTCTTGCGTTTAAATAACCAGCCAAACATGGTCGTCCTCTCTCTCTCTCTGCGGGGCGGCCCCCTTCGAGGCCACCCCTTGTTTATGCACTCAACACGCGCGATCGCGCCTAAAAGCACGACGCGGACTGGCGGCCATGGATCGCCACACTCTGGACGAATCCCAGCGCCGCCATCATGGTTAACAGGCAGGTGCGTCCGTAACTGATGAACGGCAGCGGCAACCCCGTAATCGGAAGCAGCCCCACCGTCATCGCGATGTTCACGAAAACGTGGCTAAACATCATCACGGCCACACCCACACACAACAGCTTCCCGACGCCATCGGGACAGGTAAATGCCACGGTCAGCACCGCGCCGAGCACCAGCGCATACAGTCCCAGGATCGCCAGCGAGCCGGCAAAACCGGCCTCCTCCGCGAATACGGAAAAGATGAAATCATTGCAGGAAACGCTGGGCGGCAGGTACCCCAGCAGGTTCTGATCGCCCTTGTTGAACCCCTTGCCCCACATGCCGCCGGAGCCCACGGCAATCTCGGACTGCCGCTTGTTCCAGGCGCCGCCGTGCGGACTGCGATCCGGGAAGAGGAAGGTCGCAATCCGGTCCTGCTGGTAGTCCGTGAGGCAGGTGGCCCCGCGCAGAAAAGCTTCCGTGCGCGGCGGCAGCTGCCGGGTTTCCACCACCGCCATGATGACCACCACCAGCGCCAGCACGAGCACGCCGGCCAGGTTCACCAGCCAGAACACGCGCGGCGCCACGTTAGCCGTGAACAGCATGGCCAGAACCGTGGGCACAAACACCAGCGCTGTGCCCAGATCCGGTTGCTGCAGCACCAGCAGCATCGGCACCGCCACCACGATCAGTGTCAACACATACGTCCTGGCATCACGGGAGGAATCGCGCCGCCCCAAAAACCAGGCCACGAAAAGAATCACCGCCAGCTTGGCAATCTCAGACGGTTGCACGCCAAATACCCAGCGCCGGGCGCCCATCCGGCTTGTGCCCATCACCAGCACCGCCACCAGCAGCACGAGGGCGCCCAAATAAAAGGCCCAGCTCCAGTGCAGGATGGTACGGTAGTTGATGCGGGCAAGCACCAGGTACAGCGCCAGGCCAACCACCGCCGACGCCGCGTGAAGCCGGTAGAGCTCCTGCAGCCGGTCAACCTCGCGAATCGAACAGGCGCTGTAAATAAACACGGTGCCGATCGCAATCAGCAGGCACATGCCGGCCAGCAGGGCCCCGTTCAGGCGGCGAAAACATCCCAGCATGGACTGGATGGCGGCCGTCATGTGGTCGTCTCCTTCCGGCCTGCCGCAATCTCGCGGGCAAAAATGGTCTGGAGCACGCGCTGCAGACGCGGCCCCACCGTGAGCCCGCCGGTCAGCGCCTCCTCCACCACCATGACCACGACCACCCGCGGCGCCTCGGCCGGCGCAAACGAAATCATCCACCCGTATTTTTTAGGCGCCCCATCGACGCGGTACTCGGCTGTGCCGGTCTTGGCCGCAACCTGAATGCCGGCGATCCGCGCACGGCGCCCGGTCCCCTCCTCGCCGCTCACCACGTCCTGCATGCCCTCCTGCACCAGCGCGATCGCCGCCGCCGGCCAGCCGGTGCGACTGACCACCTCTCCTTCGGGCACCCCGCGCCGGATGCGCGGCCGCAGCACCCGTCCGCCGTTGGCCAGCGCCGCTGTGGCAACCGCCATCTGCAGCGGCGAGACCTGCAAGCTCCCCTGCCCGATCGCCACATTGCAGGTATCGCCTGCAGACCAGGGCTCCAGTTGCCGGTCCTTCTTCCACTGTTCAGAGGGGAGCAGCCCGGCGGTTTCACCCGGCAGATCGATGCCGGAGCGCCGGCCGATTCCGACCTGTTGTGCGACCGTCCAGATCGCCTCATAGCCCATGTCGCGGGCGAGATTACAGAAATAGACATTGCAGGAAACCTCGATGGCCTTGCGCATGTCCACCGTGCCATGCTGTTCACCGTGCGCGCAGTGAATGATGCGGTTGCCAAGCTGAAAGGTGCCGTCGCAGATATAGGTGGTGTCGGGCGGACGGTTGCCCAGCGTCTGCGCGGCCAGCGCGACAAACGGCTTGAAGGTGCTACCCGGGGGATAACAGCCGGCAATGGCTCGATTGATCAACGGGCGGTCCGGATCATCCCGCAGCGCCTGCCAGACATCCGGTGATGGCGCTGGCGAAAGCACGTTCGGATCCAGGGACGGCGCACTCGCCATGGCCAGAATGTCACCGTTCCGCGGGTCAAGCACAACGCCCGCTCCCCGCACGCCTGCAAGCACATGATCCAGCGACAATTGAATTTCGCTGTCGATCGTCAGATTCAGGTCGCGGCCCGGCACCGGTTCACGGGCTGTCCATTCATCGCGGCGGTAGCCAACCGCATCCACGCGAATCTGCTGTCCGCCCGGCAGGCCGCACAACAGGTCATTGTATTCCTGTTCCAGCCCGCCGATCCCTTTCAGCCCGGGCAGGTGATATTGATAATCCTCGGCACGCGCCTCGGTTGCGAGTTCCGTGTTGCGGCCTACGCGCCCCAGCAAGTGCGCCGCCATCCGGCCGAACGGGTAGCAGCGCTCGGGCTGCACAAAGATATCCACGCCCGGAAAATTCCGGCGGCACTCCACAAAGCGCGCCAGCGAAATATCGCTGAGATGTTCCCACGCGATCAGCGGCAGCGGCAAGCTTCGCCGGACATGTTCCTCGATGCGACGGCGCAGGCAGGCGCGCGGCAACTGCAGCACCGCGGCGAGCTGGTTGATCTCCACCTCCACGGCGTCCACGGTGTTGCTCCAGCGCCCTGGACGACGCAGCTCTTCGAGATAGATCGCCAGGCAGTAGTTTGGCTGATTGTCAGCCAACAGTCGTCCGCGGCAGTCGAGGATGCGGCCGCGCGGGCTTGGCAGCAGCACGCGGCGCACGTTCTGCCGCATCTGCCGCTGTTCAAAGGCCGCGGACTGCACCACCTGCAGGCGGTACAGCCGCATGCACAACAAAGCCAACCCGGCCAGCAGGATCAGGCTGAGCAGCGCGATCCGCCAGTTAGACAGCGGTTTTGGTTCGTTTACGTGCATCTCTTTCAGGCGCTTCAGCCTACAGCCTTTGCCCCTGCAATTCCTCTCGCTCCTTCACATTGCCCGCAAACCGGTCCAGCGTATGCCCCACGCCGTAAGCCACCGCACCGGCCAGGACGCCGGCCGGCAGCAGCAGCACAAAATCACCTGCCACGCGCCAGGCGCTTCCCGGCAGCGCGAGGTGCGCCCAGGAGAGCTGCCAAAGAGCCTGCAGCAGCGCCACGCCGGTGGCAACCGCCACCACGCCGACAAAGGAACCGTCCAGGAAACGGCGCAGCGGCTGCAGCACCAGCACCAGCAGCAGCAGAAAGGCGCCGGTGCAAAACACCGGCAGACCGCCCCCGCTGTCCGTCAGCCATCCGGCCCAGACAGCGGCCACCAGCGACATCACCAGCGGACGGTTGAGCGCGTAATAAACCACCACACCGGAAAGAAACGGGATCTTGAGCAGCGATCCGGGCATGCCGGGCAGCAGGGTCTGAGCCGCTGCAGCCAGCGTCAGCAAGACCAGCAGGACAGGCAGGTCCAGTTTCATGGCGTGCCCTCCGGCGCATGGGTCAGCACAAAAACGGTCTGCAGGTTATCCAGGTCCGCGGCCGGAATCACGGCGGCCTCGCGATACAGGCCTGCGGAATTCACTACGGAATCCAGCGCATACCCGACTTTCAGGCCGCGGGGGAAGACCCCGCCCAGGCCGGAGGTGACCACGCGCGTCTGCGGCGCCACCTCTACATCGCGCCGCAGAAAACGCAACCGGAGGGGATCGATCACGTACAGCAGTTGCAGGCCGTGATTCCCGACCGTGCGACCACTGCCGCCGCACAAAATACCACGCACCGCCGTCAGGCCGGCCGGAGGAGGCTCCAGCTCACAGGCCACGCGACTATTTGCGTCGGACAGCAGCAGCACATCCGAGGTGTGCGGCGTGACATTCTCGATGCGACCGATCAGACCGTCGGCCACCAGCACCGGATCGCCGGGCTGCAGCCCTTTCAGCCGTCCCCTGGCCAGGCGGATCTGCCGCTGCCAGCCGGTGCTGCCGCCCTGCGAAAGCACCGGACAGACCACGATCCGCAAGCCGGGCGGAGGAGGCAGGTCCAGCATGGCACGGAGCTGGCGATTCTCTGTTGCCACGATTTCGAGGCGACTCACCTCGAGGCGCAGCCGCTCGACAGCGTCCACAAGCTCGCGATTGCGGACCGCCAGGTTGGCGCGGCTGCACATGCCGGAAACCGGCACGCCAATGCGCCGTTGCACCCAGGCCACAGCGTTCTCGAAGGGATAAACCGCTTCACGGGTCCCTTGCAGCAAGTCGGACGCAAGCCATCCCGCCAGCGTCATCGCCAGGCTGAGGGCCAGCAAGCCGTACCAGTATTTCGAAAGTTTCAACCCCGTCCAGCTCCACCCGGTCGCTCGCGCGCCCGGATCTGCAGGGAGAAACGAATGGCAAACAGATCAAAATCAGGAAGCCTAGCGCCGCGCCGCAGCGCGCGAAAGAAAATCCATCTCGTTCAGCACCACGCCCGTGCCCTCGGCCACGGCGCTCATCGGGTCATCCGCCAGATGCACCGGCAACCCCGTCTGCTCGGCAATGAGCTTGTCCAGCCCGCGTAATTGCGAACTGCCGCCCGCCAGCACCATGCCGCGATCGACCAGGTCGGCCGACAGCTCGGGCGGGCACTTTTCCAGCGTGATACGAATGGCATCCACAATGGTGGACACCGGTTCCTGCAGCGCTTCCCGAATCTCCTCGGACGTAACCGTCAGGGTTTTGGGCAGGCCGGCCACCAAATCGCGGCCCTTGACATCCATGGTGCGATCTTCCCCTGTCGGATATGCCGATCCAATCTCGATCTTGATCTGTTCCGCGGTCCGCTCTCCTATCATCAAATTATACACCCGCCGCATGTACTGTATGATGCATTCGTCCATGGCATCGCCACCAACCCGAACACTTCGCGAGTACACGATACCGGCCAGCGAGATCACCGCGACCTCGCATGTTCCGCCGCCGATGTCGACAATCATATTGCCGGCCGGCTCGGAAACGGGCAAACCTACGCCGATGGCAGCTGCCATCGGCTCCTCAATCAGAAAAACCTCCCGTGCACCGGCATGCCGCGCAGACTCCTGCACGGCACGCTTTTCAACCTCGGTGATATCGCTGGGCACCGCAATGATGACCCGCGGCTTCACCCGGATCCGGTGCGGATGCACCTTCCGTATGAAATACCGGATCATCGCCTCCGTGATGTCGAAGTCCGCGATCACGCCGGATTTCATCGGCCGAATGGCCACAATATTTCCCGGGGTGCGGCCCAGCATGCGCTTGGCCTCCGCGCCCACAGCCAAAATGCGCTTCGTGCCTTCCTGGATCGCCACCACGGAAGGTTCACGAATCACAATTCCGCGATCTTTAACATAGACCAGCGTATTGGCCGTGCCCAGGTCAATGCCGATGTCGTTTGTAAACAGACTCAGGAATTTGTTCCACATTGCGCGCATCTTTCCGTAAACCGCCAGGCACTCCTAAGGGAAATGCATAGCGTGTCTACAATGCAGCATGGGTGGGGCGAAGGTCAAGGACAAACCATTTCCCTTTGCCGTAAAACCGGAATCCGTTTATTATCCTTCTTACGCGCCGTGCCCTGGGGGGAAAGGCCGCGCCACCGCCCACACCGAGGACGATATCATGATCCGGAGCATACAGGATCACATTTGGGCTTTCGACTGCGAATGGGTTCCGGACCCGCAAGCCGGACGACTGCTCTACCATCTCCCGGCGGACATGCCGGATGCCGACGTGCTGACGGCCATGTGGCGCGAAAACGGCGCCACGCCCGAGGAGCCCACTCCCTTTCTGAAAACCGTGCTCTGCCGCGTCATCTCCATCGCGGCCGTGCGCCGACGCGTACGCGGCAGCGAAGTGAAGCTCGACCTGCTCTGGCTGCCCCGCGATCTGGACAATGCCGAGCAACAGGCAGAAGCCAGCGTGGTCGGCAGGTTCCTGCAGGCGCTCGGGAAATCCAAGCCGCAGCTGGTCGGCTACAACTCCCGCAGCGCCGACTTGCGCATCCTGGTCCAGCGCGCCGTGGCGCTCGGCCTCGCGGCGCCGGAGTTCTGCCGCCGCCCGGACAAGCCGTGGGAAGGGGTGGACTATTTCCACCGCGACAACGAATGGCACCTGGACCTGATGGAAATGCTCAGCGGCTGGGGTTCGCGCGGTGGCGTGGCGCTGCACGAAATCGCCACCCTTTCCGGCATCCCGGGAAAATTCGGCACCGACGGCCTGCAGGTCGCTCCCATGTGGCTCGCCGGGCGCCTGCGTGACATTGTACACTACAACTGCTTCGACGCCCTGACCACCTACCTGCTCTGGCTGCGCATGGCGCACTTCGCCGGGCTGTTCGACGACGCGCGTTACGAGGACGAACAGAACCTGGTCAGAGAATTGATCATGCAACTCGGGGAACAGCCGGAAACGGAATTTATAAACAGCTATTTCGAGGAATGGGAGCGCCTGCAGGCGCTGACCGGACAGGCGTAGCGCGAAGGCGGGCAGCCCTGCAAAAGGTTCTGCCCCGCTTCGAGGCTGCTCGGAGACAACACCATGACCACACCGCGAGAGATTGCGCGCCTGATTGACCACTCGCTCCTCAACCCCAACCAGACCGCCGCCGCGGTGGACGAAGGGTGCCGGCAGGCGCTGACCTGGGGCGTGGCGGCCGTCTGCGTCTCGCCCTGCTATGTCAATCTTTGCGCGGACATCCTGCGCGGGAGCGGCATTGCCACCTGCACCGTGGTCGGGTTTCCGCACGGCGCACATTCCATCCCGGTGAAAGTCTACGAAGCGCAGCAGGTCCTGTCCGATGGCGCCACGGAACTGGACATGGTCATCAACATCTCGGCGGCCGTAAGCGAAGATTTCGACTACCTGCAGGAGGAAATCCAGACCCTGCTGAACGTGGCGCATGGCGCCGGCGCCAAGCTCAAGGTGATTTTAGAGAATTGCTACCTGACGGACATTCAAAAAATCCGGCTATGCGAGATCTGCGTGGGACTGGGCGTGGACTGGGTTAAGACCTCGACCGGTTTTGGCTCATCCGGCGCCACCGTCAAAGACGTCAGCATGATGGTTCACCGCTGCGCGCCCACCGTGCAGGTGAAGGCCGCGGGCGGCATACGCGACCTGCGCTCGGTGCAGCTGTTTCACCACCTCGGATGTACGCGCATCGGCTGCTCCCGCACCGCCGATGTGCTGGCGGAATGCGCGGGGTAAAAGAAGTCAATGGCCATTTGTCATTGGTCATTGGTCATTGGTCATT
>JBAXVM010000067.1:0-12603 GCA_037129105.1 bacterium
CAGGGGATCGTGCAACTGGAGATCGAGTGCCGCGATGGCAGCCGTGTGACCATTACCAGCGATGAAACGTGGAAGACGCGCCCCAGTCCTATTCGGCGCATCGGGGGGTTTAAGTTTTGCGATTACGGCGGCGAACGCTGGGATGGCAGCCGGGAATTGCCCGACTGGTGCCCGGCGGCGGAGGACGACACGGGTTGGAAGCCGGTCCGCGTCAGGACCGCCGGTACCCCCACGCGGCGGGAGGCACTGGAGGCGGATCTGCCGAACCGGTTGAAGGTGTATACGCCTGCGGGGACGCCGGTGCTGCGGGCGCAGATGATCCCGCCGAACGTCGTAATCAGGGAAGTTCAGCCCAAGATCGTCCAGGCGGAAACCAATCAGACCTGGCTGGTGGACATGGGGCAGATGATTACGGGTTGGTTTGCGTTTGCCGGGCAGGGCACCCCCGGGCAGGTCATCACGCTGGACTATATGCAGGCGTTTGCGGCCTACGACGCGAAACCGGCTGGGATGGTGACGGTGAATTTTGTGGACCTGGTTGATCCGGACGCCAGCGGACGGGTGCGCTTCTGCAACAAGTTCAACTACCACACCTTCCGTTATGTCCGAATCAAGGGGTTGGTCCAGGCGCCAGACGCCGGGCAGATCAAGGCGATGCTCCTGGGGACGGGCCTGACGCCGGCCTTCTCTTTCTCCTGCTCCAACGACCTTGCCAACCGCATTCATCAGGCGAGCATGAACACCTTCCTGGCCAACAGCATTGGCGGCTATATTTCGGATTGTCCAGATCGCGAACGGGGGGCCTATGTCGCCTATGGTCTCTATTATGCGCCCTTCCTGATGCAGCATTTTGTGGAGGGGGTTGTTTTCCTGGAAAAGATGGTTCGCGATGGCGTGGACGCGCAGCGCCAGGACGGCCTCTCCGCGACCTGTTCACCGGTCGGGTATGGCGGGGGTGCCCTGTGGACCTTTCAGAATGGCGGGGGTTATGTCTTTGTCCAGACGCCCTGGCAGATCTACCTCTACACGGGCGACAAGTGTGCCCTTGGGATGTCCCTCGCCGCCTCGGAGAAGTACCTGACGCGCATGGAGCAGTATTTCGACGAAAAGGCCGGGGTCCCGAGCCACAACGACGGCCCTTGGTGTTATCTTTATTTGGATTTCATAGCTGACTGGTTGGCGGAGGGCGTCGAAGGCGCCGACAGATACGGCCAAAGTGCGGAGGCAAAGATGATTCAGACTAACTGCATGTATATCGTTAGCCTGGATCGTTTGAGCAAGAGACTGGAGGTGCTTGGCGACGGGGAGTCGGCCGCCCGGTATCGCGCCAAGGCCGAGGCGCATCGACGCCTGTTTCACGCCAACTGCTACAAGCAGGCTGCCGCCAACTATGGCATCGACCACATGACGTACCTCGCGGAGCCGCTGCTGGCGGAGGTGCCGCCCAAGGACGAAGAGGACGCCGTTTTCCGCTCCTTGGAGAATCACATCCGCGTGGTCGCCAACGGGCATCCCCAATCCGGCGACGGCGGCTTGCACAATCTCCTGCGGTATCTCCTGGCGCGCAATCGGCCGGATCTGGTCTACCTGATGGTGAACCAGACCGACCGACCGAGTTGGGGCGCGATGGTCAAGAACGGTGACGCCGCTATCTGGGAGGATTGGATCATGTCTCCGGACGAAGATCCCCCCCACTCGCGCTCGCACGCCGGGCTTGGGAGCATTGGCGAGTGGTTCATCAATGGCCTGGCCGGTATCCAGTATGACCCGGCGCAACCCGGCTTCCAGCACGCGGTGCTCCGTCCGTTCATTCCGCCAGACATGGACCAGCTCGCGGCCAGTTCGGATTCGAGCCATGGCACGATCTCGATCCGCTGGAAGAAGGTCGGCGGCGCGGTGTCGCTGGAGGTTGTCGTCCCGCCGAACACCACGGCCACGCTCTTCCTGCCGATGCAGAAGCCTGACGCGGTCACCGAAGCGGGGCGTCCGCTGGCCGGCGCACGGGGTGTCAAATTGCTGGGCGTAGGCGAAGTCGCGGTATCCGTGGCGTTGGACTCCGGGGCGTATGCGTTTGCCTGGTGAACGGATGGCCAAGGGGCTACACAATGCAACAGTGAGTTGACCAGGAGCGCGAAACAATGTCGTGATCGTGCGACTGGTGCGAGCGGGGAAGTGAGTGCAGAAGTGAGTAGTGTCATTGTCTCAGGTCTTTGTCTATTCGGAAGCAGGATAGCTTAAGACCGGAGACAAGGAGCTGTGGAAGATGCAGGCGAATACGAATCGACGGCTGTTGGTGAGTCTGGATTGCATGCAGGAATATGGATCGGACCGTTATCTTTCCTGCGGCACTTCCCGGGTTGTTGAGGGGCGGCGGGGCGCTACCGTGAGGCAGAGCTCAGCCAATGTCTTAGGGAGCGGAAGTTCTCCCGCCTGTGGCACTTGCTGACCTCCTATTCGGTGAAGAATAGCCTGATGGTGGAGGGCAAGCATTATGGCCAGTTCTTCCAAGCTGTCCCGTAGACCCATTGTACTGGAAAGCCAGCTGCTAATCCGGCACGTGTTATCCGGTCGCGTGCGGGGATTGCTTTGTGTCAGGGCGTAGAATTGCTGCGAATCGCCTTGATGCGGAAAAAGGCTGGTAAATTGCTTTCAGCTTGAATCACATGGGATCCGGTGGATGCTGTAGGTGGAGGGTTTGTATAGACCGGCTGCCAGTCCTGTCCGGGGCTCAGCAGATCTTGCTTTCTCTCGACAACCTGCCATGCGGATAAACCTCCACGCCAGTCGATGTGGAACCAGCCTTGTGTGTGGGTCAGACTCGTCACGCGCAACACGGAGTCAGAATTGGTCGGGTTGGTGTCCGCCAGGAATTCGGCTCGATTGTCCATGCCGTCGCCATCCGGGTCCAAGGTTGAATCAGCCGCATTACTGAAGCTAAGTTCATGCTGCCATTCCCACCAGTCCGGCACAGCGTCGGCATCCGCATCCGGATCCGTCAACCGGATGTCCGCCTGATTGACCGCCGTGGTCAGTGAAACCGGCACGGCGCTCCACAAGCCGCGGGCCTCCCACGCATCAAGCGACCCATTCCCATTTGCATCAAGAAAGGCAAGCGCCCAGTAGTTGGAGGGGTACGGCAGGTCTTCAAACGTGTAAGGCTCCATCCCCGTCGTGGCGACGACAAACGGGGTCTGCCAGTCGTTGGAGGACGCGCCAGCCAGCACGCGAAGCGTGCCGGGCTGGAACCCGTCGTAACTCACCCTTCCGGAGAGCGGCGGCGAACGGTAGGCCACGGCGGGTACCAGATTCTGGAAGTACTCGCCGGTGATCTTGTCCAGACAGCGACTGTAGGGCGGATGATCGAGAGCAAAGGCCTCGAGCGTTTCGGCGCGCCGCAGTACGGCTGCGTTCATGTTCTGAACGGCTGCCGCGCGCATCAGCGGCCCGCACATGGCCGCCTTCTGTTCGGGATAAAGCAGGCTATCGCTGTCCACATAGGTCCAGGTGTGACCTGTGTAGGCGCCACCCAGGCGGGGCCCGGACCAGGATATCCCGTAGGCATTGGCCATGTCGCCCGTGGCCGTTCCGTCGCCGCCCGGCGGAATGCGGGCATTAACCGTCCACGCAAACCGCTCGAAGCCGGCGAAGAGGCGCGAGATGGGAATCGCATCCGCGCCCAGCCGGCAATCGCCGTACTCGCGGTACAGCTCCCAGAGGTTATGCAACGGATACAAGGCGGACATCCACGGCTGCTGGATTGGGGCACTGCCGGGATTGTGGCGAACATCGGTCTCGAATAGAAAGCAACACTCGACACCCGCCGCATTGGTCAACAGTGCGATGTTCCGCGCAGCGATCCGCGCCACCTGATTGCTGAAGTCGTCGAGATACGAGGCGTCCAGCGCATGGCCAAGAAACCAGTTAATCTCGGCACGCTGCGACCCCATGCGTCCGGTGGTCTCCTCCCATTCTGAGATCGGCGGAGCCTCCGGCGGAACCAGGCTCATGTCGGCGCGCCGGTTGTAGCCGAACCGGCGACTGGCCGCGCCTTGCGCCAGCAGATCCAGCACATGGCGGTCAGCGGTCAGCCAGTAGTAAAAGAAGAGATTGCGGAAATAGGAGTGCGAGCTGTTGTTGTCTTTGCGGAATCCGCCGTAGCCAACCGTCCCCCATCCCGTGCGAATGTCGGCCCCCGGTTCCCCTTGGATGATCAGGGTCGACAGGACACGGCGGGCCGCCGGAACACTCAGTTCGTGCAGAAAGCGGCGTTCTCCTGTCATGGCAAAAGCCCGGCCGGCACCCAGGAAGGTGTTATGGTAGTCCGAGAAGGTGGCCCCGAAGAAGTAGCTATACCATGTGGTATCGTCGCCCACCTCATCGCTCAGCATGTTGTTGGCATAATATCGCGGAAGCAGGCCGTGGGTCATGAACCCGTGCAGGCCGTGGGCTTCGACATAGGCCAGGGTACTCGTGCAGGCCGCCACAAGCGCGGTTGTGCAGCGCTGCGCCGCGGAATCCACCGTTCCATCCCACAGCTCGCCCATGGCACGGGACGCCGCAACATCTTTCTGCACCGGCCACGCGATCAGGGGATGATCCAGCGCGGCCCACACCTCATCACGCGCCAGAGGGAAGGACTCGTCAGGTGCCAGGACCCGCAACCGCACGCGACACGCCGCGCCCTGTCGCGGCCCCAGGAGCTGATTGGTGGAGACAACACGCAACCAGATGCCGGTTGCTGCCACTTCAATGGCCTGCGGCTCGTTGAGACGCATGAGAGCAAGCCCCGCCGCCATGCCGCCGTTTGCGCCCCGCACCGCCGCAGCCGGGCGGGTGGCAAACCCGCCCGTCGCCGTGGTCCCGGCAAGGGAAAGCGTATACCGGGCAGGCTGCAGCCGCGTCTCCCGCCGATGTTGCTCAACCACGCCACGATCGCTCGCCGACAACGCGGCCTCCAGCGCCGCGTTGGTGCTCGCGGCAACATACGCCCGCACAGGCGCAACCTGCGCCAGCGGCTGGAACAGGGATACGCCCGCCAGCGGAAAACAGCTATTCGTTGTCCACGCCTCGAAACCGAGCCCGCCTCCGACATCGGTTGGACAGTCGAAGTGAAAGTCCACATCCACGCCGGGCGAGCCTGCGAGAAATGTGTAGCGCAGGAGATACCGAAATGACGGTCCGGTTGTCCGGGGATAATGCCCGGCAACCTTGACCGTGACACTCAGCGGCCCGACGTGCTCAAAGGCCACGCTCTCCGGCGGACCCGCCGTGATCGCTACTCCGCTCTCGAACCGGATGACACCACTTCCCGGCGCCGACACAACGGGCGCATAATCCGCACCGTTGGCATCGCGTCGCACCACGCGGTCAAACAAGGAGAAGCAATTCGTGGGGATCGAAAAGCTCGCCACCCCGGTATCGACGAGCACGCCATTGGTCGCGAGACGGGCGGTCACACCGGTGACGCACGCCACCGCCGCCGTTGCGACAATCTCGTAGCGCAGGGTTTGGCCCGCCGCCGGCGCCGAGGGGAATGTGAGGTGCAGCCACTGGATAGGCTGCGCCGATGCCACCCCCCCGGCCCACCGGCCCAGCACCTCGAACTGCGCCGGAACCAAAACACCCGCCGCATCCCGCAGGCGCAGCGCTGCCGGATTGGTCCACCCCCATTCACGCGCCACCGGCACCCCGTTGCGCACCCAGCCACCGGGGCGCGCCACCCCGGCATCCTCGACCACCTCAAGCCGCAGTCCGCCCTCCGCACCCGTCACTGCTGACAATGTGGCTGCAACAACTGCGCAGAACGACAGTGACTGCTGCAACCGCACGGGCCGGCGCAGCATCTGCACCGCAGCGCTCACTCTTGCCATATCGCCCCTCCTAATCGTGGCGTGGACACCTTACGCGCCATGCTTACTCAACCTGTATCCGGTAGAACTTCTGTCCCGCACTGCCAACTGTGTCCGTGTGCACATTGACCGGAGGGGTGGCAGGAACGTGGAGTACCATATTGGTGAAACCAGCCACCAGACTCGTCGCCGCCTGCACGGTGTAGACGCGTCCCGTGGCGCTCTGCCAGCGTACGAGGAACTCACCCACCGCCGTTGGGGCATTCGTTGTCGCGTAGAGGATCAGGCAGGATGCGGCACGGTTCGGATCCGTCCCCGCCCAATACTCCTGCTCATTGCTCAACCCGTCGCAATCGGCATCAACGGCGCTGCCACTGACGGCGGAGTTTGTCAATTGTGCCGCGGTAAAGTTGGCGTACTGCCAAGCTTCGTACGCCGTCCATGTCCTGCCCGAGGCATAGGCAAACGCCGAGAGCCCGCCGGCATTGCTGGCGGCCACGCGGTAGTAATAGAGCGTATTCGTCGACAGACCGGTATCGCTGGCGGTCGTCGTATTCGCGCCAGTCACCGCCACCAGCACCCAGGTGTTGCTATCAAGCGAGCGTTCAACCGTGTAGGCTAACTCGTTGGTCGCACGGTCCGTCCATGCGAGATTGATTTGCGTGCTCGACGCCGTGACGGCCACGAGATTACTCGGTGCGGCTGGCAGGGGCGCAAGGTTAGTGGCCAGAATCATGTAATCGTACAGGAAATCCGTCACCCAGGAGAAGTTGGCGGTGACCGTGGGGTATGACCAATGAGGCCCGCCCTGTATCGGATGCCACGTGTGGGGCATTCCCACCACATCCGCCCGGGCGTGAATCGCTGTCGCTTCGCTGAATGAGACGGTTTCATCAGCGGTTCCGTGGACGATCGCGATGGGAGCCTCGCCCGCTTGCATCTCGGTCACCGGATGCAACCATCCCCACAGGTCAATGACCGCCGCTACCTCGGAGGAATAGCCGGGATTCCCGCTGTCGCCTTCCGGCCCTTCCCAGTAGGCCACGGCCATGCTGATGATCGATCCGGCAGAGCCGCCTCCAATCGCGATTCGCGACGTGTCGATGCGCAGGGATTCGGCATTGGCACGAAGCCAGCGTACGGCCGCCCGCGCATCCTGCTGGCCGATGTTGCCTGTGTAATCGCTCGAAAGGCGGTAGTTGATGGAAACCGACACATAGCCGTGGCGGGCCAGCGTGCGCGCCCATGTCCGGTAGTCCGCTTGCGATTTGTCTCCGCCCGTGAAGCCCCCGCCATGCACCCAGACCATGGCGGCGCGCTTGGACACGACATCGCCGGCAGGCTCCCAGTAGTCGAGGTAAAGGCTATTGGTTCCGGCCTGACCGTACTTGATGTTGAAGCTCTCGTTGTAGGATTGAAAGCACACTTCCTTGTACCTTGTTTGGGCGAAGACGGCCATCGGGAGCAGGCCGAAGACAAACAATGCCACGCGAAGCCGTGCGCTTCGAGCAACTGGACCCATGCACCGGGACCCCCGTTGTATTGCAACCGCCTTCATTCCACCAGCACCTGATAAAACTTGCATGACACGCCCTCCACGAGATCCGTGTGCACGTTCACCGGCGGCGTCGCCTGGATGTTGGCGCGCAGGGTCTGCTTGAATCCCGACGGCAGGTTCGTCGTCACCTGGAGCGAATACATCCTGTTGGTCACGCTGGTCCAACGAACCACGAAACGCTGCGGGTCCTCGAAGCCGGCAACGGACATTGACAGGCACGAGGCGGAACTGTCCGGATTCGTTCCAGCGCCAACCTCCGCGGCGTCGTTCATACCGTCCCCGTCGGAGTCGAGCGTGTTGTCGGCCTCCATGGCGACCACGGTGGCGTTGCTGATCCCGGGGGCACTGCAGGTCAGGATGGCCGTGCCGTTGACGCTGTCCACGTCTGCGGCGGCCGCGAGGGTAACCGCCTGCCACGCGCTCCAATTGCCACTGTTGAACACCAGATTCGATCCGCCTACGACCGAGATATTCGCATCGCCTGACGTACGGACAACGGTGACCGTGGTCGCGCTCGCAGGCGGAGCGGACAGGCACACCTGAACCCCCGCCGTCCCGCCTTCGGGAACCCGTACGCTCCCCGCCGAGGATGCCACCATCACGACTTCCGAGAGCGACACCGATACGATCGCGACCGCCCCAGTGACAGCCGCCAGCTTGATGGCGTACAGTTTGCCGGTGTCGCACAGCATGTTGACCGGCGGAGTCTGGGTGGAGATTCCTGACGTATTGAGCAGCGGGAAAGTCCCGACAGGGAGGCCGCGGACATCTGCCGCAAGCATCGCCGAATTCGTTGTGGAGTACTGCACGCGGAGTGCATATGTGCCGGTCCGCGGCACACGGAAACAATACGCGGCGCCGTACGTATTGGCCTGGGCGGCCAGCGTCCAGCTGCCCGCCGTCGAAGACGGCCTTCCCCAGCTTGTCTCCAGGTCAAAGTCAGCACCGGCCCGGGTGAACGGGGCCATGCTTCCATACGTGATGGGATCCGGTGCGGCCGCGTTGATGTCGACCACGGCCTGATAGCGCGGCCGATTCGTGTTCGCGATGTCGCCGCGCAGCATCCCGAAATGCCCGTCGGTCGTCCCGGGCGTTGCGGAAAGATCCTTGTCAATCAGGTGGAAGAGCACATTGAGCTCCCCGTCGAGCTGGTTGAACACACGCTGCGCTTCCGCCTGCTTGGCGCGCATGCGATCATCGACCGCTGCCTGCCGGGTGATCGTCTCATCGCCGTTGTAATTCGGATGCTGTCCGCCTTCGTAGGCGACGTAGGCCAGGCCGTACATCTTCGCGATGACGGCCGATGACCGGATCGCCGCAAAGTGGTTGGAGGCGACGAAGCCTCCCGAGCTCCAAATGTTGTCCAGGGTGAGCGTCGGGGGGGGGGCGGCCGGATTGAAGTAGGTGCTGGTGCTGAACGCATAGAGGTAGTAGTTGACCGGGTGTGGATCCGGCCAGTCGGACCGGGCATCCCGCCTTGCATAGTACCGGTCCAGAAACGTCATGGTGCGGTTGCAAATGTCGATGTAGTTCTGCTGGTGGCAGAGCACGGGGCGGATCCTGGTCATCATCGCCGCCGTGCCGAAGACTTCGCGGAAGATCCCGCTGATCTGTACGGTGCGCATGCCCTGGTAGCGGTAGGCAAGCGTGATGGGGTCTGCTGTTCCGTCGTACCGCAGCGCCGAGTTCGTTGTGGTTACCGCGGCATTGGTCACCCACGCCCACTGCGTGTAGTAGGTGCCGGAATTCCATATCTCGTTGCCGTATTCCAGGTACAACTTCAGATCCGGGCGCAGCGGTTCACAATCCGCACCGCCATTGCGGAACAGCAGGGCCAGATTGCGAATGTAATCGTCGGTGGCCCGCACCGGCAGGCAGATCCATGCATCCTTGCCCGCAGCATTGGCAAACTTGATCACGCTCTCCCAGGAGGGACCGGATTGGCCCCATCCGTATGGGTTCACGCCGTGCTGCGCCGCGTTGTTCCATCGGGTACGCTGGCTCCAGTCCATGTCGCACAGGGGCCGATCAAGATGCATCCAATGCATGTAGCGCAAAACCTGGAACGGCGCGACCGCTTGCAGGACCGGCGTGGTGAAATCCACATCCTCGCCATAGGCATTGGTACTGCCTGCCGCCAGCGGGCGCATGAGCTTCACATTGCGCACCCCCCCCGACGTGTTCTGGAAACGGAGCAGGCACGCGTAGTTGTTGGTGTCGGAAATCACCAGGCGACAGCTCACCCGGTTGCCGGAATTGGTCTTGCCCTGGATGGCCCCGCCGCCCCAGTCCTCGGCAATCGTCACACCGGCCGGATTGTCGCAGTCAAACGAGAGCCGGTACGTGCCGTGGTTATTGCCTGTTTGCAGGCCATGGTAAACGAGACAGCTCCCGTCCACCGTCGGCCATCCGTTCGTGTCGAGCGCCACGGGTGTATTGTTGGCGGAAGGAAGGCCCCACCGGCGATGACTCCGCATGGCGTCGGCCCAGATCTTCTCCGCGGTGTAGTCGCCCCCGGCCCCGCTCCATTCGGTGATATTGATCCCCACGCTGTTGGCACGGGTTGACTGCGCCTTCGCCATTGAGCAGCATCCCCCCAGAACCAGCAACCCCAGCAACCCCGTGCAGCATCTCATGGGACAACCTCCTGTGGCGGCTCGACCCGTCGCGCCGGCTCCGACTACGGACTGGCATCCTCAACACTGACTGCGTGTACGGTGACGCGTCCCGACAGAACGCTCAACTTGATTGCATGCAGGCGGCCCGCAACGCAGGCAACCGTCACCGGAGCACTGGCAGCCGCTACACCGCTTGTGCTCTCAAGGACAAACGAGCCAGCGACACGACCATCATGTTCAAGGAGCATCGTGGACGGCGAATCTACACGGTACTCCACCCGCACGGCATAACGGCCGCTCCGGGGAACGCGGAAACAGTAACCCGAAGTGTATGCATCACTCGCCGCGACAAGGGTAATGGCGCCCGACCGCGCTGGATGCAACCCGCCGCGGCTCTCAACATCGCAGTCACCCCCGGCCCGTCGGAACGGCGCCATGGCGCCAAGCGCAACCGGTTCTGGCGTCACGGCCTTGATGTCCAGGACCGCCTGATAGCGCGGCCCATCCAGCCTCTCGATATTCCCGCGAAGCATCCCGAAATGACCTTCCTCTTCCCGGGGCGGCGATGCCGGATTCTTGTCGATGAGATGCGAGAGTACATTCAGTTCGCCATCCACCTGGTTGAACACCTTCTGCATTTCGAGTTGTTTGGCGCGCATGCGCGGATCCATGGCCGCCAGTCGGGTAACAACCTGATCCCCGTTGTAGTTTGGATGCGGCCCGCCCTCATAAGACAGGAAGGCGAGCCCGTACATCCGGGCCATCGCAGCGGCGTATTGCAGTGACGCGAAGTGATTGGAGGCCACAAATCCGGCGGAGGTCCAAATGTTCTCCAGCGTCAGCGCCGGTGGCGCCCCCTCCGGCTTGAACCACGTACTGCACGCCAGCCCGTACAGGTAGTAGCTCACCGGGTGCGGGTCGCTCCAGTCCGAGCGGTTGTCGCGGCGCGCATAGTAGCGATCCAGGAAACTCATAGCACGAAAGCAAAGGTCCGCGTTGTCCTGCGGCTGACAAAGGACAGGACGTATGCGTGTCCGCATCGCAGCGTGGCCGAACACCGCCCGGAAAGCGTCGCTGATCTGCACGGTGCGCATAGCCTGGAACCGGGATACCAGCGTCACGGGATCGGCCTCGCCATCAAACCTGAGCAAGCGCGCAGAGGCGACGGCATTCGTCACCCAGTCCCACTGCTGACCCTGGGCGCGATTCCAGACATCGTTCCCATACTCGACATAGAGCTTGAGATCTGGCCGCAGTGGCTCGCACACCGCGCTCCCATCGCGAATCAGGAGGGCCAGACTCCGGATGTAATCGTCGTTGGCCCGCACGGGCAGGCAAATCCAGGCGTCTTTCCCGGCCGCGTTGGCAAACTTGATCACGCTCTCCCACGATGGGCCGGGCGCACCCCAGCCATACGCATTCACCCCGCGCTGGGTCGCATAGTCCCAGCGCGTACGCCGGGCCCATTCCATGTCACGCAGCGGGGCGCTACTGTGCATCCAATGCATATACCGCAGCACCTCAAAGGGTGCGACAGCGGCCAGCAGCGGATCCGTAAAGACCTTGTCCAGGGGATACGAAGTGGAGCTTCCGAGGGAAACCGGCCGCATAAGCTTGACATTCCGCACACCGCCGCGTGTGTTGGTAAAGCGTAACAGGCACTGTGAGTTGTTGGTTTCGGCAATCACCAGATCGCAGCTCACGCGGCTTCCCGCGACGCTCCGGTTCTGGATGACACCACCACCCCAATCCTCAGCCACCGCGACGCCGGATGGATTCGCACAATCGAACGAGAGACGGTAGGTGCCATGGTTGTTCCCCGTCAGCAACCCGTGGTAGACGAGGCAGGAGGCATCGGCCAGCGGCCAGCCATTTGCATCCAGTTCGACCGGCTTGTCACAGGCATCCGGCTGCCCCCATTGCCGGTGACTCCGCATGGCATCGGCCCAGATCTTCTCCGCCACGTAGTCCTTACCTGCGCCACCCCACTCACTGATGTTCACGCCCACGCGATTGACACGCCCCGACGAAACCTGCGCGACAGGCAGCACGTCAGCCGGCGCGCCCACAGCAGCTTGCCGTGCTTCCGGTTGTGGCGGGTGGGTGAGCAGGGTGGCCAGCGTCACGCCGGTGCCGCCGAGCACCGCGATGCCCGCGCACACGGCGGCCACGGTCTTGACCTGTCCCCAGAAGAGCAACTTCAGCGCACTGTCGGTCAGAGCCACAACCTTGGCGGAGACCAGTCCACCACCTGCTACGCTGCCGCCTGCTGCCACGGCTGTCGCGGCCTTGCAAGTCGAAGCCACCAGCGCGGCTGGCAATTCGGCCGCCGAGGCGGCGCTCTGGCTCAGTCCGGCGATCAGCGCCGCCGCGCCGAGCGTCACGCCGCGCCGGGCCATGCGTTCGCGCAACTGCTCCCGGCCACGGGTGAGGCGGACACTGAATGTCTTTCCATTGCAGCCACACATCGGCGCCGCAGTCTCATAATCCAGGCTTTCGAGGTGGTGCAGAATCACCGGTTGACGATACTTTTCGGCCAACTTTCCCAACTCCTCGTAGAGCGTTGCCACGACGCCCT
>JBAXVM010000068.1:0-12442 GCA_037129105.1 bacterium
TCGCACGGGTCTGTGAGGGGGATGGGGCGCAAGCCCCATCCCTACTCGGAAAGAAAATCAGGAAAATGCGAACGCATGAACTCCCTGAGTTCCTCACCTATAACTTGAATTAGCAGTGAAGGCCTTGGCAGCATCTAACCCGTTGATTTTACGCGGCTTGTTCGTGGTGGAAGCCGCCTAGCAGCCTGTCGGACTTAGCTCTTGAACAGCACGGAGTTTGTGCCGTGCAGGCTGCCGAACCGCAGAATATCGAATAAGGAATCATAAATCATGAAGTGAAGATCATTTGCCGGCCTCTTACCTTCATGATTCATGATTCCTTATTCGATATTCGATATTTCTCCCCTAAGTCCGACAGGCTGCTAGGTGAAGCGTCAGGAATAGCCCCTGCCCCTGCGGGTGCGATTCAAGTTGGTGGAAACGCGCGAGACTGTTTTAACCGCCAAGGCGCCAAGAACGCCAAGAATAGGCTGACAGGGCTTGAATATGCGAACAAATGGGTGGCACACACAACCGTACTCCACCTGTTCTTCAAGTCAACGACACGAATTACGCGCAGAAACTCCCCGTCTATCTGGCAATCAGCCGCAAAATCTTGGCGTACTTGGCGTCTTGGCGGTTAAGAATACTTCGCGCTCTTCCACTAACATGAATCGCGCCCTGCCCCTGCTGCCCCGGTCTTCCTTGCTTGCGGTCAATGGCATCCCATGCGATAATTTGCACTGATTTATGGCGCGAGGTCTCCGAGCTTCCCATGCCTGTAAAAAAAGTCAACGAGGGTGAAGCGCCGCCGCCGTATCCGGTGATCGACGCCGAGGAATGCAAGGGGTGCCGGCGCTGTATCTCGGCGTGTCCGCGGCAGGTGTTGCGCCTGCGAGCCGGCATTAATCATCGCGGTGTGCAGCCGGCGGAGTACCTTGGCTGCGGTTGCTCCGGGTGTGGTATCTGTTTCTATAATTGCCCGGAGCCCTATGTGATTCGGGTGGAGACGCCTGAAAAAACAAAGTCTAACGCGTGAGCCGTGGGCACGCCGTTGGCGGCAGGATGTTGAACGCATGGTCCGATTGATGAAAGGCAACGAGGCGGTGGTCGTCGGCGCGCTCTATGCCGGCTGCGACGCCTTTTTCGGCTATCCCATCACTCCGGCCAGCGAGATTGCGCACGCCGCGGCGGAGTGGTTTCCGGCGCTGGGGCGCGTGTTTGTTCAGGCGGAGTGCGAAACGGCCTCGATTAACATGGTGTATGGCGCCGGAGCGGCCGGGAAGCTTTCGATGACCGCCACCTCCGGGCCCGGCATGAGCCTCATGCAGGAGGGGCTTTCGTACATGGCGGGCACGAACATCCCGGGCGTGGTGGTGAACATCCAGCGCGCCGGTCCGGGCCTCGGCAACGTGTACCCCGAGCAGGCCGACTACAATCAGGCCGTGAAGGGCGGGGGGCATGGCAGCTATCACGCCATCGTGCTGGCGCCGGCCAGTGTGCAGGAGCTGTGCGATTTCACCCGGCGCGCTTTTCAGCTGGCGTTCCAATACCTCACGCCTGTGATTGTTTTTTCCGATGCCGCGCAGGGGCAGATGACCGAGACCTTTTGCCTGCCGGAATCCGAGCTGCCGCGCCCCGTGGGCGTCGAAGCCTGGGCCGTTCAGGCCACAGCCGCCACGCGCGGCAACCTCCTCACCTCCATCTTTCTGGACACCGCGGTGTTGGAAGAGCTCAACAATGCCCTGCAGCGCAAGTACCACGCCATGCAGGCTGAGGCCGGTGCGGAGAGCTACCGGACCGAGGACGCGGAGATTGTTTTTCTCGCCTACGGAACTTCCAGCCGCATTGCACGCACCGCCGTGGATCAGCTGCGCACCAGCGGCGTGCGCGCCGGCCTGTTCCGCCCCCTGACGCTTTTTCCGTTTCCGCAGGAGGCGCTTTGCCGCCTGGCAGACCGCAAGCTGATCGTGGTCGAGATGAGCTGCGGGCAGTTTCGAGATGATGTGATTAGCCAGTTTGCCGCCGGAAACAAGGCTGTGCCGAACGTGCAGCTTGTGAACCGCATGGGCGGCGTGGTGATCCCCCTGGAGGCCGTGGTGCAGGCGGCGCGTAATCTGGTATGAGCACGAAACGCACAGTCGGCATGTACGCCACGTTTGACCGGTCCGGCCGGGCAACCCGCTCGTCGCACTATTGTGCCGGGTGCGGGCATGGCATTCTGCACAAGCTGATTGCCGAGGCGCTGGTCGAGCTGGGCCTGCAGGACCGCACCGTGATCATCAACCCCATCGGGTGTGCGGTGTTCGGCTACTACTATTGGGACGTGGGCAACATCGGCGCCGCGCACGGGCGGGCCCCGGCCGTCGCCACGGCGATCAGCCGCACGATCCCGCAGGCCGTGGTGCTCGCCTACCAGGGCGATGGCGATCTGGCAGCCATTGGCTTCAACTGCGCTGTGCAGGCGGCCAGCCGCGGGGAACACATGGCCACCTTCATGGTGAACAACTGCACCTACGGCATGACCGGCGGCCAGATGTCGCCCACGTCGCTGATCGGTCAGCGCACGCTCACGTCGCCGCTGGGGCGGTCGGCAGCCACCGAAGGGTACCCGCTGCGGGTCGCCGAGATGGTCAACCAGCTGCGGGCGCCGATCTACATTGCGCGCTGCTCCGTGGCGGACACCAAGCGCATCCTCCAGACGAAGAAGATCGTGCGCAAGGCCATCGAGCTGCAGCGTGACGGCAAGGGGTATGTCTACGTGGAGGTGCTCTCGCCGTGCCCGACCGCCATGGGGCTCGATCCGCTGGCCTCCGCACGCTTTGTCACCGAGCAGATGGAGAAGGACTTCCCGCTTGGCATTCTCCGCGATACAAGCGAGCAGGCTTTGTCGCCGGCGCCGCCGGCGCCGTCGATTGCGGTCCACGACCTGTTTGCGCAGTATTGCGATCGCGATTTCCCGCCGCCCCGCCCGGATCCGTCGTACACGGAACGCCGCATGATTTTTGCCGGGTCTGGCGGTCAGGGCATCCTGGCGCTCGGGCTGTGCATCGTCGAGGCTGGCGCTCAGGCGCAGCGGTTTGTAACCTGGTATCCGACCTACGGACCGGAGCAGCGCGGCGGACCATCCTCCTGCGCCATGGTGGTGGGCGGCCAAGTAATTGGTACGCCAGCGGTGGACCACCCGGATATCCTGGTCTGCATGACCCGCCCCATGATGGAGCGGTTTCTTTCCACGGTCAAACCCGGTGGCGTGGTGTTCTACGACCCGATGATGATGGAGGGCGCGAGCCTCTCGACGCGCGACGATGTGCGCTGGATTGCGGTGCCTGCCACGGAGATTGCCACGGCCAACGGCAGCAGCCGCGCCGCCAACACAGTCATGCTCACGGCGCTGTTGCACACCGGCGTCACCGGGTTGCCGGAAGAGACTATCCTGCGTGCCCGTGACGCGGCGTTGCGTAAAAAACCCACTCTGATCGGCCTGAACCGCCGCGTGTTTGAGGCTGGCCTGGCCTGGTGCCGAAAGAACCTGAAATGATCAACCTTACGTTTCACGGCGCGGCGCGGACCACCACCGGTTCGATGCATCTGTTGGAGGCCAACGGCCTGCGTCTCCTGCTCGATTGTGGCATGGAGCAGGGGCACCGCAAGGAAGCCTTCGAGAACAACCGCAAGTTCCCGTTCGATGTCGCCGCGCTGGATGCCGTCATCCTCTCCCACGCGCACATCGACCACAGCGGCCGGCTCCCCCTGCTGGCCCGTCAGGGGTTCCGCGGGCGCATCTTCTGCACACCAGCCACGCGCGATTTGTGCGCTGTCATGCTGCGCGACTCCGCGCGCATCCAGATGAACGACGTGGCCTATGTGAACAAGCGCCGCCAGGCTGAGGGCAAGGTGCTGTTCGAGCCGCTCTACACGCCGGAGGATGTGGAGGCCGTCCTCAAGCGTTTCGAGCCTGCGGGGCTGAAGTCGTTGATCGACTTTGGCAGCGGCGTCACGGCCATGCTGCACAACGCCGGGCACATTCTGGGATCGGCCATGGTGCAGCTCGATGTGAAGTCGCGCGACGGGCGCTCGCGGCGGCTGCTCTTCTCCGGCGATCTGGGTCAGCCGCAGCCGATCCTGCAGCCGCCGGACGTGGTCGAGGGCGCGGACGTGCTGTTGATCGAGAGCACCTATGCGGATCGCGATCATCCGCCCGTGGCGGATGTCATGGGGCGGCTGAAGGGGTTTGTGGAGGACATCCATCAGCAGCGCGCCCGGCTGATCGTCCCTGCCTTTGCTGTGGGGCGCACGCAGCAGCTGCTGTACTACTGGAACGATCTGGTCGAGCAGAAGCGCATCCCGCCCACACCGATCTACCTGGACAGCCCGCTCGCCAAGTCGGCCACGGAACTCTATGCGAAGCATCGCGAATGTTTCAACGAGGAGACTCTGGCGCACCTGCGCCGCGGGGATGACCCAATGCAGTTTCCCGGTCTGCGCCTGGTCGAGACCGTGGAGGAGTCCAAGGCGCTCAACGATCTCCCCGGCCCGATGATCATTATTTCCGCCTCCGGCATGTGCGAAGCCGGTCGTGTCCTGCATCACCTCAAGAACAACATCGGCGATCCACGCAACATTATCCTGATCGCCGGTTTTCAGGCCGAGAATACCCTCGGCCGCCGCCTGGTAGACCATCTCTCGCCGGTCCGGATCTTCGGCCAGGAGGTGGAGGTCCGCGCCCGGATCCATACCATCAACGCCTTGAGCGCGCACGCCGATCGCGGCGGGCTCCTGCGCTGGTTCGACGCCGTGAAGGGGAATCTCAGCCGCGCCTTTGCGGTGCACGGCGAAGGCGCGCAGGTCGACGCCATGGCCACCCTTCTGCGGGCGCACGGCGCCCGGCAGGCCGATGCCCCGGCGCCCGGCGCCCGGTTCGACGACGTCTGATTTTCCCGTGTCGGGAAAATCATTCTTTGCACGGGTGATGTCCTTCGTAGTCCGGCCGTATGTGCAGTCTCACACTTCCGGAAGTGTGAGACTGGCGAATCGGTTCTCATCTGTTTTCTGGTTTGCAGACGATTGTTAAAGACGCGGGTACGGTTTTGCGCGTGTGGTGTGGCATTTCGGCACGCTCCCATCTTTCCGGTCGCGGGCGTCTTCCCGCTGATGAAACAGATCGTGCGGTTCAAGGCGCGGGGGTGGCAGGTTGGCCATCGGAGGCCGTCCACCGTAATCGTCGCCGTAGTCGTCCACCGGTACGGGAAGGAGTCGGTTGACGACTACGGCGACGACTACGGCCGACGATAGTCAGGTGCGAAACCTGCGGGACCGCTGTTGGATGGGCCTGCAAACGCCTTCGCGCAGCGGGTGCGCAGCCCCCGCTGTACTGGTCTGCCATGTGTGACACTTGTGTTTTTCGTCGTATGCCGGGAATGACAATTATGTCGCCGCCGAAGTCTGGCTGGGGAGCCGGATCTACCACGGGAATTTTTTTACGCGCGTGGGAATCGCAAAAATGCACGCAAAACCCGCGATTTGGCCTTTGTTTAAATTTAATGACCTGCGCTATGTTTTTTCTGGCACGCGGCTTGCCTGTTTAGATGGTGCGGACATCAGGTGCAGACAATTCTGCATCGCATCAGGTAACCGTGTGGAGAGTGTAATGACATACGCACACGCGCGTGGCAGGTGGGGTTGGGTAGCGGCATTGCTCTTGTTAATAGGCGGCGTTCTTTCTGCCGGCGCGGCTGAAATTACGTCGACGGGGAGTGCGGCGCCGGCCTCGCTGCTCGATTCCGGCGACATCGCCTGGATGCTGGTGGCTTCGGCGCTGGTCATGTTCATGACACCGGGGCTGGCTTTTTTCTATGGCGGGCTGGTGCGTAAGAAGAATGTGCTCTCGATCGTGATGCAATGCTTCATGATCCTCTGCATGGTAAGCCTGCAGTGGATCTTCTGCGGCTACAGCCTGGCGTTTGGTCCGGACATTGGCGGTGTGATTGGAAACCTGGACTGGGTGGGGTTTGCCAATGTCGGCATGGCGCCGGGAAGTTATGCGCCGCACATTCCGCACCGGCTGTTTGCGATCTATCAGATGATGTTTGCTGTGATCACGCCGGCGCTGATCTGCGGCGCATTTGCCGAGCGGATGCGCTTCTCGGCGTTCTGCCTCTTCAGCCTGCTCTGGTCCACGCTGGTCTATGCGCCGGTGGCGCATTGGGTCTGGGGGGCGGGCGGTTTTCTTGGGACATCGCAAGGGTGTCTGGGCGCGGTCGATTTTGCCGGCGGCATTGTTGTGCATATCACCGCCGGCATGGCGGCGCTGGCAGCCGTGGTGGTGATGGGGCGGCGGCGCGGTTTTCCTCACTCCATTTCGCCACCGCATAACCTGCCGGTGGCGGTGCTGGGCGCGGCCATGCTCTGGTTCGGCTGGTATGGTTTCAATGCCGGCAGCGCCCTGGGCGCTGGCGTGCTGGCGGTTTCCGCCTTTCTGGCCACGCATGTGGCCGGCGCGGTGGCCGGGTTTGTCTGGTGCCTGCTGGACTGGCTGAAATTCGGCAAGCCTACCACGCTGGGGATGATCACCGGCTCCGTGGCAGGATTGGCAGCGGTCACACCGGCCTCCGGGTTTGTGGAAATTTCCGGCGCCGTCTGGATCGGCATTGGCGCCGGCATTGTCTGCTGGCTCTCGGTGACCGCACTCAAGGCCAAGTTCAATTATGACGATTCGCTGGATGCCTTTGGCGTGCATGGCGTGGGTGGCCTGTGGGGATCGCTGGCTGTGGGGCTTTGGGCCACGCAGACCGCCAACCCCGCGGGCGTCAATGGTCTGTTTTACGGACATGCAGCGCAATTTCTCATACAGCTCAAGGCCGCTGCCCTGGTGGCGCTCTTTGCCTTCGTGGGGTCGTGGCTGCTGTTCAAGCTGGTGGATCACATCGTCGGGTTGCGTGTGTCGGCCGACGATGAAAATCTGGGACTGGACCTGTCGCAGCATCGGGAATCGGGGTACACTGTTATCGATTAAATCGATTGAGTCGATGGGGGAAAAACATGAAGTACATCATTGCCATCATTCAGCCTGACCGCCTCGACCAGGTTATGGAGCGCCTGACCGAGAAGGAGATTCACCTGGTCACGGTTTCGCAGGTACTGGGCCGCGGCCGCCAGAAGGGAATTGCGGAGATCTACCGCAGTCATAAGGAGGCCGGCAGCCTGCTGAAGAAGATCAAGCTGGAGATCGCGGTGAATGATGCCTTTGTGCAGCCGGCGATCGACGCCATCCTGCAGGGCGCGCAAACCGGTCGAATCGGCGACGGCAAGATCTTTGTGCTGGACCTCGACCACGTGCAGCGCATCCGCACCGGCGAGCAGGGGCACGACGCCATCGGGTGAAGGCGCGGGCACACGCCCACAACCCGACCATGTTTAACAGGAGGCAACTGAGAACAGAGAATTTCTCCGCGTTCTCCGCGTCCTTCGCGGTGGAACTTGTAGAAAAAAGCAAAAGTTGGAGTTTTGGGACAAGCTCTATATACCTTCCAGCTTTCCTGAGGATCAAGAACGCCTTACGGCGTCACTACAAACGGCCTAGAGCCAGCAGAAAGCCGTTTGTAGTGTGCCCGTAAGGGCATTTCCGTTCGTAACCCTGTGCGATAAGGAGCACTGTTGGAAACTGCATGGTCTTTTCCTGAAGCGGTCGGGAATTCTCACCACGAAGGACACGAAGAACACGAAGTTCAATATATTCGACAGTTTCGGTTATCTTCAGCGTCCGATTGCGCGAATCTTCGTGTTCTTCGAATCTTCGTGGTGGAAGCCGCCAAAGTGGCGCTTGAGGAAAAGACCATGTTGGAAACTTCGTGACAAGCGAGTCTGCATTGAATACCGTGTCGGCACGTTGCTGGATTGAGCGACGTGGCATGCGACTGGTTGTCTGCAGGAGACCGACACATGAATCGAAGCCGAGGGCGTTTCGTTGTCCTGACTGCCTGGCTGGCGGGCTTGGTGCTTTGGCCGGGCCTCTGTGGTCTGGCGGTCGAGTCAGCCGGCACCGTGCGCGTTGCGGCGTTGCAGTGTCCTTCGCGAATCGGCGAGACTGCGTCGAATGTCTCGAACCTGGTGTCGCTGGCGCGGGAAGCCGCCGCAGGCGGCGCGCGTATCCTTGTCACGCCTGAATGCGCCTTGCAAGGGTACATGTATGCGCCGACCCAGATCACCTGGTCCACCAACGCCAGCAGCAAGAAGTGGCATGTCAGCCGGGTGGCGGAGACGATCCCGGGCCCTGCCACGACCAATTTTTCCAAACTGGCCGCGAAACTGGGCGTCTATTTCTGCCTGGGCATGATCGAGCGCGCGGACGGGAAGTTCTACAACAGCCAGGTGCTCTTCGATCCGGATGGCGCCATCGTGGCGCACCATCGCAAGCAGGAGCGCTGGCCGCCTGGGGATGGCGCCTGGTGCAGCAAGGGCGACCTTCCGGTGCAGGTGGTGGATTCGCCCTACGGGCGGCTGGGGTTGATGATCTGCTATGACTTCCAAACCATGCCGAAGGTGCTGGCGGCCAAAAAGGCCGATATCATTCTGTATTCCGTGGGGTGGTATGGGCCGCACCCGGACGAGTGGTTCCGCCGCAAGTTCTGCGCGGAAGTGGTCAAGCCCTACGGCTACCACGTGATCTTGGCAAACTGGTCCGGCGCGACCCCCTATGAAGAGTGGCCGGGTAAGGGAAGCAGTTGCGTCCTGACCGGCGACGGCAAGGTCCTGTCCATGGCCACCAACAGCGTGGGCAACACGATCGTATACGCCAATCTGCCCGTGGGCCGCTAGCAGCCTGGTCGGACTTAGCGCGGGCTCAGTACAGATTTTGTGCCGACCAGGCTGCTAGTCATGGGGCAAGCGTACGCCAAGCATCGGATTACAGTATATGACGCAAACAAACGACAAAACGAATGCCCTTCTGCTCGTTCTTTGAGTTCTCGCAACCCGCTATCCGCGGGTTGCATAACTAGGAGACTGTCGGCAGAAGGCGCCAGATCACTCCAAGGCCTAAGTCCGACAGTTTCCTAGTACCCCTGATGCGCGCGGCGGAAGGCGGCCGGGGCCTGGCCCTGGTGCGTGGCAAACAGGCGCGAGAAGGCTTGCGCGCTCCCGAGGCCGCAGCGCCGCGCGATCTCCTTGATCGGCAGCGCGGTTGCCAACAGCAGGTCGCGTGCGCTGTCCAGTCGCATGCGGCGCACCTCCGCCATGGGGGTGTGTCCGGTCTGCCGGCGATACCGGCGGATGTAATGATACCGGCTTATTCCGGCGGCTGCCGCCAGCTCCGCCACCTGAATCCGAGTCTCCAGCCGTGGTTGCACATAGCGTCGCAAGGCCTCGGCCATGGGCTGGACGGCCTGGCGGTGGGGGCGGGTGAATTCCGTGATCAGGGCGCGGAAGAGCTGCTGAAAGGATTCGCGTGCCGTGGCGTTCAGCTCGCCCTGATCCGCGTGCAGCCAGCGGATCATCTGGCGCATGCGCCCGTCGTGATCGTGCAGCAGCTGCACCCGGCGACCCCGCAGGGCCGGCGCGAGGAACCCGCAGAACAGGGTCTCCACCGGATCCAGCGGGTCAGCCTGCTCGGCGTGCGCCACGCCCGCCGGGTAGATCATGACATCACCGGGGCCGGCATGGATGGTCTCGCCGGCGGCCGTGACCTGCATGCGCCCGTGCAGCACCACGATCAGTTCGTGGTGCGGATGGCGCATGGCGCGGATCCGCCAGTGCGGATCCGGTAGCAGGCGACCAATGCCATGGCATGTGATGTCGGTGGGCATAAGCAATTTCTGATAAAAGAAAGCAACCGGCGCATCTTGTTGCGTCCGTTGCAATATACGATACTTGACTTGTTTTTAGGGCGCAAGAGGGGAAATTGGCCGGGTTTCCGGCGCAGGAGCGCTGGGCTCAGAAACCGCAATTCGTGTCAACGATCACTGGAGGCTATTCCATGGCAAAGATCGCAATTATCGGCGCGGGCAGTCTCGTGTTTGGCAAGACCCTGATGGCGGACTTCCTCTCCACCCCGGCGCTGGCTGGCAGCGAATACCGCCTGATGGCGCTGAGCCACAAGCGGCTCGACAAGATGCACGCCTTTGTCCGGCGCATGATCAAGGACAACGGCGTGAATGCCACGGTCACCGCCACGACCGACCGCCGTAAGGCGCTGGCGGGCGCGGACTACGTGGTGGTGATGCTGCAGGCCGGCGGCGTGGATCAATTCCAGGCGGATTACGAGATTCCGCTGAAGTACGGCGTGGACCAGTGCATCGGCGACACCATGAACCCGGGCGGCATCTTCCGCGCGCTGCGCCACATTCCTGCCCTGCTGGAGATCACGCAGGACATGCAGGAGCTCTGCCCGCACGCGATGCTCTTCAATTACGCCAACCCCATGGCCATCTGCTGCTGGGCGCTGGGACGCGTGCCGGGGTTGCAGTTTGTCGGTCTCTGCCACGGCGTGCAGACCACCATGGATCTCATCGCCAGCTACACCGGCGAGCCGAAGGAGAAGATCGATTTCGTCGCCGCCGGCATCAACCACATGGCGTGGTTCCTCAAGCTGGAGCGGGATGGCCGGGATCTCTACCCGACACTCAAGGCCAACTTTGAGAAGCCGGGGTTCTACGTCAACGAGAAGGTACGCGCGGAAGTCATGCGCCACTTCGGTTACTTCATGACCGAGAGCACCGGGCATCTCTCCGAGTATCTGCCGTATTTCCGTAAGAACAAAAAGGCGCTCGACCTGTACTGCGACGAGCCGGCCTTTGGCGGCGAAACCGGCGCCTACTACAAGTACTGCCGGATGCTGGCGGACAAGTTTACGGCCATGGATCCGCTGTCGATCGAGTCAACCAAACTCGGCCCGCGCAGCGCCGAGTACTGTTCGCACATCATCGAGGCCAAGGAGACGGGCGCCATCTTCCGTCTCAACGGCAACATCCGCAATGACGGCTACATCACCAACCTGCCGAACGGCTGCTGCGTCGAGGTGCCGATCTACGTGGATCGCATGGGGCTGCACCCGACGGTCATTGGCAACCTGCCGCCGCAGTGCGCGGCGCTCAACATGACCAATGTGCTGGTGCAGGGCCTGACCGTGGAGGCCCATTTCCAGGGTGATCCGGAGCTGATCGTGCAGGCCGCAGCGCTGGATCCGCTGACCAGCGCGGTGCTGACCCTGCATGAGATCCGCCTCATGACCGCCGAGATGCTCGCGGCGCAGCGCGCCTATCTGCCGCAGTTTGCCGGGCGCAAGGTACGTGCGGTTCCTGCGATCAAGGTGCCGAAGAACGTGAAGCGTCAGGAAGTGCCGGTCGACCCGGCGCTGGCTATTGCCAACCGGTTCGGCAAACTGGCCCAAGCCTAGCCGCTTTGTCGGGAGCAGTTTTTGGAAGGCACGAATCGTTTGCCGGCAAAGCGGCTAGTTCAGAAAATGTCGAGAAGGAACCGGAAATCATAAGGAAAAGGAGAAAGTCAATGGCAGAGCAGAAGGTACGGATCGGATTTGTGGGTGTGGGCGGCATGGGGCAGGCGGCGCATCTGCGCAGCTACGTCATGGTGCCCAACTGTGAAGTCGTGGCGTTGGCGGAAGTGAAGCCGGGTCTGGCAAAGAAGGTCGCGACCAAGTGGGGCGTGCCCAAGGTATATGCCTCGCACGAGGAGATGCTGGCCAAGGAAAAGCTGGACGGCATCGTGGCTTCGCAGCAGTTCACCCGCCACGGCACGCTGGTGCCGGAGTTGCTGCGGGCGCACATCCCGGTGCTGACGGAGAAGCCGATCGCCGGCTCCATCGAGCAGGGCGAGAAGATTGTACAGGCCGTGAAAGCCAACAAGACCTGGATGATGATCGGCTATCACAAGCGCTCCGATCCGGCCACCATGCTGGCCAAGGCGGAGATCGAGAAGCTCCAGGCGTCCGGCGAACTCGGCAAGCTGACCTACATCCGGATCCTGATGCCGGCCGGCGACTGGGTTGCCAATGGCTTCAACCAGAACATCTGGAGCGACGAACCGAATCCGGAGCTCCAGTGGGATCCGCCGGCGTCCGACATGGACGAGGCCACCAATGGCGCCTATGGCGGCTTTGTGAACTATTACATCCACCAGGTGAACTTGATGCGCCATCTGTTGGGCGAGACCTGGACGGTGAACTATGCAGCGAAATCCGGCCTGTTGCTGGCTGGTGAGAGCGCGACCGGCGTGACCTGCTCGATCGAGATGAGCCCGTACCAGACTACAATTGACTGGCAGGAGAGCGCGCTGGTCTGCTTTGAGCGTGGCTGGGTCAAGCTGGAGCTTCCCGCGCCGGTGGCCTTTGCCCGTCCGGGACGTGTGGAGATCTTCCGCGATCCGGGCAACGGCGTGCAGCCGCGGACCGAGATCCCGCAGCTCCCCTGGGTGCATGCCATGTGGCAGCAGGCGCAGAACTTCGTGGATG
>JBAXVM010000069.1:0-12325 GCA_037129105.1 bacterium
GGTGGGACATCACAATCCTTCCTATAACGGTACATTCGTAAATGCTGTCTCCCTAGTATCTGCTTGATCACGATTGTCGGGACGAACTATCGCGCGGTCACGCCCGGTTGCAGGTCGAGGTGTTGGACGGTGCCGGCGGCCGGGTGGTGGCTCTTTTGCTGGTGGTGGATGCCTAGGCGGTGGCGGTCGGGGGCGCCGCCCGGTTATTGGTTGTGTGCTGACGCCTGTTTGATGTGGTTGGTTATGCATACGAGCAAAAAGGAGGCCTTGCAATGAAACGAATTCATTTCGATTTTACTTTGGCCATAATCGCCGTCACGGTGTTGCTGACAGCGGGCGCGCTGGCCACTCCGGCGACGATCAACACCAACTTCCTGTTGCTCGGCCGCGGTGACAAGGTTGAACGTTGGGGTGTCAGTGGCACGGGCGCGAGTGCGATCTGGGCCAAGTCAAACGACGTGCTGCAGATCGTTTCCGGCGACCTCGGTGGTAACGCGGCTTGGATCGTTGACCTTGCTTTCAGTCCAGACGGCACGAAACTCGCCGTGCTGAATTACCAAAGCGCTACGCACAGCCTAATTTTGTTGTACAACTACAACTCCGTAACACACACGGCCACAGGTGCGGGAACTAATTCTGGCGCGTTACTTGCGGCGGACGTTGGGGAGGCACGGGGGATCGCGTGGAATCCGACCGACACCAATATTTACGTTAGCACGGGTTTGGCCGCCCCACTGAAAGTGCTGAAAGTCAATACGGTCACGGGCGCCAAGTCGGATTTCACCGCCGCCATGGGCCGCCCCTCCGGCGTTTGTTTCGGGCCGGACATCAGCGGGGACGGTCTGCCCGACATGTTTGTTGTGGATCTCAGCAATGCTCGCGTTTCCGCCTTCAATGGCACAAATGGCGCGACCATCAATCAGAGCTACTTCACACACACGACTCCCAACACGATCAAATGGCTCCCCCATGCCGGCAGCAACTACTTCTATGTTACGTCCTACAACGGTGGCGGGGGCCGCATGCGACGGTACGCATCGGATGGCGTCCGCGACACGACGACGTCGGATGACGTCAATGCCCCCAATTGGGGGCCGGCGGGAGACGGTCCAACCGTCGGCAGCAACGCGGGGCCGATCCCTGCTCTATACGGAATTCGCGACATTGCAGTCGCCGGAGACGTCCTGACGTACGGCAGCGCTAACTTTGTGTCCGCTTTTTGGACTGGGCGTGCCGGGGGATATTTCGGGTTCGCAGGTTCCACCTGCGCCGGCGGTATCACCTTTGAGTCCATCCAGGTCATCGCGGGTGGAACACCTGTCATCCAGAATCTTCCCGCCGCGAATATCACTCAGAGTTCGGCCACTTTGCAGGGCAATGTGGTGACCAACGGCGGCGTCGACACCTATGTGTCCGTATTCTGGGGCACTGCGGATGGCGGACAGGCCTTGGGAGGTTGGGCCCATACGAATAGTTTCACAGCCCCCCTCGTCAGCGGCAATGTGTCCACGAACGTCACGTTGGACACGGCGGATGTGACTTACTACTACCGCTTTTATGCGAGCAACAGCGTCGCCGTGTCGTGGGGCGACAAAGGATTTTTCATCTCCGGTTCTGTCGGCATGAGCGGCACGTTCACGAACGCGTCACGGCAACCGCCGGTCACGTCCGGCACGGTCACGGTCTACCGGGCCAGCACGGCGACCAACGAAGCGACGATTGTGACATACACGCTGAACGGTTCGGCCACCAACGTTACGGACTACACGGTGACTCCGACTGCGGGATCGGTGACGATCCTGAAGGGCGCCACAAACGCGACGATCACGATCACGCCAATCTTCTCCCTGACCGCCACCCAGACCGTGCAGGCGGTGGTGACCTTGGCGTCCGGTCAGTACGTGGTTGGAACGCCGAGCAACGCGACCGTGAACATCGCGCCGGTGCCGATTGTGCCCTTGCACGTGCCCGCGAACCAGGCCACGGTCAACTCGAACTTCCTGTTGATTGGACGCAGCGGCGTGGTTGAACGTTGGGCGGTCAGCGGTTCAGGCGCGAGCGCCACGTGGACCTTCACCAATACGGTGCTGACGATCGCGGCTAGCGATCTGGGCGGCCTGGGCTCCAATGCCTATGCGCTGGCGTTCAGTCCGGACGGCAAGAAACTCGCCGTGATGAACCTGGGCACGAATTCCACCACCGCGCGTGTGCTGATTTACCGCTACGACGTGCTCACGCACACAGCCACGCCGGCCGGGACCAATTCCGGTGGCGCGTTGCTGGCGGCCAATTGCGGGGAAGGCGGGGGCCTCACGTTCAGCCCCAACGACAATTACCTGTACGTCGGCGCGGGCGAACCCGGTGCGCCAGGATACGGCAAAGTGGTGTTGCGGATCGATCCGGTCACGGGCGCCAAGTCGGCGTTTACCCCCGCCCTGGGGCGTCCCGCCGGCGTGTGCTTCGGGCCGGACATTACGGGAGACGGCTACCAGGACCTCTATGCGGTTGATATCAACAACAACCGCGTTTCCGCGTTTGACGGTGTCTCCGGAGCGAGTATCCTCGCCAGCTACTTCGCGACGGTGCTTACCGTTCCTGTAACCGTGAATTACTGCGCGTATGCAGGCGCCAACTATTTCTTTGTCACCCATTCTGCCGGGCAGATGGAGAAATACACGGCCACCGGCGTCTACCTGGCGCAAACCGGTGCCAACGGCGCACAAGCCCAGATCGCCGGCATCGGTCCATCCGTCGGTAATGACGCCGGCCCGATTCCGGGTCTGTATGCGTGGCAAAGCGCCGGAAACGGGATCATGGTCTATCGTTCATCCGACATGGTATGGAACGGTTGGTCGGGACGCGGGTCCGGGTACTACACATTTGGGGCCCCCGGCGACGGCGGGTTGACGTTCGAGTTCATCCAGATCCTGCCCCCGCGCGGCACAACGATCCTGTTCCGGTGATGGATACGGATGCGTAAGCGGAAAGATGTTGTGGCAGCACTGCCTCAGTTACGGGGGGGCGCTGCCTCAGGATTAGCGGTTCGCGAGGACGCTCGCCCTCCATTTTTGGGCAAACCGTTCGCAATCGAACTGGAGGGCGAGCGTCCTCGCGAGCCGCTGCCCCCCGTAACTGAGGGGGTACCTGTGGCAATGCGAAACTGCTTCACGGTCGCGTGGTCCACGATTGTGGTCATGGCGCTGTTGACTGCCGGCGTGGTTAGCGCGCAGACGCTGCCCGGGGCGGTTGTTTTTCTGCCATCGCCGGAACGGCCCGTGGGCTGGCGGGGTGACGGCAGCGGCCGATATCCGGGCGCCACGCCGCCGACCACGTGGTCTTATTCCTATAACAGTCTGGCCGCGGAAGTGCTGGTGCAGGCCGGCAAGCCGGGCGCCGGCCGTTCCGGAAAGCCGATTGGCGACCTGCGGCCGATCCTTGACTGGCTGATTCTGGGGCCGTTCCCGGTTGCGAACGCCAAAGAAGGCCTGGAAACATCGTTTGTCGCCGAAGAAACGGCCGTGCAGGCAGATCTCGGACAGAAGGTCGGCACGAATGAATGGCGCCAATGGTCGATCTTCCCCGGGAATCAGAGCGGCCAATACCGTGGCGGCAATCTCGACTTCAGCGTCGCCTTTGGCAAGCTCACCAATCAGGTCGCCTATGCGCAGGCCAACCTCTGGTCCCCGCGCGAGGGTCCGGTGGCGTTCAACCTGGTGGCCACCGAAGCCCTGAAGATATGGGTCAATGGCAAAGTCGTGGTGAATCAGGAAGCGTCGCGGCAGGCTGTCGCCCATGAAGTGCCGATCGAACTCGTCAAAGGCTGGAACCGGTTGCTGGTGAAATCAGTCAGCGGCGCAGCCTTTCGCGACAACGGGGGGTGGCAGGTGCTCGTTCAGCTTTGGCCGCCATTCGCTGATCTTCGGGATAACAAACTCACTACGACGGCCAGCAATCTGACGTGGCTGACCGCGATGCCGGGTGACGGCCTTTCGATGCCGATCATTGTCGGAGAGCAACTTTACGTCAGCGTCGAGCCGTTCTACCTGCTCTGCCTGAACAAGCAGGACGGAAAGATCCTCTGGATGAAGCATCATTTCTACTTCGATGCCGTCGATGAGACCAAAGTGACCGAGGATGCCGCAAAGACCGCCATCGCCAAGGCCAAAACCCTCCTGGCGCAGCTCGACGAGATCAACGCACAACCGATCGCGCACATCAACAGCAACCGCGTCATGTCGGGAGCGAACCGGGCCGATCCCGCGCTGGCCAGGCAGAAGGCAGACATCGAGAAGCAACTGGCCCGGTTGGTCGCCGCGGTCGATGTGAAGGAGTTTCGTGCCACGCCCACCTCGGAGCAAAAAGGGAGCGTTTCGACGCCGTGCAGTGACGGGAAATACATCTATGCCTGGTACATGAACGGCGTTGCCGCCTGTTACCAGCCCGACGGCACCCGGCGCTGGCTCCACAAGGAACCGGGCCCCAGTTACCACGAGCATGGTTACTGCGCCTCGCCCGTCCTGGCGGACGGCAAATTTGTCGTCAGCGTGAACAAGCTCAAGGCGTTTGACTGCGCCACCGGCGCGCTGGCCTGGACGGCCGATACGCAAGGCGCCTATGCGTCGCTCACCGTGGTGAAGAGTATGGGCATGGACCTGATTCTGACGGGTAACTATCTGGCTCTGTTCCGGCCGTCAGACGGCAAGCGCATGACGCCGGATCTGCAGCCCGTGCATGATGCGGTCAGCACGCCGATCATCGTTGATAACACCATCATTGTGTTCTATGGGAATTGCATCAATCCCTACCGGACCGAACAATGGCGCCTGCCCGCGCAGGAAGGCGAAGGATTGACGCTCGTCAAGTCCATTCCGTGGAACAACAAGCTGCCGCAGCCGGCGCAGAACAAGACCGGCATCGGCGGCTGGACAACGCCGTGTTCGTCGCCTGTGTATCACGAGGGGCTGGCCTATTTTGTGAACGAGATTGGCGTCCTACATGTTTCGGACCTGGCCACGGGTGAGATGGTGTATGAACACTGGCTCGACCTGCAGCCGACGCAGTTCTACGTCGCTCAACCCGGCGTCTGTGCCAGCCTCGCGATTGCCGGCAAATACCTGTACGTCATGGGCGATGCTTGCGACACCCTGGTGATTGAGGCCGGGCGGGAATACAAGCAAGTGGCCAAGAACACCCTCGCGCTCGGCGACCTGAGTCTGAGCACGCCGATTTTTGAAGGGTCGCGGATGTACTATCACGGCCCGACCTGGTTCTTGTGCATCGGCAAATGAGGAGCCGTCGCAGAGTAGCTGCGGGCAGTCCCATGCCCGCAGCAACGCCACGCGACAGGCGCTGGAAATCTGGCTGCCGCAGGCAAGGGACTGCCTGCGGCTACGGTGTTGGACCCGAATCATGAACCGCAGAACAGTAGAGTCAATCTCGTCCCTTCGTGATTCGGGCCTCATGTTCGCTGTCACCGCCCTGCTGACCGCTGGCGCGCTGGCCGCGCCGGCGGCGGTCGACACGAACTTCCTGCTGGTCGGCCGTAGCGACAAAGTCGAGCGCTGGGGGATCTGCGGCGCGGGCGCCAGCGCGATCTGGACCTGGACCAACGATGTGCTGCGCATGGCGCCCGGCGACCTCGGCGGGCTCGCGCCGGCCATCCGGTCGCTGGCGTTCAGTCCGGACGGCACGCGGCTTGCCGTGCTGGCGCACGACCCGCATGGACGCAGCCGGCTGCTCCAGTATGTCTATAATCTGGCCACGCACACGGCGACGCCGGCCGGAACCAATGCCGGCGGCGCGCTCCTGGCGGCAGACGTCGGCGAATCGTGGGCGGCCTGCTACGGTCCGAACGACACCAACCTGTACGTCAGCACCGGCACCGGCGCCCCCGGCTTCGGCAGCGTGGTGCTGCGCGTGCAGGCAACGACCGGCGCGAAGTCGGCCTTCACGCCGCCACTCACCCGCGGCGGCGGCCTCTGTTTTGGACCGGATTTCAACGGCGACGGCCGCTCTGACCTGTTCGTCGTGGACATTGAGTGTCGCCGCGTGGCCGCGTTCGACGGCGTGACGGGCGCGCGGCTGCGCGACGACTTCATGGTGTCGGTTGGCGTACCCACGACCATTGCCTTCCTTGCAAACGGCGGCGGAAAGTTTTACCTGGCCGGCCACAACATCCACTGTACGCGCTTGCGGCCGGATGGCATTGAGGACGGCGTGTGGAGCGACGCCAACGATCCCGTGTTTCAGATGGCGGGCCTGGGACCGCCGATGGGCGTGACCGAATGGCCGGTCGCCGGGTTCTACGCCGTGGATGGGTCTGGACGCGTGATCGTCTACCGCGGCGACGACCTCTCCTGGGCTGGGTGGTTTGACCGCAAAGATCCCGCCGGCCACTACCTCTTCGCGCCAGGCTGCGGCGGGGGCATCACGTTCGATCGGCGGATGGGGATAGACTCAATTCCAGACAGATAAATTGGTCCGGCTGCGCAACGGCTTCATTGGTTGACAGCCTGTGCCCGTACTTTTCCGGGGGACAGCGGACGCGAACACTGGATGTCTATCCGCCGGGTCTCACCCGGCAGCAGGTCGAAGTAGTCGTCCGCCGGCACCGCGCCGGCCGGCAATTCCAGGTGCACGGCGTGGGCATAGGTCCGGGCGTGCAATTCAACCGTGTCACCGCTGGTTACGTGCACGGCGAATTGCGCTGGCGGAACATGTAGTTGACGGTAGTCCATGGCGCGGAAAATGGCCGGCAGCACGCGGGGCTGACCGACCGGGCGCACCACCCACAATCCGGTTGCGGCATCATGCTGCCCGCGCCGGAACCGCCCCAGCTCGGTCCGTGCCGCTGCACGGACGGTAGCCCGTCCGCGCTTCAGGTCCGTGGTTTTGCCGTCGAAGCTCATGTAGCCACAGTCGAAGCGGATGCCGACATCGCGCAGCGTGTCGTTGGCCGCCGTGATGCGGATCTCATCGCCCGCGGCGCGCAGGATCAGCCGAATCGGCGCCAGTGCCCGGCGGACGAAGTAGAATGACGGTTTGCGGCGCAGGTAGTAGTCGATGATCGTCCAGCCCACTTCGCCCCAGCTGTCGTTGTACATCCAGAACAGGCCGCCGTGGCAGGCGGCCCGAGCCCGGAAAGATTCAAGCGAATAGGAGTACATCAGCCCCTGGCAGAGTCCGGAATAGAGGCAATACTCATCCGGCGTCAGGTTCTCGTGATCCCGGTAGTGTTTGCGGATGCCGGCGTCTACCGTGTCTTTTTCAAAGGTGTTGTTGTGATGCTGCCACACGGCGCCCTTCCGGTCGAAATTCGCGCCGTCCAGGTAGGTTTCCACCGTTTTTCGGACCGGCGCGCCGATGTAGCCGTATTCGGAAACAAAGAGTGACTGGCATTTGTCATATTCCTCCGGCGTGATGCGCCGCAACATGTCGGGGTTCATCATGCAATCGTGCCAGTGGTGCCGGTCGCCAACCTTCGCGTCGTTCGGCGAAACGCTTCCGCCATAGGGCGAACCATTCCAATAGGGGATTTCGGGGGAGTTGCGCCGGACGACATCCGGCAGCATGTAATTGTAGAGCCACGCGCCGCCGCGGGTGCGCTCCTGCCACCACTCTTTGAACCCCCATGAATTCTCATTGTTGCCGCTCCACACCGCGAGGCATGCATGGTGGCGCAGGCGCCGGGTCTGGAAGTCGGCCTCGCGCTCCGCCTCGACGCGAAACCATTCCAGATGGTCGGGATACGGCGCGCAGGCGTACATGAAGTCCTGCCAAACCAGGATGCCGTGCCGGTCGCAGGCGTCGTAGAAGGCGTCGTGTTCATACAAGCCGCCGCCCCAGACGCGCAGCAGGGTGAAGTTTGCCTCCCGCGCCTCGCGCACCAGCGTGTCGTACGTGGCCCGCGGCGTGCGGGCGTAGAGCGCATCCGCCGGAATCCAGTTGCCGCCCTTGCAGAAAACCTTCCGGCCGTTGATCCGGACCGCGAAGGTGCCTCTGGCCGTGTCCAGTTCGACAAAGCGGATGCCGTAATCGAATGCCGGGAAGACCGCCGTTTCGCTCCCGACGCGGACCGCCGCCTCGACGCGATGCAGCGGCTGTGCGCCGTAGCCGTTCGGCCACCAGAGCGCCGGATTTTTCAGCCGGATGGCGAAATCGATATGGTTGTCGCCCGACCGCAGGAGTCCGGCCCATGCGACGGTGTGCCGGCGGCCGTTCGGCGCGGTTATGGCCAGTTTCACCTTCCCTTCAACCGTCTGCCAGAAGTGAAGTTGATCCACCGTCACCGCGGCGCGCAACAGCACCTCGTCACGACCTTGCCGGAGCGGCAGCAGTCGGACTTCGCGGATGCAGGCGGCCTTCAGCAAGCGCAGCTTGACATCCCCGCCGATGGCGGTGGTGGCCAGGCGCGGGCTCCAGTCCCAGCCGAAGCTATATTGCGGCTTGCGCACCATCGTGCGCCGGGGGTCGCCCCGCTCGGGACGCCCGTTGCCCGCTTCGGTTCCGGCCCGCACCCCGTCCGGCGCATCGATGTCCGCATCGCAGACCGTGTCCGCCCCGGTAGTCAATCGCACGAGCAGCACGTTGTGTCCCGGCTGCAGGCGCGGCTTCACGTCCATCACAAAGGGCCGGAAGGATGTGCGGTGCGAGCCGAGCGGCAGCCCGTTGAGGAAGATGGCGGCATTCGCGTCGAGGCCGTTCAGTTCCAGCTCGACGCGGTCGGCATCCTTCCAGCCGGCGGGCCTGGTAAACGTCTTGCGATACCACCAGGACCGATCCTCGGTCCAGCGGCAGGCAAAGCTGTTCAGCCCCAGCAGCGGCTCGTTGATGGCGCCCGCGGCGACGAGTGCCTGGTGAATGTCTCCCGGCACCGGTGCGGCGATCCAGGCATCCGCGGCTGCGCTCAGCGCCGCGGCCGTGGCCGCCAGATCGCAACCCAGGGGCTCGTGGCGCAATTCCCACTTCCCGCTCAACAAAACTTCATGATACATGTGACTCCTGTCGTTTCGTAGCCGCCGCAGGCTGTGCGCCGCCCGCGAGCGGAGGCTCGCATGTGCTTCAATACACGATATGCCAGCGCAGTGCAGTGCGACAACAGGATTGTGTCGGCCAACGTAGGGGGGCCGTCACACGTTGGCTGGCGTCAGCAAAGTGGCAGCGGCGTCTCGCCGCTGGCGGATTGGATGCAGCGGCGAGACGCCGCTGCCACCTTGCTGCCAACGTGTGACTGACCCCTTACCGGCCAACGCCAATCGTACGGGAGAGCTTTTCCTTCCGCGAGATATGATGCGGTGTGCCAAAACTGCCAGGAGGGTGCGGCTATGACGGCGGTTCAGAAGCGAAAGGCGATGATCGTACAGCGGATTTTGGCGCTGCCGCTGGCTTTGACGGCTGCCATCTGTTCCGGCGCAGAAACGCAAACGGCGGCTCGCGCCGACGGAGGGCTGACGATCAGCCAGCCACTTGAGGTCATCGTTCTCGCCGGACAGTCCAACGCGCAGGGGTGGATGGGCGACGGCCGGAAGTATCCCGCGGCCGGGCAGGACGCCAGAATCCCGTTCCGCTGGATGATCCCGGGACACAACGCGATGCGCGGTGGCGAAAGCCAGCGCGGCGCCGGGTGGGGGACGCTCGGTCCGCAGAACGGCATCTGCGGCTACGGCAATCCGGTGCTCCATTTTGGTCCCGAGGTCGGCCTGGCGCGAACGCTGGCGCAGGCCGGCCGCCACGTGGCGGTCATCAAGGTCACCATCGGCGCCACCAGCCTGAACGGCGATTGGCGGTTGCCGGGCCAGGGCGGGTTCACGGACGCCATGCTCGCGGAAGTCAAGCAGGCCATGGCAGATCTGGCCAGGTCCGGCCGGAAGGCGCGCCTGCGCGGCTTCGTCTGGATCCAGGGGGAGAGCGACGCCGACACAGACCCGCACGCGCAAGGCTATCGGGTGTTGCTCACCAAGTTCGTGGCCGGCCTGCGCAGGGAGTGGCGCGAGCCTGAGCTGGCCGTCGTGCTCGGCATGGACGAACAGCATCCCGGTCCGGTTGCGCGCCCCCAGGTGGTCGAAGCGCAGAAGGCGATCGCCCGGGCGGACCGGCATGCGGCGTTTGTCTCGATGCGCGGATTGCCGAAGGCTGACGTGTCACACCTGACCAACGACGGCTTGTTGCAGCACGGCGAGCGGATCGCCGGGGCACTGCAAGGATTGCTTTGCAAATGACGTTGCGCTTGGACTGCCGTCAATCTGCGGTTCGCAGGTCGTCGATCAGTACCCCGTGCCGGGCCTCGCCAGGGACGGTCTGACTCCCGAATTCTGAATTCTGACTACCTGAGCAGTTACGTTTTATATACGAAACGTCCCTGCACGTGGCCCAAGTGTTTGTTCGCGGCGTAGCCGCGCGGCGGGCTTCAACCTTCAGGTATCGGCGTCGGCAGGGTTACGCTGGAGCGGTCGCCATTGTCGGCCGATACGGCAATCACGATGTACTCGCCGTACGGCACCCGCATCTTCTTCGTGGTGAAGGTCGCGGATCTGGTCGCCCCCGCGCCGTTCATCGGCACTGTTCCCGCGCCGAGGGCGCGCGCATCCAGCATGACATTGGTGACGGTCCCTGCCACGCAGGCGACATCGGCCTGCGCGCTGATCTGCCATTGACCGCCCCTCTTCGCCACGACGCGCGCGGTGGCGTTCGAGATCCGCAGCGAGCCCACCCAGGCGCCGCTGTAGACGTTCGAAAGCATGGTCTGCGCCCAGCAGGCATGCATGGCCTGCACGCCGGCGCTGTTGGGATGCACGCCGTCGGCCGAGAACTTGCCGCCGGCGTTCGTGAACGCGGCATAGTAGTCCGGCCCCGGCGTCAGATGGTTTTTCGCCTCCAGCGCGGCGAGTGCCTGATTGAACTGCTGCACGCGGCGGTCGTGCTCCGGGGAGTCGGTCGGCTGAATCGTGCGGAAGAGAATCGGCACCTGGCCGTGCTGCTTGATCCGGTCGATCATGCTCTGGACGCACTGCATGTATTCGTTTGTGCCGGCCATCTGCCAGCAGTCGTTCATGCCAAAGGCCAGGCACACGTACCGCGCGCAGGGGAAGGAATCAAACACCCCGTCGCGCCAGCCGCCGTTCCACAGCCCCGACGACGCCGAGCCCGGGAAGCCCACTGCATACATCGCCGGCGTATAGCGCGCATCCCTGGCATGCACCTGTCCGGGATAGTAGCAGGCCACCGGCATGTCCCCCACGAGGCCGCCGCGTCCGACCCACGAGTAGCCGTAATACGTGATGCTGTCGCCAATCACATACCAGCTGTCGTCGGCCTCGAGCGACGAATCGTAGAGATGCAGCTCTTCGAGGCCGGTGTTCGGCCAGGAGTTCGCGCCGGTGAACACGATCTTGACCCACGACCTGCCGGCGAACGGGATCACATGGCCCATCGCGACGAACGGATTGGCGGCGTTCGTGACCACCGGCTGCCAGGTGCCGTCACGGCCATCGGTGGAGTTGTCCGAGACCTCGATGCGGTAGGAATTAAAGCTGCTGTCGCCGATCGAGGAAATTGAACCGGCGTCCGGCGCATCCAGGGTCACGGTGATGCGGTCGTGTTTCGAATGGATTCTGGCGGCCAGCCAGTGCGGCTTCGCCGGGCTTGCGGGGCCTGGAGCCCAGAAGTCATGGCGGTACACGCCGTTGGTCAGCCGGTAGAGATTCGTGGCCTGGACATCGGCGTAGAGCGTGATGTCCGTGATCGGCGCATTGGGATAGACCGCCAGGCCCGGGAGCGCTGCCAGGCAGCAGAATATGATCAAAAGCAGCGAGTCGCAGCGGTGTGTTTGCATGTCGTAGACCCCTGTTATGCGGCTAAAGACGGCCGGCCCTTTCGCGAGCTTGCCTTTATCACAACGCCCGCTTGGCGTCGCAGAGCTCCGCCCTCCATTTTGCAGCCTCACGTGTGGCTCGATCACGCATTTTGGCGGAGCTCCGCGACGCCAAGCGGCAAAAGGGTGAAAGGAACGGTCGCAGACTGCCGGGTCGACCTTAGCCGTATTTGAGGCAGAACCTTACTCTTGACGCTCCCCGGTAGCAAGCCTACACTATGATGCTACGTTGAATCGTGAATCAATCGCAACGGTTCGGCAGCAAGGAGCGCACCATGCAAAAGGCCACGTGTTTCCTGACCGACAGGCGCAGTCTTACGTTCCTGACCGGGGTCCTGTTGCTGCTGGCATGGGCGCAGCCGGCGAGCGCGGTGAGCGCCACCGGCGGTACGGTTATCACCACTAAGGGAGATGGTAATTGCTAATATACCGTTTATTGTGCTATCTTCATGCCGA
>JBAXVM010000007.1:0-28251 GCA_037129105.1 bacterium
CGCAGGCGTCCACGGCCTTGCGCGCGGCCAGTCCGACGCGCTCGTCCGGCGAGCGCCCCAGGGCCTCGCAGAGTGCGATGGTGGCGATGGCGTGTTCGTACATGTTAGCGCTGAGATACCCCGTACTCGGATTCTGATGTGCCATCAGCCACTCCATGCCGCGGATCACGTGCGTGCGGTATTCGCCACGGCGCAGATTGTGCCCACCGCCCATCAGCGCGATTAGCGCAAAGGAGGTCATGGCGACAGATGGACCCCCATCGACAGGCGCCTTGTCCTTGGCGTTTATTTGTGCGTTGGCGCTGATGTTGCCGATGGGCAGGGTGTCGAACGGGGCATCCTCGAGATTCCATTTTTCTCCGCCGGTCCAGGAGCCGTCCGGTTCCTGGTGCAGCGCCAGCCAGCGCAGCGCCGCATCCACGGCGGTGCGCATTTCAATGCCGCCGCGCTTCAGGCCGCCGTACTCGCTGCCGTCGCCGAACATGTTGATGTCCACAGGGCCGAGTTCGCCAACGGTCGGGACGTCCTGATCTCCCAGTTGCTGTACCGCCAGCTTAACCGTGGTGGAAGGTTTCGGCGCCGTGCTGACCAGTGCGCGCTTCCGGTTCATGACCGGCTCCGGGTCAGCACGGCTGAAGATGTCAGCGGGTTCGTTGACAAGCACCGCCATGGGGTCAAGTGCCGCCACGACTTCGGTGCTGACTTCTTCCGCCTTTTCCATGTTGTCCTTGATGTCCAGCTTGTTGATTTTGACGTCCACATCCGTCTTCATCTCCATGGAACTGGCCTTGACGACATCCTCCTGGAATTGTACTTCCTGCGGGTTGGTGGACATCTGGATGTTGGGGCGTTTCTCCTCATCCATTTCCGGCATGTCCTGCACCAGTTGCTTCATGATTTCGCGCTGGGGATCCTTGATCTCGATCTTCTCCTCCTTGGGCGGCTCCGGGGAGAATTCGAACTCCCGCAGCTTGGGCTGCTTCTTTTCCGGCGCTACGGCAAGTTGCCAGACCGCCGCCCCGACGAAGACACAAAGGACGATGCCCAGTCCGATCAGCACGGAGCGCTTGTCCAGCATCTGCTCGCGGTCATCCGCTCGCCGCAGTGCGGCGGGCTGGCTATGCATGGCAAGTTCCTTGTTCATCGCACCCTCTTCTTGCGCAGTTTACTGCTGCACTTCCACGGTCGCCGAAACCTTGGTGATTCCCGCCTGGGCGCACCCCGTCATCACCTTGGCCACATGATCCCACTTGACGTTGCGATCGCCGCGGATGATCACGGCCTGCTCTTTGTCCCGCAGTCGGGCGCGCGTCAGGTTGACGGTCAGTGCCGGAATGGACAACCGCTCGTTCTCCACATGGTAGTACGCTTCTCCGCCAGGCAGATAGCGCACATTTACCACGATGGGCCGTGAAGGCGACTTTACGGGTTTAAACTTGGTGCTCGTGCTCGGAAGGTTGATGCTGATGTCCTGCTCAGAGGACTCCACATACGACGAGACCACCAGCAGGAAGAGAATGATCGCGAAAATGGCGTCGACCAGGGGCGTCATGTCGACGTGCATGGTTTCTTCCGCTTCAACTAAAGCTTTCATGTGATTCCGACTCCTTTTTGCGGGCAGGGTTGCGCGTGCCGCGTGGTCGCGCGACCTGCGGGCGGATCAACCTTCTTCTGCTTCCCCGGATCCGCTGGACCGGCGGCTGCGCCCTTCGCCGGCCTGCTTTGGCTTGTGCCGGGATAGCAGTTGCACGAAGCGTTCGGCAATATTGTTGCAATCGGCGATCAGCAGGTTCAGGCGCTGGTTGAAGATGAAGAAGATGAAGAGCGAGGGAATGGCCACGATCAGGGCGGTGGCGGTGGAGAAGAGCTTAACGCGGATACCGGATGCCAGGACCGAGGCCTTGGCGGCGCCGGAGGTGCCGGCCACGCCCTCGAACACGATCACCATGCCGATGATGGTGCCCAGCAAGCCCAGCAGAGGTGCGGCCACGGCGATCAGATTGAGCGCGCGGATCGGGATACGCATCCGGTACACATGGGCAGTGGCGACGCCTTCGGTCAGGGAGCGCATCTCGTCAATCGAGGTGGAATCGAACCGGATCATCATGGCCCGGCTCATAGCTGCCAGCAACCCGGTGTTGGTATTGGCCAGGTCCTCGAATTTTTTCAGGTCGCCGGCGAGCAGGGCTTCCTCGGCTGCGACCACATACTCGTCCGGGCAGACCCGCTGGCGACGGTAGATGAGCACGCCATTGACGGTCAGCACGACCATGACCACGAACAGGAAGGCGATGGGGTGCAGGAACATGCCGCCCTGCAGGTAGAGGTCAAACAGCGAGACCGAAGAAGAGATTCGCGTCGGGCCTTTGCCGGAGATCCGGACCCACCGGCGCTGCGGCTCACTCATACCCATGAGGCGGGTTGCGACGAAGGTACCGCCTTTGGGGACTTTTGCCTGGACTTGGGCGATCTTGAAGACCGTGTCTTCGTTTTTGTACAGGTCGCCCACGGCCAGATCCTTGAGGGTATCAGCCGTATGGATGGTGAACTGCTTGTTGTCGCCAACGGCATTTTCGCCCATCTCGGTGCGGAGGTTCTGCTCGATCTCCTCTTTGGAGCCTTTGCCCCCTTCTGCGGCATCGTTCTTGATGTCAAGACCGGACAAGGTTTCGACCCTGGCGGCGGGTGCGGGTGCGGATGCGGGTGCGGGGGCGGCGGCAGTCGCCGGCGGCTTGGCCTGTGCCCAGGCGGAGGTTGTCAGACCGAGCCAGGCGAATCCTGCACTCACGACCAGCAGACGATACATATGCATGCTCTTCATTCCTTCGTTCTCCCTCTCCCTGGGCGACAGCCTGTCCGGCGATCGTCCTGTTTTTGTTTCACACGCGACCGGTTTCCCTGCGCTAGCGTTTCTTCAGCCCTGCGGTGATTCGTTGGCGGACATCCTGCATGTCTTCCAGCAACCGGCGGTCTGATTTTGAAAAATCACGCGTAAACTGATCCACATACTCCTGCGCGAGCGCCCACTTCTTGAGGTCGCATGCGCACTTGGCTGCCTGCAGCAGGGCCTTGGCCTCCGGGTAGCAGGCAATGCTCTTGCGAAGCAGGTCAAGGGTTTCTTCCAAATCGAACTTGTCTGAGCGCAAGGAGGTTATAGCCAAATGATAGTAGGCCCCCGCCTTGACATCCTCGTAGGTGGTCTGTCCGGCCAGCACGCGGAGTGCGGCGGTGCCAGCCTCGATGTTGCCGGATCCGACCTGTGCGGCGGCAGCATAAAGGTTCATGTAGGGGATGCGCTCTGAATTCGGGAACTTGGCTATGAAGCCTGCGCAGGCGTCGCTTACGACTTTCCAGTTGCTGGCTTCAAACGCCATGCGTGCCAGGTCGGTGTAGACCTCCTCGATCGCCTTGAAGTCGGCATGATCGCGCGTGATGACTTCGAGCAACCGCACAGCCTTGGACGGGAGGCTTTGCCGTGTGTAGCAGCGCGCGATCATGTAAAGCGCCTCCGGGCGTGCGGCGCTTTTGCGCAGGTCGGCGCTATTGAGGAATGGCGCCAGCACGGTCTGGCAGTTAGCCCAGTCATCCTGCTTCCAGTAGACAAAGCCCAGCCCGAACCGGATTTTGCTGTTGTCCCACTGCGGGGGAGGGGGGAGGCGAAAGCCGTTCCAAGCGCCGTCCTTGCGCAGGCGCTCTTCAACTTTGACCGGAACCGGCCAGCCGCCGATGTCGACCGGATTGGGCGGGCCATACTCGTCCAGCAGGGTGGAATAGGCGGCAATGGCGTCCGGGTACATTTCTGCTTGGGCACCGTAATGGCCCAGCGCCATGAGCGCAGGAATGCGGAACTTGGACTTGGGGAGCGTATCGAGGAAGGCGCGGAACATTTCGACCGCGAGCTTGTACTCCTTGGCCAGCAGGTATTCTTTGCCAGCGGCGTAGGCTGCGATTTCCATCTGGTTGTCTGCGGTGAACTGCGGCTTTTCGTCCGGCTTCAGCTTGGTGATGTCGTCCGGCTTATACAGAAGGGTATACTCCCGGAACAGGTCGCCGGCGAGTTTGTGCTTGCCGGAATCGGCGAAGTATTCACCGGCCCGCAGGATGGCGGCCTTGACGTAGGTGGCGGCGTCAGGGGAGCGCACCCACGGGTAATACCCCTTGCCAAAGGCCTTGGACCCGGTGTCGAGCGAGTTGTTGACAATGCGTGTCCAGAGCTGACGTGCCAGATCCTCCTTGGCCGCGGCGGTCAGCTTGGCCGGATCCACGCCTTTTGTCAGGATCGAGTACCAGGCCTCTGCGACGCGGGGATTCAGGTGGTTCTGGTTGTTGACGATCCAGCGATAGGCATCCGCGGTTTTGTCCTGTGCATTCTGCGCCCGCCAGCAATGGGCAGCGCGCAGGGCGGCTTCGTAGACCTCGTCGAGCTGCGGGTCAATGGTCGCGGGCTTGTTCCAGGCGCTGGAAACGGTCCCGTCCGGGTTCTGTGGCGGGCCGTATCGATGAACAAAATTCGTAAACTCGGAGGCGGCTTGCACGTAGCGTTGTTTCATGAAGTACAGTTCGGCCCGATAGAATCGGGCGGCGCGGACATCCTCAGACTTTTCCCCCTGCTCGGCGATCACGCCATCCATGGCCTTTGCCGCCTCGGTTGCCAGGTCATCCGTGGAGGCTGCTGCCAGAATCCCCATGAGATATTCGGCCGGCTTGCGCCCCACGGCAGCCACCGGGTCCTTGCCGGTGATGGCGTAGAGCTTCTGGTAGGTCTCGATCTCCTTTTTCTTCAGGTCGCAGCGACCGGCCAGGTTGGCCAGGGTTTCAAGGGCCTCGACGCGGAACAGTGCCTCGGGCGCCTCGGCCAGCGCCTGTTCGCAGAGCGCCATGGCACGTGTGGTCAGCTCCTTGTATGCGGTGTGGTCGTTGGTCAGGTACAGATAGAGGGATGCTTGACGAAGTTTAATGCAGGCGGCCTGATCCTGCTGCTTCAGAATATCTGCCGGATACTTCTGTAGAAGGTCGGCATATTGCGCGGCAAACGGCTCCATCGTGGACCAGAGGATCTGGCGTCCGGTGGCGGTGGATAACACGCGCGCCACCTTGCGTTCGAGCAGGTAGATCTCGGCCTGGAGGGATGTCAGCGTGCCGGGGTTATCTGCAATTCGTTTCCGGATCACGGCCAGTTCGGCCTCACTTTCCATGTTCATGGAGGCGTCGCCGTTGGCGCTCATCTTTGATTTGCAATAGATCATCCGCTCGAGCACATTCAGCTTGCTGTCCGCCTTGCGCAGCTGCGCGTACAGATCGAAGGCCACGTTCCACTTTTCCTGCTTGAAATAGATTTCCGCCTCGAAGAAGAGGCTCTGTTCCAGGATGTTTTGCTGGCGCTCCGTGACCGGGTCGCGCGACTTGATGGCCGCCTCATGGTAGAAATCCGCCGCCCGGTCCATCTGCTTCAGCTGCTTGCGGTAGATCTGGGCGCATTCAAAGAGCGCCTCGCTCACCAGCACTGCGTTATGCACGCTTTGCGGCATGCGCGCGGCGTTGAGATAACATTCAATGGCCTTGTCGTAGTTCTTGTTTTCCCGGTAGATCAGGCCGGATATGAAGGCGGCTTCGACGGCCTCAGGCGCGTCCTTGAACTCGCCGAGGACCTGCTGGCACACGTCCATCGCGCTTTTGTGCTGCTTTTTTTCGAAGTAGGCGCGGGCAATGCGAATGAACAGTTCGCCGATTCGCGCATCGCCCGGATAGTGTTGGACATACGTCTCGATCGCGCTCTTGGCCATGTCGAGCTTGTCGGCCTTGAGCAGAACGATGACCAGCTTGTAGCGGGCGTTCTTGGCGGTGTCCGCATTGGGCTTGTTGCAAAGCACGTTGAACAGCACGATGGCCTCGTCGTGTTGGCCGAGCAGCGCGAGGTAACCGGCGCGCTGGAGTTGGGCTTCGTCCTCATAGAGGCCGGCACCCTCCTTGAGCAGCACGTTCAGCGTGTCCGCGGCCTCCTTGAGCTTGTTGGTGCCGCAGTCCGAATAGAGGCGCGCCAGTTTCATGTAGGCGTCCTGCCTGTATTTACCAAGGGCCTTGTCGGGCGGAACCGCCACGGACGCCTTGAGATGCTCCATGGTGGGTTCGATCTGCCCGATGCTGTCGTAGCACAGGGCCAGGCGGTACTGGATGGTCGGGCATTGGATGTGGTCGGGGTTATCCTTCAGGAACGTGGTGTAGAGGGCGATGGCTTTTTCGAAGGCACCGACCTTCTCCTCGCGCTCCGCAGCCGAAACGAGCTCCTCGGGCGACTGGGCGGCAGGCGCGGCCAGGGTCCACGCCATGGAGAGGATCAGGATGCCTCGTCGTATCGTATTCATAGGCGTTTGCATGTCACGGAGTGGGCGTTAATGCGTTGGGCTGTCCACGGCGGGCGTTGTGCGCGTCGGGGAGGGGGGCGGTTGGGACGATGTCGGGCCTCCGATCGGTGCGACAGGTGCCGGCGGGTGCCGGGCTACGTAGATCGGATCCTTCTTGGCCAGTTCCGCATAGGGCGATGCCGGATAGCGTGTCACGAGTTCTTCCAGACGGCGCAGGGCGCCGGCCGGTTCGTTCATGGCCGTGAGGCATTGCGCCAGCGCATAGGTGGCCTTGACCGTCGGCTCCACAGCCTTGGTGGAGAACAGCAAATGCTCGAACGTGGCCCGCGCCTGCGTAGGATTGGCTGTTGCCATATATAGCATGCCGGCCTGGTAAAGTGCCTCGCCGCTTAGGAAGGGATCGGACGAACTGGCGGCAGCATTGAACTTCTCCAGGGCATCCGTGCGTTTCTCACTGACCCACAGGTCCATCAGTCCCGCGGCGTAGTAGATCCACGTGGCCCGTGCGATCTCATTGGCATCCAGATCGCCTCGCTGCGCGTCCGAAAGGTTGCCGTAGTTAGTGATAAACGTCTTCTCGCGCTCAGGCATCGGCTTGCTGATCGGCGGCCTGGCCGTGGCACACTCGAGGAACCAGATCATCATCGCGTTCACGGATTGCCGTACCGGCGCCGTTTCGTACTGCGCGATGTTGCGGTAAGAGGAAAGCGCCTCGTTCCAGCGGTTGGTCGTGCGCAGGTAGGTGATGGCCAGAGCTTCGCGGATCTTGCACAGCTCGTCGGGAGCCTGAGTTCCCAGCATGGCGCCTGCGAAGCTCTGCTCGGCCGTGGGGTAATCGCACATGTCAAAGTAGATGCGCCCTTTCTCATAATCCAGGCGGAAGGCCTCGATCCGGCCTTCGGCCGCGACGCGCAGCTCCTCAAGCGTGGTCAGGGCGTTGGCGTAATCCCGCAGCCCCTTGTGAATGTCGAGCTTCAGCTTCAGCGCATCCGGCAGGCGCGGACTCTTGGGGTAGCGCGCGAGCATGGTGGAGATGTACTCGAGCGCCTCGTGCATCAGATTGTCCTCTTTATAGACCTGCGCGAGCCGGAAGTAGGCTTTCTCCGCCACGTTCGGGTCGCCGTTCTCCGTGCGCAAGTCAAGGCCGAGGTCGAACATGACACCGTGCAGCAGTTCGATGCACGGGACGTTCAGGTAGGACTCCCGCGTAATCGTGCGCGGCAGGCTGCGTGCTGAGGGGTCAATGGCCAGCTGGACGTTGGTGTTGAAGCGCATGCGCTTGACAAAGCGATCCTCGAGCCGGTCGTCCTGAAACGACCCGCTGTCGCGGCGGGAGAGGTTGAACAGCGTTTCGTAGCTGAGGCGCGACTTGACCTCGTCCAGCGTCGGCGACAGAGTCCCCTCCGGCAGCTTGTAGAGCACCACGCGCTCCTCGGCAGCCATGAGGTAGTACTTGACCGCATCGTTGACGTTGTGGTCGATCTCGTAGAGCCTTCACAGCCAGAAGCAGGCTTCGTACTAGTGCAGGAAGGAGGGGTTGTCGTACGTCTTGAGATACTCACGCAGCAGCGTCTTCATGTGGGCGTAGTCTTTGACCACGTACAGGTTCACGGCAATGTTGTACATGGCATCTTCGGCATACCGCGCGTCCGCGCCGAACTTGCGCAGTTCGTCGAACGAATCGTTGGACTCCTGGATTAGCTCGCGGGTGGGGTCGCGGCGCACGACCTCGTAGCGCAGACCGATGGATTCGAGTGTCGCGCGCAGCGCCTCGGTGCAGGAAAGGTTCCGTCCGCCCGGCAGTTCGCGGAATTCCTGTGCCAGGGCGTCGTCCTTTTGAATGTTTTCGTTCCAGAGCACGCGCGAGCCGGTGACCGTTTCGATGCGCTTGATGATCGAGAGCAGCATGGTTGGCGTCTTGGTGCCATGGATGGCGGCAAAATCACCGTAGGGTTTGGCCAGGGCCGGGAACCGTGTCTGCGCGGGGTCGTAGATCTCGAGCGTGCGCGCGTCCGTGTCGCCGCCTTCGGCCACGAGGATCGTGGGCTTGCCGCCGCTGGCACCGAGATCAAAATCCACGGCAAAGCGGTTGGTGCCCACGACTGCGTCGAAATACTCGGCCAGGGTGCGCGGTTCATGCCAGGTGTTCAGGGTGGCGCGCGTGATGACGGTGTTGCGGAGGTAGTTGGCCACGGCGTTGCCGGCTTCTGGATTCCAGACAAACGGCACGCTGAACTCGCGCGAAATGCGCGCGAGCGCCTCGGCCGCGCTCAGGTTGGGTCCTTGCGGCTCCCAGAGGATCCGCTTGACGAACTGGAACGGGGGGTGCGAGCGGAAAATCGTGGTACTGGTGCGGATGACCACGCGTGGCTGCACCATGAACGCCAGGTTTACCGGTTGATTGGTGCTTTCCTGCATGGTCCGGCCGGCCTTGCCGTAGTTCATACCGGCCAGGTAGAGCAGTTGCATGACTTCATCCCGGTCCAGGTTGGCCTTGCGCGCCAGCGAGCGGTAGGTGCGGGCGGCGGCCTCGTTCTGTCCGTGTTCATCCAGCCAGTCCGCGGTGACAGCTGCCAGACGCTGGTAATTGGGATCGCTGGCATACTTGGGCTCCATCTCCGCATATCGGCGTTCGCCGGCCTCGCGCACGGCGCGGTCCTCGGATTTGAACATGGCTTCCATGAGTGCATAGTCAATCTCGCGGTAGGCCTGCTGCTGCGGAGTGGTTAACTGCTGTGCCTGACGCAGGAACTCCAGGGCGCGGGTCAGGCTGCCGCCGCCCTCGATCCGGACGGGTTGTTCGGCCTGCTGACTCTGGAGTCGCTTGGTGCTCCCGCCGGGGGGCAGGCTGCCGAGTTCGGCGCGGCCCAGGAAGTAATAGGACTGAGCCTGCAGCTCCTTCCAGCGTTCGGGCGAGACGTTCGCAAACGGCTGGCTGCTCTTGATAAACGGCTGGCAGGCAGCCACAACCGCCTTCCAGTTCGGCGCCTTGGTGATGTTCTTGCTCTTCGGGTCCGCCACGGTGTGGGCATGGTGCTGGGCCAGGCTCATGAGCGCCTGCGCGCTTTCGGCGGATTGCGGCTTTTCACGGATCGTCTTTTCCCATGCGGCGATCTTTTCGTCGTCAGAAACCTTGACCTCGATCGCCACACCTTTTGAAACCAGGACTTTCACGACGTTGGTCGCGGTCTTGGCCATGTCAGACAGCGGGTACTCGAGCATCAGGCGCTGTATGTATTCACCGGATTTTTTGTACAGGGCGGCGCACGCCTGCTTTTCCGCATCGCTTTTGGGCTTCATGGCGTCCGCGCGATCCTTCTGGATGCCGGCCAGGTAAAACAGCGCGTTCGGGGCATACTTCGGGTTTTTCACCGATTCCAGATAGTTTAGCTCGGCCCGGTCCGGGTCCTTCTGTTCCCGGTAGATGTCGGCCAGTCCGTGTTGCGCCTGGGCATAACCGCTGGAAGTCGCGGGAATGCGCTTGAGCAGCTCCTTGGCTTTCTCCACATTCGGCGTTTTGCTGTCGCGCCACGAGAAGCCGGCCAGCATGCACATGCCCCACTTGGCTTCGCCATCCGGCGCATTGTCGATCAGTTCATCTGAGAGGAGTCCGGTCACTTCCTTGAAGTTGCTCTTCTGGTAGTACAGCTGCGCGAGCAGATACTTGGCCTGGCTCTTCATTTCCGGATCAAAGTTGATCGTCTCAAGCCATTTTTGCGCTTCATTATATTCCTTGTTGCCGAAGTAGTACCGGGCGACCTGCATGGACATGCCATCCACGCCCTGCAACAGGTCGTTGCCGACCTGCTCCTTCTTGTCCTGCAGCTTCGTGATCGTGCTTTTCATCTCATTGGCTGCCCGGACATACAGCGCAATGGCCTTCGTATCGTTGCCGGAGCTGATGTAAAGCTCGCCGAGTGTTTGGGCGGCCAGCACGTAGTTGTAAAAGCCGAAGCGCTCCTTCTCGTTGGCAATCCGCGCGTACTCCTCCTCGATCCGCTTGATCTTTTCCGCCCCCGGCAGGCGCCCTTCCTGGATGATCCGGATGCGCACGGACAGGAGCGTGCCGACGCGCTCGTCCGCAGGATAAAGACGCAGAAAATTGCCGATGCGCTCGTCCGCGCCGCTCAGGTCTCCCAGACGGTAATCGAGCACGGCCAGACGCGCCTCGCAGGAGATTTTGCCGTTGGCCGACTTCTGGTGCGGCAGCGCCCGCAGGAAGAATGTGCGGGCGTTGCCGTACTCCTTGAGCATGTAGTAGCTCTCAGCAATCAGCCGCAGCTCCGGACCGGCTTCCGGGTCGCTCTGCTTGGCTACAGAGGACTCCAGGATCCGGATGGCGTCCTTGAACATCCGCTTCTGCATCAGTTCGTTGGCGGAGGTGATGGTACGTGAATCCGCGTGAACGGGTGCCGGTGCGCCCGCCAGCAACGCGGCAAAGACCAGAGTCGCAGAAAACGCTTTAGATCTCATACCCAGACTCTTTTTTAAAGTTCACAAAATTATACCGGCAATCGCAGCTGGACGCAAGCGGCGGATGAGCTTGGATTCGCAACTGATCGAGACGCTCGGAGCCTGCCATCGCCCGTGCGCATCGCCCGACCTCCTTGCAAATGCAGCCACCAGACGCATCTCTGTCCAAAAACACGCCTTACGAAAAACTAGCAGGAAATGTGCCATGCCGCCCCGATAGCGCGTCGCAAGCCTTTGAAACCTTTCGGACTTATTTTTTTCAACGCCCAACGCCCAACGCCCAACGCCCAACTTCCATTGAAAAATACGCTAAAACTGCGCATACGAGGCTAACTTGGGTGTTGGACGTTGAGCGTTGGTCGTTGGGCGTTGAAAACTTGCGGCTTTGGCTGGTCGCTTTCTTCGCCCCCTAAGTCCGACAGGCTGCTAGCGCGCATGCGTATTGCGGCAGGCAGAAACAGGGGCGGGTGTGTTTGGGAGTATCCAGGTGGGAAAGCAAAAAGGCGCGCCGCGAATGCGGCGCGCCTCGGGCAACAGGTACAACCGGTTACACCTTCTGCTCTTCCTGCTGGCGCTTCTGGTCCAGATCGCGCATGGCTTCGCGGCGGCTGAGCTTGACGCGGCCGCGGTCATCCACGCCGATGCACTTGACCCACATCTTGTCGCCGACCTTGCAGACGTCTTCGACGCTGCGGATGCGCTGCTCGGCCAGTTCGCTGATATGGCAGAGGCCGTCCTTGCCGGGCAGGATTTCGACGAAGCAGCCGAACTCCTTGATCCCCGTGACCGTGCCTTCGTAGAGCTGACCTTCGACCGCCTCGGCCACCACCAGTTGCACTTCGCGCTTGGCGGTCTCCATGGAGTCGCCATTGTTCGCGTAGATGCTGATGGTGCCGTCATCGGCGATGTCGATCTGCGCGCCGGAGAGTTCGGTGATGCGGCGGATGTTCTTGCCGCCGGGGCCGATCAGGCCGCCGATCTTGTCCACCGGGATCTGGAGCGTGAAGATGCGCGGGGCGTAGGGCGAGAGTTCCGGGCGGTGCGTGGCGATGATGCCGTGCATGAAGCCCAGGATCTGCATCCGGCCTTCGCGGGCGCGGGTCAGCGCCTGCTCGACCACATCCCAGGTCAGGCCGCGGAGCTTCAGGTCCACCTGGAAGCCGGTGATCCCCTTTTCCGTGCCCGCGACCTTGAAGTCCATGTCGCCGCAATGATCTTCGGAGCCGATGATGTCGGTGACCATCACCTTCTGCGATTCATCCTTGTTGGTGAACAGGCCGATCGAGACACCTGCCACGGCGCCCTTGATCGGCACGCCGGCATCCATCAGGGCCAGGGCGCCCACGCAGACGCTGGCCATGGAGGAGGAGCCGTTGGAGCCCATAATGTCCGAGACGACGCGGACGGTGTAGGGGTAGTCTGCGGGGATGATCGGGCGCAGCGAGCGCTCGGCCAGCGCGCCGTGACCGATTTCGCGGCGGCCCGTGCTGCCCAAACGGCCGACTTCGCCGACCGAGTAGGGCGGGAAGTTGTAGTGCAGCATGAAGCACTTTTCCTTCTCGCCGCCGGTGATGGCGTCCAACTCCTGCGAGTCCTTCTTGGTGCCGAGCGTAACCGTGCCCAGCGCCTGCGTTTCGCCGCGGTTGAACAGGGCGGAACCGTGGGCGCGGGGAATGAGCGCCAATTGCGCCACGAGCGGGCGGATGGCTTCCGAGTTGCGGCCGTCAATGCGCTTGCCGTGCTCCAGCACGTTACGGCGCACCAGATCGATCTCCAGAGTGTCAAACAAGGTGCCGAAGTGGTGGTCGGACAGATCCGTGAACTTCTCCTTGGCCTTGGCCTTCAGGGATGCCTTGATGGTCTTGATCGCGACTTCGCGGGCCTGCTTGCCGGCCACGAGCAGTGCCTGGCGGAGAGCTTCGCCGGAGGTGGCGCGCAGGAAGTCCATCTGCTCCTTGTTCGGCTCGCCATCCACGATCTGCTTGTCCGGCTTGTTGAGCAGGCGGCGCAGGCGGATCTGGGCGTCAATAATCTTCACGACTTCGGCATGGGCGCACTTCATGGCTGCCAGGAAGTCGGACTCGGAGATCTCGTCGGCTCCGCCTTCCATCATGAGGAAGCGCTCGCGCGTGCCGGCGTAGACGAGGTCCAGGTCGCTCTTGGCGCGCTGGGCATGTGTGGGGTTGATGACGAGCTGGCCGTTCACGCGACCGACGCGCACGGCGCCGATGGGCCCCATGAAAGGAATCTCGGAGATGTGCAACGCGGCGCTGGCGGCGATCACGCCCAGCACGTCCGGGTCGTTCTCGCAGTCGGCCGACAGCACCATGCTGTTGATCTGGACATCGTTGATGTAGCCGTCCGGGAAGAGCGGGCGGATGGGGCGGTCAATGATGCGCGCCGTGAGAATTTCCTTCTCGCTGGGGCGCGATTCGCGCTTGAAGAACCCGCCGGGGAAGCGTCCGGCTGCATAGTACTTTTCGCGATACTCGACCTGCAGCGGGAAGAAGTCGATCCCTTCGCGCGGCTTGTCCGTGTTGGTCGCGGCGGAGAACATGATGGTCTCGCCGAGTGTAACCGTGGTGGCGCCGGCGGCCTGGCAGGCGAGCAGTCCGGTTTCGATGGTAATCGTCTTGCCGCCAACCTCGACGGCAACAGATACAGTATCCTTCATTTTGCCTTTCTGGATACAAGGGCTGAGTCAAGAGAGACGAACCGCCCGCATTCCTGACCTGTCACGACTCCCGGATCGGAGATTCCGGGGGAGGGTGGGGTAGGCTAGGGATCGGGAGCTGAAGTGTTTCCGCTGCCGGGATGACTGCCGCGCCGGCAGCCACGTTGATTGCACAAAGGCCTGCGACCGGATGACCGGTGCAGGCCGGGCAGACCTAGCGGCGGATGTTGAGCTCTTTGATGAGTTTCTGGTAACGATTTTCGTTCTGGCTGCGCAGATAGTCGAGAAGACTACGACGCGAGTTGACCATGCGGATCAGCCCATAGCGCGAGCTGAAATCCTTCTTATGGCCCTTCAGATGTTCAGTAAGTGCCTCGATCTTCTTCGTGAGCACTGCAATCTGAACTTCGCTGGATCCGGTGTCATTCGCATGACGCTGGAACGGCTTACGAATCGCTACCTTGTCCATCTGGCTCATGTCTCTAACAGGTCCTTGTTCCGCTTTGTTTTTCCTTTGTGTTTGCGCGGGTACTATACCGGCGTTGCGGATGTGAAGTAAAGCGAATTCGAGAGGGGCTAAAAACGGCGGAAAGATGGAAGAATGGAAGGGAGGATGGTTGGAAGGGAGGAATAATGGAAGAAGGGTCGCACAGCAGTCCCGCAGGTCCTGCTGTACCTTTCTGACTGGCCGCGCGTAATTGGAACTTGGCCGGCGCTTCAAAAAGAGAGATGATCTCCTTAATCGGTTGATGCTGTCGGCATATCATCGGCGCGTCATGCTGTGCGCCCGGAAGGAACAAACATGAAGTTCTGTATCTGTTTCGTGCTCACGTGCGTTATCTGGCAAGGCGCCTTGGCTGCGGAAAAGAAGGTCGTTGTTCCGGAGTCGGGGTGGCCGGCGTGGCGCGGGCCGCTGGCGACCGGCGTTTCGACAGATGCTGTGCCGCCGCTGCGCTGGGACGAGAAGACAAATATCCGCTGGAAGGTCGCTATTCCCGGGAAGGGCGTCTCTTCGCCGATCGTATGGCAGGATCGTGTTTTCATCACCACGACCGTGGAGACCGGCAAGCCGGCGGATCCGGAAGCTGTCAGGCGGGCCGAGTCGGAGACACCCGAGTTCGTCCGCAAATCCGGCGGAGTTCTTCCGTCCCAGGTACTGCAGTTTACTGTGCTTGCGCTTAAGCGCAGCGACGGCAGCGTGCTCTGGAAACAGGTGGTCTGTGAACAGGCGCCGCACGAGGGGACGCATGGCGACGGGAGCTGGGCCTCCGGTTCCCCGGTCACGGACGGGACGCGCCTGTATGTCTACTTCGGTTCCTACGGCTTGTATTGCTTCGACCTCGATGGCCAGAAGATCTGGGAGAAGCAACTGGGACAGTTCAAGATGAAGGCCAAGTTCGGCGAAGGCGTCTCGCCGGTGCTCTGCGGCGAACAGGTCATTATTAACCAGGACCAGGAGGGGCCTGGATTTCTGGCTGCGTTTGACCGTAAAACGGGCGCCGAGGCGTGGCGGGTGGCGCGCGACGAGGTCACCTCCTGGGCGACGCCACTCGTGTTGGATCGTGATGGCAAACGCCAGATCGTCGTCTCCGCCAGCAAAAGGATTCGTAGTTACGATGCGGCCAACGGCACCGTGCTTTGGGAGATCGGCGGCATGACCGGCAATGTGATTCCCACTCCGGTGGCAGATGCGGAGCGGGTTTATTGCATGAGCGGTTTTCGCGGCAGCGCGCTGCTTGCGATCCGGTTCGCAACGGCCGCCGGCGATCTCACGGACAAGGCCGAAGCTCTGGCTTGGAAGAGCGACAAGAACACGCCGTACGTTCCTTCCCCGCTTCTGGTTGACGGACGGCTCTACTATTGGAAGGCAAACGAGGCTAGTCTCACTTGCGCGGAGGCGGCGACCGGACGCATACTTTACGGTCCGCAGAGTCTGGAAGGGTGCAAAGGCGCGTATGCCTCGCCCGTAGCTGCGGCCGGCCGCATTTACGCGACCGGACGCAATGGTATGACCTTGGTTCTCAAGGCCGGCGCAACCTGCGAGAACCTGGCCAGCAACCCGCTGGACGACAGCTTCACGGCGTCCCCGGCCCTGGCCGGTTCGGAACTGTTTCTGCGCGGACTCAAACACTTATACTGTGTCGCCGAGAAGGCGCCGTAGTCGGGTCGTGAATCCAACCACGCCGGACGATCCATTTCCCGGTTTCCAGCACGGGTATGATGGTCATCGCCACGCACAGGAGCACGGCCCAGTCCGACAGCGTAAGCGCGAACGTGCCGAAGGCCCGGTTCATGAATGGCAGATAGACCACCAGTGCCAGCAGCAGGATTTCCCATACCACCGCCAGATTCAGCCAGCGGTTGGCAAATGGTTTGTGAAATACGGTATGGCGGTCTGACCGGAAGCTGAAGGCCTTGAAGAATTCCACCAGGCAGAGCGATACGAATACCAGGGTCATGCATTCGGATATCGGTAACTGCCGCGCGCGCGCCCAGACAAACAGGCCCAGATTGGCAATGGCGGACCAGCACCCCCCCACCACCATGAGAAATACGACCGGACGGGTGAAGATGCCGGCACGCGGGTTGCGCGGCGGATGCTGCATCAGGTCGCGTGCCGGCGGATCAACCGCCAGGGCCAACGCCGGCAGTCCGTCCGTGGCCAGGTTGATGTAGAGAATCTGCACGGCGCTCAATGGCATGGGCATGCCCAGCAGGGTTGCACCAACCATGATCAGCATTTCGCCGATGTTCGAAGAGAGCAGGTACATCAGGTATTTCTTGATGTTGCTGAAGATGCCGCGACCTTCTTCAACCGCTGCCACAATCGAGGAAAAGTTGTCGTCCGTCAGCATCATGGCGGAAGCTTCTTTGGTGACCGCCGTGCCGGTGATCCCCATGGCAATGCCGATATCCGCTTTCTTGAGCGCCGGCGCGTCGTTGACGCCGTCACCGGTCATGGCTACGACGCTGCCGGTTTTCTGCAGGGCGCTCACCACCCGCAACTTGTGTGCGGGCGAAACGCGGGCGTAGACATCAATCCGGCCAACCTCGTGCTCCAGTTCGGCGTCGGACAGGGCGTCCAGTTGTGCACCGGTGACGATGCGGCCCTGCTTGAGAATGCCGAGTTCCCGGGCCACGGCCTGCGCTGTGATGGGGTGATCGCCTGTAATCATGACCACGCGGATGCCGGCCTGTTCGCATTTTGCTACCGCAGCCTTGGCCTCCGGTCTGGGCGGATCAATCATGCCGGCCAGCCCCAGAAACGTCATGCCGTGCTCTGCGGTTTCGAGCGTGGCATTGGTTTTCTGGGCGACACCCAGCACGCGCAACGCCTGATCCGCCAGGCTGCGGGCCATCTCCAGAATCTGCTCGCGGCCGGCTTGATCCAGTAGTTGTGGACGCGCGATGCCGTTTTCCAGGCTCATCACATGCGTACAGGACGACAGGATGATTTCTGGCGCACCTTTCGAAAATGCCACGTCCCCGCCCGGGCTGGCATGCAGGGTGGTCATGCGCTTGGTTTCGGATGTGAACGGGATCTCGCCTGTGCGTGGCGTCGCGCGTTCGAGCTCGGATTTAACCAGCCCGGTCTTGGCCGCAGCCACCACCAGTGCGCCCTCGGTGGGATCTCCCTTAATGTGCCAGCGGCCGTCCTCCTCGTTGCGCGTGCTATGGGCGTCTGATGCCAGTGTGGCGGCTCGCAGAAATTGTAAAAGAGCTTCGTCCGGATTTTCCTGTCGGTCCTGCAGACGAAACTCGCCATGTGGCTCATACCCGGAACCGGAGACTTCCCAGAGGCGCCCGGCCACGGCCAGCCGGCGCACCGTCATCTCGTCCTTGGTCAGGGTGCCGGTCTTGTCCGAGCAGATGACGGATGTGCTGCCCAGCGTTTCCACGGCGGAGAGCCGCCGCATCAAGGCATGCCGTTTGACCATGCGCTGCACGCCGATGGCCAGCGAGATGGTCACCACGGCCGGCAGCGCCTCCGGCACCACGGCCACGGCCAGCGCGATGCCAAAGATGAGCATTTCCAGGAAGGGTTGTCCGCGCAGCAAGCCCAGGCCCACAATGAGCGCCACGATCACCAGTGCGACATGCGCCAGCGTACGCCCCACCTTGTCCAGGTTCTTCTGAAGCGGCGTGCGGTCCGTCTCAACCGCCTGCAGCATCCGGGCAATCTTGCCGAACTCGGTGTTCATGCCCGTGGCCACCACCACGGCACGCCCGCGTCCGTAGCTGGCCGACGTGCCGGCATATGCCATGTTTTTGCGGTCGCCAAGCGCCGGGGTGCCTTCGGCCAGCGTCTTGGCATGTTTCTCCACCGGCACGGACTCGCCGGTCAGCGCGGCTTCCTCCACTTGCAGGTTGATGGATTCCACGAGTCGCAAGTCCGCCGGGATGCGGTCGCCGGCCTGCAGCAGCACAATATCGCCGGGGACCAGATGACGGGCCGGCACGACGAGCTCCATTCCGTCGCGCAAGGCCACAGCTGTAGGCGCGGCCATCTGACGCAGGGCATCGATGGCGCGCTCGGCGCGGAACTCCTGGATGAACCCCAGCCCCACAGCGAACAGCACGATCACGCCGATGATGATCGACTCGATCCCTTCACCCAGGCAAGCCGAGAGACCGGCACCTACCAGCAGGATGATGATGAGCACGTTCTTGAACTGGTCCAGCAGCAGCTTCCAGGGCGAGATGCGGTGGGCAGCCTGAAGTTCGTTCGGCCCGAATTCTTCCAGCCGGCGTTGCGCCTCATCGGGGGACAGGCCAGACGAGCTGCTTTTCAGTTCCGCCAGCGTGGCATCAACCGGCAGCGCATACCAGGCTGGCGTGGGGTAGGGAACCGGGCTAACGACGGGATGTAGAGTCATAGGGCACGAATCTCCGGGAACATGTGCATAAGAGCCTATCCAAAAACCGTACCTCGCGCATTTCCTTGCGGACGCCCCGGAGGTGCGTCCCTACCGATTCTGCGGCATTTGCATGGGCGGGGCCGCCGGACCCGCCGCAAGCGTGAGGCGAGGTTTTCGGATAGGTTCTTAGTGCGCGTGTGGGCTTGTATCTGCCCTGTGCACTGGTTTTGCTACTCTTGTGGTGGGTGTTCGGTCGGCTTGCGCCCCGGGCGGCTTTCGGCGACGGCGGTCTCGGTCATTTTTGCAACATATGCGAGGCCGATGGCCGAAATGATAAAGAGGAAGTGAATGCCCATTTGAATGTAGACATCGCCTTTGTTCAGCTTCTCGATCTCGATGAACGACTTCAGCAGGTGGATCGAGCTGATGCCGATGAGCGCCATGGAGAGCTTCACTTTCATGGTGCTGGCGTTGACGTGATCCAGCCAGTCCGGCGGGTTCTGTTCGCTGAAATGAATCTTGGCCACGAACGTATGGTATCCGCCGATAATCACCATGATCAGCAGGTTGGAGATCATGACCACATCAATCAGCCCCAACACCATGAGCATGATCTCCTGCGCCTTGAAGCCGCCCAGTCCGCAGACGAGATGGTAGAGTTCAACGCAAAACTGCCAGACGTAGACGCCCTGCGCCACGATCAGTCCGAAGTACAGCGGCGCCTGCAGCCACTGGCTGGCCACAATGACACTTGCAAACGCACGTCCCAGGTTCATTGATTTGCTCATTCTTATCTCCTACGTCCGACAGGTTCCTGCCTGAAGCTCGAGCCGCCGGATGCGCTCGGCCACCGGGGGGTGTGTGCTGAATAGTTTGGTCACCCCGCCACCGCCAAATGGATTCACGATGAAGAGCGACGCCGTGGCTGGCGTGCCGACAGACATCGGGGTCCGTTCTGCCGCCTGATGGAGTTTGCGCAGGGCGCTGGCCAGCGCCAGTGGTCGGCCACACAGCTTGCCGCCGCCTTCATCCGCCACATATTCGCGCGACCGCGAAATAGCCATCTGGATCATCATGGCGGCCAATGGCGCGATAATGGCAAGCAACAGGGCGACCAACGGGTTGCCCCGGCTGTCCCGATCGCGGCCGGAACCCCCGAAAAACATCCCCCAGTGTGCAAGGTAGGTCAACGCGCCGGCAATGCTGGCCGCGATGGTACTGATCAAGGTGTCGCGGTTCGCCACATGCATCAGTTCGTGCGCCATCACACCTTCCAGCTCTTCGTCATTGAGTATGCGCAGGATCCCCTCGGTCGCGGCGACGGCGGCGTGCTGTGGGTTGCGGCCGGTGGCAAAGGCGTTCGGTGCTTCATCGGGAATCACGTAGATCGCAGGGAACGGCATCTGGTGGCAGGTGGTCAGTCGCCGGACAATCCGATACAGGCGCGGCGAGTCTGTTTCACTGACCTTCTTCGCCCGGTACATGGCCAGAACAATCTTGTCGGAAAACCAGTAGGTGATAAAGTTCATGACGCCAGCCACCAGCAGGGCCAGCGTCGCACCCTTTTGTCCGCCCAGCAGGCTTCCGATGAGGATAAAAAGGCCTGCGAGGGCGGCCAGCAGCACCGTGGTCTTGAGGTAGTTCATGATAGGCTCTCCCTTGTTTTCAGTTCAGTTGCTTCTCGACAATTCACATGCTGGATCCCGGCGGGTCCGGCGGCCCCGCCCTACCTGCCCAATTCGTTTGGTTTCTGGTAGGGCGGGGCCGCCGGACCCGCCGGGATTACGTCATCATTTCTGGTTGTTTATTCAGGTGCGCCGGGTTGTGAATCCGCTTGTACACTTCGAACCACAGCACACAGACCAAACCAGCCCCCAGACTCAGGATGAGGTCCTTCGCGTGCAGCGGTGCAAAGTGGAACAGTTGTTGCGCGAATGGGACCATGAGCACCACCACGAGGAAGGTGCTGGCGCCGAGCAGCACCCAGCGCATCGCGGCGTTGGGGACAAACAACATCGACCAGGCGGATTTTGTCCAGGACCGGTTTACGAGAATGATGACGATGAAGGACACGACCAGCGACGCGAACGTCAGGGCGCGGGCGGCATCGGCGGAATGGTTCGCGCGGGCGATCAGGAAGACACCCACGCAGACTGCCAGCACACTGACCCCCTGCATGAGCGCCACCCCGATTGTACCGCGCGAAAACAGGCGCTCGGCGGGACTCCGCGGCCGCCGCTGCATCACGTTGTCCTCGGCCTTTTCGGCCTCGAATATGAGGGTGCAGGCGGGGTCTATGATGAGTTCCAGAAAAACAATATGGACCGGCAGCAGGAGGAGTGGCCAGTCGGCAAAGAAGACAGGGATCATGGAAAGTCCGGCAATGGGCACGTGTACCGCCAGGATGAAGGCGATGGCTTTCTTGATGTTGTCAAAGATTCGGCGTCCCAGTCGGACGGCGGCTACAATGGATGAAAAGTCGTCGTCGAGCAGTACCAGCGAGGCCGCTTCGCGGGCGACATCCGTGCCGCGGCCACCCATGGCAATGCCGATGTGGGCCGCCTTCAGCGCAGGCGCGTCGTTTACGCCGTCGCCGGTCATGGCAACCACTTCGCGATTTGCCTTGAGTGCCTGAACGAGGCGCAGTTTCTGCTCCGGAACGACACGGGCAAAGACGTTCACATCGCGGATGCGACGCGCCAGTTCATCGTTGGACATCCCGTCCAGTTCGGGCCCAGTGATGACCGCGTCCGGGGTGGCAAGACCGGCCTGTCGTGCGATGCTTTGGGCTGTGGCCGGGTAGTCACCCGTAATCATGATTACGCGAATGCCGGCCTCGCGGCATTCCGCGACGGCAGCGGGGACGGCCGGACGAAGCGGATCTTCAAGACCCAGCAAGCCGACGAAGTGCAGTTCGAGATCGTGGTGTTCTGCCGGCAGTGCATCGGACCGGCATTTTCCGCGTGCCACGGCGAGCACGCGCAGGCCTTCGGACGCCAGGCGCGTCACTTCCTGCGTCAGAGAAGCGCGCGCTTCGGCGGAAAGGTGGCAAAGCTCTGCAATCGCTTCCGGGGCGCCCTTGGATGCAATGGCCAGCTCGTCGCCGGATTCGGTTTGCCAGGCCTGGCTGACGGCCAGGAGCGCTGGCGACAGCGGATACTCGCGTGCCAGGGACCAGGCCGGGTGCCGTTGCTCAGGCTGTCCGTCTATTCTTTCTCCGGCGGCATGCAGGGCGCGCTCCATGGGATCGAATGGGTCGCGCCGGCTTGCCAGAATCGCGTGTTCGATCAAATTGGACACCGGTTCGGGCAGGCGCCTTTCGGCACTCGTCAGGTCGACGGAAAAGCCGCCGGCCACCACGCGCCGCAGTGTCATCTGGTTCTGTGTCAGCGTGCCGGTCTTGTCCACGCACAGCACGGTTGCGGCGCCCAGCGTCTCGATGACGGGCATGCGCCGCGTGAGCACGTTGCTTCGTGAGATGCGCCAGGCACCGAGCGCCAGGAAAACCGTCAGCACAACCGGAAACTCCTCGGGCAGCGTCGCCATGGCCATGGCGATACCTGCGAGCAGGCCCTCCTTCCATACGGTGATGCCGCCGCCGCGCGTGAAGGCGTACGCCAGCACCACGACGATACATGCCGCGAGGCCCACCAGCGCGAGCGTGCGTACCAGACGGGTGGTTTCTTTTTGCAAGAGCGTTCGTTCCGGGATCACCTGCAGCAAGGCCTTGCCGATCTTCCCCAGTTCGGTGCGCACGCCGGTTGTCATGACCTCAGCAATGCCTTGGCCGGCCGTGACGAGGGTGCCGGAAAAGACTGAGGGCAGGTCGTCCCCCCCGGGACGTGCCAGATTTTGTGCGTCCGCTGACGGGGTTTTGCGAACCGGCACGGATTCACCGGTGAGCAGGGATTCATCCACCGAAAGGTTGACGCTCCGGCGCAAGATGGCGTCGGCCGGAATCCGGTCCCCCTCAGCGAGCACGACCATGTCGCCCCGGACCACCTCCCGGCCGGGTATGCGCCGGCGCACGCCGTCCCGGAAGACGAGGGCGCGGGGACTGGAGAGATCTCGCAAGGCGTCCAGCGCGCGTTCGGTGCGCTGTTCCTGGATAATGGTGATGGCCATCACTACGAAAACAAAGCCGAGCAGCATCAATGCATCGGCCGGTTCGCCCATCAGCAGGTAGAGTCCGCCTGCCGCCAGCAGCATGATGAACATCGGCTCGCGAACAACTTCGAGCGCGATCGAGAGCACGCCACGCTTCTTCTGCGCCGGCAGCTCATTGCATCCTTCGCGTTCGAGCCGGATCCGGGCCTCCGCTTCGGAGAGCCCCGGGACGTCCGCGAGATTCATGGATGCTGTTTCTGTCGATCGGGTGTTCATCGTTTGTGCGGTGGCCTTTTGGTCGGGTTCGGGAATAACATACCCTTATTTGAAAGGTTCTGAAAATCAGATAATAAAGAACTATAGGTTCGGTTTAATCGAATGAACCAGGCAGCGCATGTTGGCGTTTTAACTTGTGTAGAAGGATGGGCGCATCTGCGATTCCGGGTAGAGACGGCTTGATGCCGTCTACCCGCAAATGGCCTGGTGATGGACGGCGTAAAGCCGTCCCTACGGTCATTGAATCGCAGATGTCCGCCTACGGAATCACCAGCAAAAGGTTTTCTTGTATGAGTCAATCGTTTGTGTTCGTCTGTCGCGTGCGGCTTGCTGTTGGGATCGTATGCCTCGCCGCAGTGCCGCACCCAACCCGGGCCGGGAGTACTTCCAATGCCCCGTCTGCTTCCCTGCCAGAGATTGTAGTGACCGCCTCCCGCGCCACGCGTTCGGCGCAGGACGAGCCGAACACGGTCTACGTATTCGACCGGCAGGGTGACGCATCCCGGGCCTCTGACCGCACACTGCCGGACCTGTTGGCCGGTACGCCGTCCGTGATGTTGCAGAAGACGGCCTACAGCCAGGGGTCGCCGTTCCTGCGAGGTTTTACCGGATTCCGCACGCTCTGCCTGATTGACGGCATCCGCCTGAACAACTCCGTCTTCCGGGACGGCCCGAACCAGTATTGGAACACGGTGGATTCGCTTTCGCTCGCTCGCACGGAGCTGGTCATGGGCCCTGGGTCCGTCCTGTATGGCAGCGATGCGATCGGCGGGACACTCAATGCCCTGCCGCTCGCGCCGCCAGCCTGGAACGGTTCGCCGGTCTGGGCGCCGGAACTCTTCTATCGTGGGGCCACGGCAGAGCGCTCCACCATTGGCCGCGTGCAAGTCGGCGGCCGCCCGGATCCGCACGTCGGTTTTGTCGGCGGCTACTCTTACAAGGATTTTGGCGACCTCATCGGCGGTGATACCGTTGGTAGGCAGCGCCACACCGGTTACGGCGAGCAGGACTGGGACGCGCGCCTGGACCTCTATTTCAACGCCGACACGACCCTCACGCTCGCCCACCAGACCGTGACCCAGGACGATGCCTGGCGCACACATCGCACAATCTACGGCATCGACTGGCAGGGTCTCAGCCACGGCACGGACCTCGTCCACGCCTTCGACCAGCAGCGCGACCTCTCCTATGCCAAGTTTTGCGCCATCAACCTCGACGGCCTTGTGAACCGCGTGACGGTCACGGTGTCGCAACAGGTGCAGCAGGAAGACCAGTACACCGTGCCGGGCAGCCCCACGGCCGATCGCGTGCGGCAGGGGTTCGATGTCACCACGTGGGGCACGGCGCTGCAACTGGAGTCGGACACCCGCCTCGGCGACTGGGTGTACGGCGCTGAGTACTACCGCGATGGGGTGGATTCCTACAACCGCAAGTACCGGCCCGACGGCTCGCTCAAGAGCGTCGGCATCCAGGGGCCGGTGGCGGACGATGCCACCTACGAGACGCTCGGTTTCTACGTGCAGGACACCATCAAACTCTGCAACGGCTGGCTCGACGTGATCCCCGGCGTGCGCTACACCTTCACGAGCGTGGACGCCGACCGCTTCCAGGATCCGGTCACCAAGCTGGCGGCCTCTCTGGCGAACGACTGGGAGGCGGCGGTGGGCTCCCTGCGCCTGCTCTGTCCGCTGACCGCTGATCGCGAGCACGTTGTCTTCGCCAGCGTGGCGCAAGGATTTCGCGCGCCGAACCTGTCGGACCTGACGCGCCTCGACGTGGCTCGCAGCGGCGAACTCGAGGTCCCCAGTCCGAACCTCGATCCGGAAAAGTTTGTTTCTGGAGAAATTGGCATCAAGACGAAGTGCGGGCCACTCGCCGCGCAGGCCGCTTATTACTACACGCTGATCGACGATATGATCGTCCGCGCGCCGACCGGACAGATGGTCGGCAGCCCGCCGCTGCGGGAGGTCACCAAGCTCAATGCCGGTTCCGGCTACGTGCAGGGCGCGGAATTATCGATGCAGTACGACTTCACCTCCCAGTGGTCCGCGCGCGTGGCCGGCTCGTGGATGGATGGCAAGGTCGACGCCTACCCGACGTCGGCAGCAACGAAGGAGCGCGGCTACCTTTCGCGCCTGATGCCGCTCACGGCTGCTGTGGCGCTCCGCTGGCAGACGGAAAACGGCAGGTACTGGTGCGAGGCCGCGGCGAACCTGGCTGACAAGGCCGACAAGCTCTCTGTGGACGACACGCGCGACACGCAACGCATTCCGCCGGGCGGCACGCCCGGGTACATCGTCTACCACGTGCGCACGGGGGCTCAAGTCACGGAAATGCTCCGTCTTACGCTGGCACTGGAAAACATTTTCAACGAGGACTATCGCACCCACGGTTCCGGCGTGAATGAACCGGGGCGGAATCTGATTTTTTCAGCGCTGGCGCGGTTCTAGCCGCCTGGTAGGGACGCACCTCCGGGGCGTCCGCAAGGAAATGCGCGAGGTAGCTTTTTTGGATAGGCTCTAAGTCCGACATGTACAGCGGGACCTGCGGGACCGCTGTTGGACCGACAGGAGACGCCTGGGGTCAGCGGGTGCGCAGCCCCCGCTGCATGGTCTTTTCCTGAAGCGCCACTTTGGCGGCTTCCACCACGAAGATTCGAAGAACACGAAGATTCCCGTAATCGGACGCTGGGAAAATGACAGAAACTGTCTGATTTGTTGAACTTCGTGCTCTTCGTGTCCTTCGTGGTGAGAATTCCAGACCGCTTCAGGAAAAGACCATGGCCCCCGCTGTACTGCGCGGGGGCGAAATTTGACTTTCCATCCGCTGCGAAATATACTGAATCAATGAATCGATTGAATTACCACCATCTGCACTACTTTTGGCTGGTGGCCAGGGAGCGAAGCCTGGCGCGAGCTTCCGCTCTGGTGCGGCTGGCGCCGTCCACGCTGAGTGGACAGATTCATGCTTTTGAGCGCGTGATGGGGCAGCAACTTTTTGCACGCGTCGGGCGCCGGCTTGAGCTCACGGATGCCGGACGGCTGGTATTTCGGTATGCGGACGACATCTTTGCGCTGGGTGCGGAGCTGCAGGATGCCCTGCAGGATCACCCCGCCGGCGCTCCTGTTCGGGTACAGGTCGGCATTGTGGACGCTGTGCCCAAGATGGTTGCCAGTTTGCTGTTGCAGCCGGTGCTTTCCATGCCGGAGCGACCGGTTCTTTCCTGCGTGGAAGGATCCCCGGATCGCCTCCTGGCGTGCCTGACAACGCATGAAGTGGATGTGGTTCTGGCCGATGCACCGTGCACGGCGCATCCGGCGATTAAAGTGCTCAGTCAGCTTCTGATGCGGTGCCCGGTAGCCATCATGGGGACAACGGAACTGGCTGAGCGCTACAAGAAGGGCTTCCCGCGATCCCTGCAGGGAGCGCCGCTGCTGTTGCCCACGCCCCAGGCCAACCTGCATCGGTCCATGGAGCAGTGGCTATCCGAGAATGGCCTCACGCCCCGAATCATGGGTGAGTTTGACGATCAGGCGCTCCTGATTGAACTCGGACAGGCCGGGCTTGGCCTTTTTCCCATCCCGGCGGCTATTGAACGCGCCATCTGCAGTCGCTATCCGGTCCAACGTGTGGGCCTTGTGAAAGAAATTCACGAGTCCTTCTATGCGATTACCGTGGAGCGCCGCGTCTCGCATCCGGCCGTCATGGCCATCTGCAAAAACCATATCCACTAGATTTCTCGTTCCGAGAAATCTAGTCTTTTTTGGTCAAGTTTCAGGACGCGAGTTATAGATCATGTATGCATATGCCGGCGGGTATGGCATCCTTAAAGCGCTGGTGCGCCAATTGCGTCCACAGCGCCACGAGGCCTACTTGTCGCTGGCCTTTGAGCCGGGGGCACCTGTCCGACCTGCGCCATCATCCAATCAACGTACTCATGGATCTTTGCGGCCAGGAAATAGGGCACGTTGAGGAGGTGGTAGGACTTGCCGGAAGGCGTCTGCGCGGGGTGCAGGGTGAGCGGTCCTGCATACAACCGCACGGCTAAGTTGTGCGGGCATCGGTCCACAAACTCATGCAGGGATCGTAGTGTCCCTGCCGTACCGGACTTTACCTCCACGGGAATCACGTGCCCCCGGTGCTGAATGACGAAGTCTACCTCGGCTTGGGACTGCGTCTTGTCGCGCACCCAGAAGCATTGCTTTTTCCGTGTGTTGGGCTCCAGACAGACCAGTTCCTGGCCGACGATGTGCTCCGCCAGCATGCCTTTGTAGATGGCATGCAGATCGTCATGCCGGAAGAACTCGTCCTGAAGCCCCGCCGAAACAGATCGGCGTCAGCCGCCAGGTCCATGTTCAGGTTGACGAACTGGTCGAAGTGGCGGGCAAACAACCGGACGGCCACGGTCTTGCCCACCTGCCGCGCCCCCCGGAGAATCAGCGGCTTGCGCCCCTTCGTGTTCATCCAAGCCAAAAGTCTGGCATCCACACCCCTAGGGAACATGCCTGATGTGTCTTTTTCTGTCGGTACGACCATACCTCCGGAGTCAGCTTTTGTCACAAAACAAGGGCAAACATACACCGGTCGCGTATCGAAGCAAAGCCAAAAAACGCCTTTTCGAGTATAGATACAAGGCCAAAAGGGCCACGACAACCGCCCAACCGTCCGACAGCTCCCCTGGTCCTCCTCGCTCCCCGAGCAGGTCCGCGTGCTGCGCGGCGCTCTGGAAACCGCCGCCGCTCCCGTCACCGCCGATTTCCTATCCGCCCATTTCAAGCGTGCCCAGACCGACCGCGTCGCCGAACTTCTGGAAACACTCGTCATCGTCGGCCAGGCGCGCAAGCTCCCCGATAGCCGTTACACCGGGAAAGTTTGACGAGATTGATTAGCGGTGCTGCTGGGCGCCAAGCCGGAAGCGCCGCGTGATGTCAGCGAGCAGAACCGCCTGGAGGCGGAAGCGCGCGAGACTGCCCAACAACGGGAGCGCATGTCAGAAGCTGGCGGGCAGTTGCTGGCCACCATGTCCGATGCCCTGGCAGACGGTGTTGGGCCTCCAGACGGCGAAGTCCACTGGATAAACCCGCACGGAGAGAGTAATATATACGTCATTGGAGGCATTGGTATGACGTTGGCAGAAACAGTCTCGGAGCGGGTGGCGCGATTGCCGCCGGAACGGCAGGAAGAGGTCCTGGACTTCGTCGAGTTCCTTTCCGCGAAGCATGCCGAATCGGGAAATGATACATCCTTGGAAGCTGTTCTTCAGCGGCGTATTGACGAGATCGAGAACGGACGAGTTCAAGGCCTTCCCGCCGAACAGGTCGTCCGCGAAATGCGGGCGAAATACGGATGAGTCGTCTCGTATTACATCCTGAGGCCAGGATTGAAGCGTTTAACGCTGGCGATTATTACGAAGAATGCTGCCCTGGACTGGGACGCGCTTTTACGGACAGTCTGGAGGCTTCTTTTGCGAGGATTGTGGAACGACCTCAATCGTTCGCGC
>JBAXVM010000070.1:0-12276 GCA_037129105.1 bacterium
AAGTTCTAGTGTAAAACTCTATTTGGGAATTAACCGGATAAGCATGGTTTGTACCCCCAGAAGGCTAAGTCCGACAGGCTGCTAGCCCATTGTAAGCAGTAGTTCTCATTATGGCGCCAAAACGCCTTACGGCGTCACTACAAACGGCTAGGAATGGCAAACAGCCGTTCGTAGTGTGCCCGTACGGGCATTCGTGTCGCCATAATGATAACTGACATTGCATCGGCGCGGGTGTAATCTAATAAGTCTAACGAGGGAAAAGGATTACTGCCCATGCGTCCCAAGCTCATGCTGTCCGTCTGCCTGGTTTTCATGCTGTGCCTCACGCATCAGGTCTGTGCGGTCACGAATGTCTTTGAATATCCGCTTGTCTTTCCCAGGCATCAGCAGTTGGCCTTTGCGTTTCAGCAGGGCATGCGGAAGAAGAATTTTCCTGAGATGGAGCGCATCTGTCGCACGGGCGTGGCGTTGCTGCCGGAAAATCCGGTCTGGCGCTACAATCTGGCCTGCACGCTGGCGCTTCAGAATCAACCCGCCGAGGCGCTGCAGGCGCTGGACGAGGCCATCACGCTCGGGTTTCGTGACGAGGCGATGATCGCCGCGGATGAGGACCTGATCAGGCTGCGGCAACAGCCGACCTTCCAAGGGTTGCTCGACAGGGCGCGCAACTTGCGCGGCAAACCGGTCGAAGGGCAGCCGGTCGCGAGGGTTGCACAGGTCAGTGATGGCGTGGCGCATGTGAGTGCCTCCAATACCACCTGGGATCTGGAGCGCGGACATTTCCGGTCCTTCTTCGCCCTGCCGCCTCGCGCGCCATCGCCGGCTGAAGTGGCCCCGAGCTGGAGCGGTCCGGCGGCTGCCGTGATCCGGCCCTGGCTGCTGGCCGGCACGGCGGCAGGCAATCGCGGTGATTTTTACGACAACCGTGACGACGGCCATTCGCTCCTCGATCGCACGCCTTTTGCCGGACTGACGGTGGTACAGTACGACGCCGATGCGCGCCAGTACGGTGCGCACTACGGCCTGAGCCAGTTTCTGTACAACGGCGTGGTGATCGGCAACTCTTCCGTCGCTGTCACGGGCGGTCCATTCTGGCGCAGCGTGCCGCGCGGCGCGCTGTGCGATGGCTCGGCCGTGGCCTTCCTGTTTGTGCAGTATCTGAGCAACCACCTGTACTGCTACCCCTCGCATCGCGATCACGATGCCGCGGGCCTGGGCGATTTATATTCCGCAAACCAGCCGTACGTGCTGATCTCGCAGGGTTCGTCCGGCTCGGATCAGGCGTTTCTGCAAGCCTTTGTCGCCACGCTGGCGGCCCTCCGCCCGGAGACCAAGCAGTTTCTGATTGCGCGCGGCCTGGTTGCGCCGACCCTGCAGATGCTGTTGCGCGCCTCCCGGAAGACGGTCGGCAAGCCCGAGAACTATCTCGACGGTGCCGCGCATCCGACGGTGTTCGATGCGGCCACCCTCGACGTCGAGCGCATGGTTCGGATGGCGCACGATCTGACCACCAACGACATCCCGCCGGTGGTTTCGCTGCGCACGCTGGCCGAGGTGCGCCCTGTGCCGGGGGTTGATTTCTTCGATGCAGCTACCGCGGAGGTGCTGTACGATTCGCCGTGTGTCATCAGCCGGGTGCTGCGCAGCACGGCGCGTCGGCACACCATGACCCTGGGCGCGCAACTGACCGGCGTGCCGGCTGACGGGTGGCGCATCCACTGGGTGGTGCTGCGCGGCGACCCGCGCAAAGTCACGATTCTGCCTTTCAAGCCGGACCAGTCGCAGGTGGAGATTTCGGTTGCCCACCATGGCGGAACCTTTCCGGTACGCGCGGGGCAGCCGCTGCAGACCAGCCGTGTGGACATTGGCGTGATTGCCTCGAACGGCCGGCTGTACAGCGCCCCGTCCTTTGTCTCGTTCTTCCATCTCAATAATGAAATCCGCAGCTATGCGGACGATGGCCGCATTCTGACGGTGGACTACGCGGCGGCGGTTGCCACCAACCACTACGTGGATCCCGTGCTGTCCATGGACAAGCACTGGCGCGATGAGTACCTGTATGATGAGGCACGGCAGCCAACCGGATGGCTGCGCCGCACCGGCGATACGGTCGAACGGTTCAACATGCGGGGCGAGCGCGTGCTGGAGACAGACAAACAGGGGCGCCCCACGGTGACGCGCACAGTCAATTACATCCCGCGCTCCTCGGTTGACAATGCCATGGTCCCCGATCTGATCCAGGTGGATGGCGAGGAGCGCATCCGGTACCGCTATGCGTCCGAGCGTGACCTTACAGGCGAGGTCGTCAGCCGCGAACGGGCTTTGCCGTGAGGCCACGCTGTGAGCCCTTCTTCAACCAACACCCTTTTTAATACCGGTCCGGCATCGCGCGGCACGCTGCTGCGCTTCCTCCTGTCCTTTGCCTGGAAATACCGCTGGGGCTGTGTCCGGGTACTATGCCTGCAGCTCTGCCTGCTGGCCATGGGTTTGCTGGGCCTCAGTCTGATGGGCACCGGTGTGGACTACATCCGGTTTGCTGCTGCCGGGCAAGCCGGAGGGCCGCGGGCAGAGGATAAAGGACAGCGTGCGGAGGGACGGGAGGGACTTGAGGGACGTGAAGCCGTTGCCTTGTCGGGTGGTCCCTTCGGTCCCTCAAGTCCCTCGGGTCCCTCAGGTCCCTCAAGCCCCGCCCCGCCCGCCGCCTTGTCGGGTGGTCCCTCGGGTCCCTCCCGTCCCGCAAGCCCCGCCGCCGCCCCCAAGCCTCCGCACTGGCCGTTCGGCATCCAGCCGCCACCCGGCATGCCGCCGATGCGTGTGCTGCTGCTGCTGGCTGGCGGCATCCTGGGGTTTGCGCTGCTGCGCGGGGCGCTCAACTATTTTTACACGGTGGAGGCCACGCGGCTGGTGCAGCAGCAGATCGTGGTGGACCTGCGGGCGCAGGTTTACGAGAAGATGCAGCGGCTCAGCTTCCGTTTTTTCGACGCAAATGCCAGTGCCTCGATTATTAATCGTGTCCTGGGGGATGTGCAATCTGTGCGCTTGTTTGTGGATGGCGTGGTGCTGCCGTGCGTGGTGCTGGTGCTGTCGCTGGTGGTCTATCTGGCCTACATGCTGCAGATCCATGTTGGACTCACGCTGGCGTGTCTTGGCACCACGCCGCTGCTCTGGTATGTCTCGCGCTACTTTTCGCAGCGGCTGCAGCCGCGCTACCGCCGCGTGCGTGACCTGGCCGACCGGGTTGTGCTGGTGTTGAACGAGTACCTGCAAGGTGCCGCGGTTGTGAAGGGGTTCGGGCTGGAGCCAAACGAAGTCGCCAAATTTGCCGCCGCCAACCGCGCGGTGCGCGACGAACAGCTTGGAATTTTCTGGGCCATGAGCTGGTTTCATCCGCTGATCGGCTTCATTTCGCAGCTCAGCCTGGCGGTGCTGCTCGGGTACGGCGGCTGGCTGGTGATCGCCTACGAACGCGAGCCGGACGCCGCGGCCGCGGCGCTGGCCGGGCTCTCGATCGGGCAGTTGCTGGTTTTCTCCGGGTTGCTGCAGCAGTTCTCCGGGCAGATCGGGAGCATCGCCAACATTGCCAACAGCATCCAGCAGAGTCTGGTTGCCGCGCAGCGCGTGCACGAGGTGCTCACCGCGCCACTGGAGATTCAGAGCCGGCCCCTTGCTAAACACCTGCCGCAGCCGCGCGGCGCCGTGATGTTTGAGGGGGTCACGTTCGGCTATGACCCGAACGAGCCCGTGCTGCGCGACATTACCCTCGATGTGCAGCCCGGCGAATGCATTGCCGTGCTGGGCGCCACAGGCGCGGGGAAGAGCACGCTGATGAGCCTCATTCCGCGCTTCTACGACCCGATTGCCGGGTGTGTGCGCGTGGATGGCGTGGACGTGCGCGACCTCGACCTGGGCGATCTCCGCCGCAGCATCGGCATTGTATTTCAGGAGAGTTTTCTGTTCAGCACCACGGTCGCGGCCAACATCGCCTTTGGCCGTCCGGACGCCAGTCGTGCGCAGATCGAGCAGGCCGCGCGCGTGGCCGCCGCGCACGACTTCATTCTGCAGCTGCCCCAGGGGTACGACACGATCCTCCACGAGAGCGGCGCCAACCTCTCCGGCGGCCAGCGCCAGCGCCTTGCGATTGCACGCGCCATCCTGCGCGAACCCGCCATCCTGCTGCTGGACGACCCCACAGCGGCGATTGATGCCCATACCGAGAGCGACATCCTGCTGGCCATGGAGGGCGCCATGCGCGGGCGCACCACGTTTGTCGTGGCGCATCGCCTCAGCACGCTGCGCTGTGCCAATCGCGTGCTCGTCCTGGACCATGGCCGCATTGCGGAGCTCGGCACCCATCACGAACTGATGCAGCGCGATGGCCTGTATCGCGAAGTGGTGGCCTTGCAGATCTCCGACCTGGCCGAAGCGGGCGCGCGGGACAAGTGAGTGGACACAGAGGACACAGAAAAATGCAGAACCGGATTTCACCCAGTCTTCCAACCTTCCTTGCTTCCGTTCTTTCCGTTGTCTTTACGTAAACGATGAGCGCCTCCCGTAAAATCCGCCAGGACCTGCCGCTGTTGACCGCGGTGCAGCGCGAGCAGCGCGAGACCGAGCGTCGGCCGCTGGACCTCGGCCTGATCCGGCGCCTGTTCCGTTTTACGGAGCCATTCCGCCGAATGCGCACCACGCTGCTGGTGCTGGTGCTGGTCCGCACCGTGCAGCTGCCGCTGCTGGCATGGGCCATTGGCGCCGTGCTGAGCGGCCCGGTCAGCCGGCTCGACCTGCGCGGCGTCCTGCTCGGCACGGCTGGTTACGTGCTGCTGGCGCTGCTGACCCAGGGCACCTTCATCTTCCGTTCCCTGTATGCGCTGCGCATGGGCGAGAACGTCCTGCATGACCTGCGGCGCGACATGTTTGCCCACCTCCAGCGCCAGCCGCTCAAGTTCTTTGTCGACACCCGCATCGGCCGTATCATCAGCCGCTTTACCAACGACGCCGAGGGCGTTCGCGCCGGCGTGCAGGACGTGCTGTTTATCACGCTCGTCCAGACCGGCCAGATGCTCATCGCTGCGGCGGTGATGTGCTATTACGATTGGGCGCTCTTCCTGATGCTGCTGGCCATGGGGCCGTTTCTGTTCGGCATGAACTACTACTTTCGACGCCGCCTGAGCCGCATTCACCGCACTCTGCAGGAGAGCTTCAGCCGCGTGACCGCCACGCTGGCGGAGTCGGTGAGTGGCATTCGCGTCACGCAGGGCTTTGCCCGCGAGCGCCGGAACGCCGACCTGTTCAGCGAGCTGGTGGCCGACCACGCCACCTTCAACCATGATCTGGCGCGTACCTCGGGTATCTTCCTGCCGCTGCTGGAGATCAACAACCAGCTCTTTCTTGCGGGGCTGCTGTTCTTCGGCGGCTGGCGTGTGCTGCACGGCTATACGGGTGTGGAAAATCTCTATCAGTTTGTGATGATGAGCGGCGCGTTTTTCCAGCCGATGATCAGCATTGGCAACATGTACAACCAGGCGCTCGCCTCCATGGCGGGCGCCGAGCGCGTGTTCAATTTTCTCGATACGCCGCCGTCGTGGCAGGATCTGCCGGAAGCGCGGGAGCACACGCTGCAGGGGCGCGTGGAGTTCCGCCACCTGCACTTTGCCTACCAGCCGGAGACGCCGGTGCTGCGCGACATCACGTTTACGGCCGAGCCCGGCCAGACCATTGCGCTGGTCGGTCATACGGGGAGCGGCAAGACCACGATTGCCAATCTGATTTCCAAGTTCTACCTCCCCACGGGCGGCGAGCTGCGGCTCGACGGCCAGGAGATCCGGCAGATCCAGTCCGCCTCGCTGCACCGGCAGATCGGCCTGGTCTTGCAGCAGAACTTTCTGTTCACCGGCACCGTGATGGAGAATATCCGCCTGGGGCGTTCGGGTGCCACGGACGAGGACGTGCGGGAGGTGCTGCGGCGGCTGGACTGCCTCGATGCGCTGGAGTCGCTGCCGGATGGCCTGCAAACCGCGGTCGGCGAGCGCGGCGCCGGGATCAGCCTTGGCCAGCGGCAGCTGATCTGCTTTGCGCGTGCCATGCTGGCCAACCCGCGGATCCTGATTCTCGATGAGGCCACCAGCTCCATCGATACCATCACGGAGCTGCGCATCCAGCACGCGCTTGCGGTCCTGTTGACGGGGCGCACGAGCTTTGTCGTGGCTCACCGCCTCAGCACCATCCGGCATGCGGACCTGCTGTTGGTGCTTGACCGCGGCCGGATTGTCGAGCGCGGCACGCACACCGAGTTGCTGGCCGCCGCCGGCGCCTATGCCAGCCTCTACCGGCAGTTCGTGCGCGCGGGACAGATTCGGGAGTAGGTTCCAGTACAGCGGGACCTGCGGGACCGCTGCCGCACCTGACGACAAGTCAAGGACACCGCGAGCACAGAGAGCACGCGACCAGCAGTTCTCAATATGGCGCAGAAACGCCTTACGGCGTCACTACAAACGGCCTAGAACCAGCAATTAATCGTTTGTAGTGTGCCCGTACGGGCATTCTTGACAGTATCCTTGCACCATAATGAGAACTGCTGGCACGCGCCATCGAGCATTTGCTTTCCCGCCGCAATCTGCTATTTTTTTGCGTTGACGGCATCCACCACGAAACTCTCCCCCAAATGATTTCGCGGCACGCGAAATCCAAGGTAGCACCACATGGATAACACCGCCCTGGCTCTGCTGCAGAAACTGGTCGCCCTGCCCACTCCGTCCGGCTGGGAGGCGGACGGCATGAACCTGCTGGCGCGGTATGTAAAGCCGTATGCCAAACAGGTTTCCATCGATCTGCACGGCAACCTGCGCGTGTGCGTGAATCCGCAGGCCAGGGTGCGCGTGATGATCGACGGTCATTGCGACGAAATCGGCTTCATGGTTCAGTACATTGACGAGAAGGGGTTCCTGTTCCTGACCGCCCTGGGCGGCGTGACCACACAGCAATTGGCTGGCGAACGGATCATCATCCAGGGGCGCAAGGGCCCGGTGAACGGCGTCTTTGGTGTTACACCGCCGCATTTGCTGAAAGGCGAGGATGTTAAGAAGGTTGCGCCACATGAAATTACCGACATCGGCGTGGACATTGGTGCCTCGAACCAGGCGGAGGCAGAGAAGCTGGTGGAGTTGGGGAGCCCCGCTGTGATTGACGCGGGTTGGCGGCCGCTGGCCGGAGACCGGGTGGCCTGTCGCGGATTTGACGACCGTATCGGCGCGTTCGTGGTGATGGAGGCGGTGCGCCGCCTGCACGGGAAGCGGCTCCAGGTGGCGCTGCATGCCGTGGCCAGCGTGCAGGAGGAACTCGGCCTGGTGGGTGCCACCACAGCCGCCTACGACATTCAACCCCATGCCGGTATTGCCGTGGATGTGGGGTTTGCCTCCGACTGCCCGAAGCACGACAAGAAATTGGTTGGCGATGTGGCGCTTGGCAAGGGTCCTATTGTGGTCTGCGGCCCCACCTACCACCCCAAGATGCAGGCGCTGCTGTTCGACACAGCCAAGGCCAAAAAGATTGGCGTGCAGCGGCAGGTGCGCGCCCGCGGCAACGGCACGAACGCCTGGCCCATGCGCATGTCGCGCTCCGGCGCGGCCGTGGGGCTGATCAGCATTCCACTGCGCTATATGCACAGCCCGGTGGAAGTACTCAGCCTGCGCGATGTCGAGCAGTCCATTGACCTGCTCGTGGCTACGCTCCTCGCCATCCCGGCCAAGGCCGACTTTCAGCGCCCGCAGCCCTAGGAACCTGTCGGAACAAAGCCTTGGATCGGTCCAGCGCTTTTTGCCGACAGGTTCCTAGTTGAGCAACCCGCGGATAGCGGGTTGCGAGAACTCAGCCAACCGCGCGGCCGCCGCCGCGAATGAACACTCGGGTAACTAAGTTCCGGACGAGAAAACGACCAGAATGCCATTCTGTTTGTCAATTGTTTGCGTCTTATACTGGAATCCGATGCTTGGCGTACGCTTGCCCCATGACTAGCAGCCTGGTCGGCAGACGGTTTGTACTTCCAGAAGGCTAAGACCGACAGGCTGCTAGCGGTACCCCGCAAATTACACCAGCTTGCGGCGGATCATCTCTTCGGCAATCTGCACGGCGTTGAGCGCCGCGCCCTTGCGAATATTGTCGCCTACGGCAAAAAGGGCCAGGCCGTTTTCGACGCTGGGATCTGTGCGGATGCGCCCGACCACCGTATCGTCCGTGTGCGCCAGCGGCAGGGGCATCGGATACTTGCCGTTCGCCAGGTCGTCCAGCACTTGCACGCCCGGCGCCTTGGACAGGATTTCGCGGGCGCGTTCCGGCGACATCGGGCCGGAAAACTCGATGTGCACGGCGATGGAATGCGCGTAGAAGACCGGCACGCGCACGCAGGTGGCGGCCACGCGGATGTCCGGCGCGCTCAGAATTTTGCGCGTCTCGAAGAGCATCTTGGCTTCCTCGGTCGTGAAGCCCGGCATCTCCTTCTTGGCGCTGCCAATCTGCGGGATCAGATTGAACGCGATCTGGTGCGGGTAGGCCTTTACCTCGATCGTGCCGCCGCTGGCCCAGGCCCGCGCCTGCTGCTCCAACTCGTCAATGGCGGCGCGGCCGGTGCCGCTTACGGACTGGTAGGTGCAGGCGACAAAACGACGGATCGGCACCACCTGATGCAACGGCGCCAGCCCCATCAGCGTAATGATTGTGCTGCAGTTCGGGTTGGCAATGAACCCCTGATGTTTCAGCAGTGCCTCGCCGTTGATTTCCGGAACCACGAGCGGCACGCGGTCGTCCATGCGGAAGTCGTCGCCGTTGTCAATCACCACGCAGCCGCGCTTGACGGCCTCCCAGCCGAAGAGCTTGGACGCGCCTTTCGATCCTTCCGTGCCTGCAAACAGCGCGAAATCCAGGCCGTCAAAGGCCTCGGGCTTCGCCTCGATCACATGGAAGGTTTCGCCTGCCACGACTTCGTCGCGTTCCGAACGCGCCATGATCCGGATCTCTTTGGCGGGGAAATTGCGCTGCCGCAACACCTTCACCATTTCCGTTCCCACAGCTCCGATGCCAACCAGACCTACTCGATACTGCTTCATTTTATCCTTGCCTTCAACTCCGTGCAACGCAGGCAGGCGTCCCGTCCTCGGCCTCCCGGACCTTCCGGAAGTGCCTCGGCAGCCTCCGCCCACTGCGGACTGGAGATGGACGAACTTTACGGGAAAACGCGGGGTATTGCAATCACGCGACGGGAAGAATGGAAGAATGGACGACTACGGCGACGACTACGGATAACGAAGGGAATTCCGAAGAGAAAACAGAGCATGGCAACCCTCCGTTCTCTCTGTTGCCTCCTGTTCAAACCCGGTTGGGTTGCGGGCTCACGCCCGCAGTTTGATGGAGGTCAATGAAACAGGGATGCGCGGCATGCGGCGCGTAGGTGTTCTAGCCTTGAGCTTTGCCGGCGGTTGCGTCATACTATAGCCTTCACTTTGGTCACCACGACGCGTACGCATTGGAGTCTCCCACTATCATGTTCTTTTCACGCGAAAAAACAGTCATTCGCAACCGCGAAGACCACAACGTTTCCAGAAAAAACATTGATCCGGATGCGCTGCGGGTGTTGTATCGACTGTCGGAGTCCGGGTTTACCACGTATCTGGTCGGGGGCAGCGTGCGTGATCTCCTGATGGGGCGCCATCCCAAGGATTTCGACATCAGCACGGATGCCCACCCCGCTCAAATTCGCAAACTTTTCCGTAACTGCTATCTGGTGGGTCGGCGTTTTCGTCTTGCCCATGTTGTTTTCGGTCGGAAGGTGATCGAGGTCAGCACATTCCGCAAGCCGCCACAGGCCGACGAGGCCGACGAGAACGTGCCGGGCGGGCTCTACCAGCACGAGGACAACACCTTCGGCACACCCGAGGAGGATGCGCGGCGTCGCGATTTTACGGTCAACGGGCTCTTTTACGATATCCGCACGTTCCGCGTCATTGATTACGTCGGCGGCCTGCGCGACCTGGAGCGCCGCACGCTAAGCTCCATTGGCGATCCCAATATCCGCTTTTGCGAGGATCCGGTGCGGATGATGCGCGCCGTACGATTTGCCGCACGGCTGGATTTCCGCATGGATTGGAGCTGTCGCCGCGCGCTTCGCCGCCACTACGCCGAGATCAGCAAGGCATCCGCGCCGCGCCTGCTGGAGGAGATCATGCGGCTCTTCGGCCACAGCTGTTCCGCCGCCGCCTTTCGTCTGCTCTGGGAGCACCGGCTCATGTCGGTACTGCTGCCGGAGGTACATGCCTTTGCGGAGCAGTCCGGCAGCGCCCGCACTTCCCTGTGGCGGCATCTGGCAGCCTTCGATCAGGACCCCATGAATGCCACGGCCTCCAACGGCCTGCGCATCGCAGTGCTCTTGGCGCCGATTTACCGCGCACGCCTGGCCGCGCTTGCCGGCGGCCGCGTGCAGGATCAGGGCTACGACGTGGCCCGGGAGATCCTGGAGCCGCTGTCCCAGCGCATGACGCTGCCGCGGCAGACATTTTACACCGCTTGCATGCTGCTCGACGGCCTCCATCGGTTCGAGGAAGGGGCGCATCCATCCCGGCGCATGCGCATGGCGCGGCATGCCATGTTTAACGAAGCGCTGGCCCTGCGGCGCATGGAGCTGATTGCGACCGGGCAGCCGACCGACTCCCTGCGCGAGTGGGAGGAGCTCTCCGCGCAGACGCCGGTGCCCGATCGACACGCGCCCCGGCCTGGTGATCAACAGGACCGCGCAGACGAACCCGCGCAGATGCCCAGGCGTGGAGAAGATGCCCTGCCCGCGGAAGCGCAGGCGGACGACGAGCAGTCGCCCCGCCGGCGCCGCCGCCCGCGACGGCGCAGCGGAAGACGCGGCGCGCCAGCCGGCGGTGCGGCATCGCACGCGCCACAGCCCGGCACCCCCGGAGTCCGGGGCGATTCGGACCGCGCCGCAGATGCGGGCTGAGGCGTACAGCTGGGGCTGCGCACCCGCTGTTTGAACAGCAGAATATCGAACACGGATTGCATCGTGACGAAAGCATTCAGCACGCAAGTCCCGTGGCGAGGATAAGGTGTTGGGGGGCTCTCCTTTTCGAAATGCTAGTCGCTGGTTTTTTCATTCTGACCCCTGACCCCTGACTCCTGAATTCTTGCGTATCCCACCCCCGTCCCGAACACCATGGGGTGAATCGCGTGCTGAAAGATGCAGCGCACGCCGATGGCTTCGCCTTCGGTGAGCACCACGCGCGTGCGCTGCACTTCGCCGTCCGCGCGCTTGGGCTTGCGCGAGATCTCCAGCGCAAACCCGGCCGCCGGCTCAGCCTGCCGGCGCAGGTTGATCACGGTGTTGGCCTCAGCCGTGTCATGGAAGAGCCCGTTGCGGCCGTTCCCGGCCTGCTCGCATTTGCCTTCCAGCACCAGCAGCAGGCTGCAGACGTCCGGTAGGCCGAGCTTGACTGTGATCTTGTTCTCCCAGTCAAACGTGGCCGACTGCCGGCCGTTCTCGTTGCGCGTGGGCAGGGTCTTTTGCCGCGCCATTTCCAGGAAGAAACAGCCGTCCCGGTCCGGCCGCGCCGGATGGAACTCCATGCGCGCGGCCGCGCCGCCGCCGGACTGGGTGGGGTGGTAGTAGGCCAGGCGGCCGCTCCAGGGGCGGGGGGATGCGTCGGGGGGGGTGAGCGTGGATGCGTTCATGGGCGTGGGTCCTTTCTAGGGGTGGTCGGTGATCGGAAGGTTGGGTTGTTTGGTTTAGGAATGTTTGGTGTGTAAAACCGCAGAATATCGAATAAGGAATCATGAATCATGAAGTCCTTGCTTTCCTTTAGCGGTTGTTCGGATCGAAGCCATGAAGATGGCGATCAGTTCGTTGGACTCTGCGATCAAAGGATCGAGCGCAGGTGATGACCTGATCAAGGCCGTACGCCGGATGATCAACAGCCAGACGCGTGTTTCACGCAACTCCTTCAGCACAACCTTGAGTTTATGGATGAAGTCGTTTGGCGATTCCGCACTTTGGGCTTCACCATAATTGGGTGCGGCAGAAGTTCCGCTTCGGATCAGTTGTCCACGGATATGATTTCCAACCGGCGACCGGGGGAGCGATTCCGCCAGTCGAATGACTTCTACGGCGAACGCGATCAAGCGATCTTCCAGGTCGAAAGGTCTTTCCTTCATGATTCATGATTCCTGATTCGATATTCTGCGGTTTCCTAATCTTTTTTTCACGCGAAGGGATCATCCCCATCCGCTGCG
>JBAXVM010000071.1:0-12242 GCA_037129105.1 bacterium
CCAACCGCCAAGACGCCAAGGTCGCCAAGACCAACAAATTCGATGTTTCCGCCTGCGGAGCGCCAACGTCTGGGAAACTTGGCGTACTTGGCGTCTTGGCGGCGGTTAAAAACGTGGCTTATGTAGTGCTTCAGGAAAAGACCATGGAGAGCGTTGCTTCACCCACATATTCACACACAGAACCATTCTTCCTGTTTGTTTTTCAGTATGCACATTCCTTAGCCGCCGCCGCGAACGCCTGCAGACAGGCCGGATCGCCGTGGAAGAAATGATCCGACGGAGAAACAATATATCCCGCATGATCCTTGGTGGCTTCAAAACATTCCTGCACGAGCCGGCGTGTACTTTCCGGCGTGCCACGTTCGAAGCCGGCGTTCTGATCGAACCCGCCGATGAAAAACAGTTTGTCCCCCACCCTGCGCCAACGGAGTCAGACTGTAAATTACAAGTTTAGGCCTCACCGTCTTCACCTGTAGTGCCCCCCGCGCGACCATGCGCCTTCAACGCCTCGGCCATCGTCCCAAACGCCTTCGCCGCCGCCTCGTCAATCCGATCAACCGAAATCCGCTCTGCCGGACACCCCACATCCCGAGCCCGGTGCCGTGGCACAACGCGCCCGCAAACTGCTTTCTCGGCGGTCTTGGCATGAACTCACCCTCTCATTCGCCCGTTCCACTCATGGACGAATTCTGCATTCCCCTCGTTATCTACCGGCTCACGATCCGGTAGAAGAGCTGGGGCTTCTGGGGGTTGACCGGTTCTGACCAGTTGGTAAAGGTGGCGGTCGCGGTGAAGGTGGCCACCGTGGTCCATTGCGGAGCCAGCAGATCCTCACTGCGCAGCACCACATGGGTGGCGGCTGTCGAGAGATTCCCAACGTCAAAGGAGACCGTCCCGTGGGCCTGTGTGAAGCCGGTGAGGCGCGGGGTACGCGGATCGACGTGAATGGCGAAGGACTGGGTATGGGAGTGGGTTCCGCTGGTGGCTTTCACCATGCCGGAGAAATCGCCCGGCGTGGTGGGCGTCCCGGTCAGCAGGCCGCCGGGGGTGAGCGTGAGGCCCGGCGGGAGGAGGCCGCTATCCATCGAGAAGGTCGGGGCGGGGGCGCCACTGGCGGAATAGGTGTGCGTATACGGTGTATCCTGTTGCGCCGTGGCGGACGGGGGCGGCCGGGCAAAGCGCACATTCTGGAAAAAGACGTTCGCGACGGACTGAAAAGGCGGGAACTGGTCATCGCGGTTCAGCAGGACAAAGACGGAGAGATGCAGGCCCGGGTAGCGGGCCGTGGCGGTCTTGAACCCCATCCAGCGCCCGGTGTGCCAGACCTCGGCCTGGCCGCTATAGGTGTCGGGCATGAGGCCGCAGGCGTAGGAAGGGAGCCCCAGGCCCAGATTCGACACGAGCATCCCCTGGTTGGGGCCGCTGGTATAACGGCCGGGGGTCTCCATGTCGTGGATTAGCCCCGGCAGCTGCTGGCCCAGCTTGTTGGTGTAGAAGTTCTCATGCCACTTGAGCAGGTCGGCCAGGGTGGAACTGACCCCGGTGGATCCGGTGGCGGGCGCGTTCGAGGACGCGGTGCTCCAGACGGTGAGGCTGGCCGTGTAGCCATTGGGCTGGTTGGTGACCACCATGGCGGGATCGTCGCGGATGTCCGTGTCGCTCATCCCCAGTTTTTCAAAGATCTCCTCCCGGGCGAACTGGCGGAGGGTCTTACCGGAGACCCGTTCCACGATCAGCGCCAACAACACGTAGTTCATGTTGCAGTACTTCATGGTGCTGCCAATCGGCTTCTCGGCGCCGACAATGCCATAGGGCCCTTCCTGGAGGAGCCCAGCGAGCATCCCGGCGGCGGTGTTCGTCTGATTGCCCGTGCCGGTATCATATATGGCGCTGATCATGTTCAGCATGTGCTGGATGGTCACCCCGGTGAAAGCGGGGTCAAGCTCCGGCAGGTGACGCCGGACCTCATCCGTAACGGCCAGCAGCCCCTTCTCCTGGCAGAGCAGGATACACATGGCGGTGAACTGCTTGGAGCAGGACGCCAGGTAGAAGGGCGCGGTGATGCTGTTTGGTTTGCCGGCGGCGACGTCCGCCCTGCCATACGCGCGCTGGAAGATCAGCTCGCCGTTCAGGGCCACCCCGACAATGCCGCCGGGCTTGCCGGCATTCGCACCGGTGGCAAAGGCAAAGCAGCTGTCCACGGCATTGCTGATGGCGGCATCCAGCTCCAGCACGGTGGCGGCCGGCAGGACAGCCGGCCAGAGCCACCCAACCAGCAGCGCCAGGCACGGGCCACCACCGCCGCGCCACCACCAGGCATGACCATCCGTCCTGTGCATCGCACAACCCTCCCGGGAAACCTGTGACGCCTCGTCAGGCGTGATAAGGGTGAAGGAGCATCAGGCATGCCAGAGCCGCGCCGGCATGGGGTTCCTTTACAATTCTTTGTCCGCAAGCCCTATAACGTTCGGGCCCGACCGTCAGCATGGTCTTTTCCTGAAGCGCCACTTTGGCGGCTTCCACCACATTCTCATCGGTAACATATGCATTACGCCGGTGCAACCCCGCCGCCGCCTGCCTGTGTCGGACACGGAGGTCCGCCCCCCAGCGTGTGGTCATCCCAAATCGAAATCGCAATCCCAATCCCAATCGAACTCGAACTCGAACTCGCAATCGACTTCGCCATCAACCGCAGTTCGCCACTTCATTCCTGAGAAATCACCGGGGGGATTCTGCATGGGGCTCCTGCGCTCGTGCATGCGAGATCGAGTTCGAGTTCGATTGCGCTTGGGATTTCGATTACCCTAGCACCTGCCACATGCGGCCGTAATGGCCTTGCCATGCAGAAAACAGTACGCTTTTTGCGAGATCAGGCAATATGTCTATTGCCTAAAGACGACCACTAGGGCAGTCTCACTTTCTCTTTTGCAGTTCCTCTTTTGCGGCCCGCTCAAATTCCTGTCCACTCGTAATCGCCCGATCCGCGTTACTATCCAGCGGCAAACTGTATTTCTTGGCCAAAGGCGACAGCCGATTGGGATCACAGAACAACAGCGCGACATCCTGACCGCCGGTTACCAGGCTTATAAACCGCTCCGGCTTACCCTCATGCGAAAGCGCCATATTCACCCCCTTCAACAACGCCGAAACGTCAAACCAATCCCGACTGTCCTCCGCTGAAAAACGGTAGTGATTGTTCCCCAATGTAAACGCCACAGTATAGGGACCCTCTTCGGCATCTTTTCCAGCCACATGCCAAGTCTGCCGGATGTCAGTCGGTGCAAACAGCCCGTGCGTCGCACACGCCGGACCGCGACATTCAGCCAGCGCCTCAATCGCGTAGCTCCAGGCAACTGAATCCCTGGCTTTCTCGATCGTATCCAGCAAAAAAGGGAGCGGTCGCCTCGCCAAGCCTTGCTGATTTCACAACACGCAACACCGCCTGGTCGTACCTGGACACGGAGGTCATCCCTCCAGCTTGCGGTAATCCCAAAAATCGAAATCGAAATCGAAAACCAGGATATTTACAACTACCGTTTCGTGATGCGTTCGCGCACCGCCTCGGCCTCGTTCTTCTTGCCGGTTTGCTCCAGCACATCGGCTAACACGCGCCAGCCTTCGGCGGACGCCGGGTATTCGGTGGTGGCCTTGCGCGCGAGTTGGAGCGCATCGACGAACTTAAGCCGCTGGAAGGAAAGCCGGGCGCGTGCGATTGCCGCCTGCGGCGTGGGCGCGCCGGTCAGCGAATTGCAAAGTAGACCCTCCGCCTCAACCAGACGCATGGCCGGGATGGCGAGGAGGGCCAGCGCATAGTTCGCCTGCGGGTGGTTCGGCTCGCGCGCGATCAGGTGTCCAGCGTCGCGCGTCACTGCCGCGTCGTCGGCCAGCGCGATGTCCAACCGCAACGCCCATTCGCGCGCGACCTGGAGATCCGGATTGGCTTCGGCGACAGCGACAAAAAGATCGCGGGCGTGGCGCAGATTGGTCGTTCCGCCATGCGCGTAGGCAAGAAGCGCGCGCGTGAGTCGCACGAAATCGTTGGCGCTGCCGCCCACGTGCTCCATGGCGGGCAGGATTTCCCGTTCGACGCCGTCGGTGTCGGCGCGCTGGAGCCGCGCGGCGGCCAGGAGATGCCACGACCACATGTCGCGCGGATGGAGCCGGGCAGCCTTACGTAATAGGATGGACGCCTGTTCGACACCGCCCGTAAAGGCAAGATAACCCACGGCACGCAGGGCAAAAAGATCGGCCTCGGCGGCGCCTTGCTGATCCAGTCGGGCAAGATAGGAAGAAGCCTCTTCCTGGCGCGCCTGCTCGACGCTGTCGCGCGCCAGAGCGTACAGGGAGGACGGCGAATGTGGTTCCGTGCCCGGCCGCAGGGACCTGACGTCCCGACCGTTCTTATTCTTTTCCTTGTCCGTCTCAGCGGCTACGATCGACTGTGCCTGACACAACAGGTGCTGGATGTCGCCATGTTCCGGGCGGTCGTCCGGCACGGTCGTCTCCCAGATCCAGGTCAGCGGCGCCACGTACAGATGATGGTGAATGTCGAAACCAGGCGTACCAGAATGCCCGATCGCGGCGAACGGCGCCAGACCTGCTTCGCTGACGGCGCGCGGGTCGCTGCCGACGTGCGGGCGGCGCGCGTTAGCGTAGGCGAAGGTCCCGGCAAGCAACTGCTCGGCGATGGCAACCGAGGCAACTTGGGACGCGTCGCGGAAGCGGAAGGCGTGCGTGCGCGCGTGTATCTGGGCGAAGGCATCCTGCTGCGTTGGCGGCGATGGCCAAGCCGCCGCCGCGTTGGTCGGTTCTGCGCCGGTGAAAAAAAACAGGCCGGGGACGGCGGCATAGCCGCAGGCCTCCAAGATGCGGGGCGGGCCGGCGATCGCAATCTTGCCGGCCGCGCTCGGATCGGTCAGCAGCCACGCGCGCAGCAACGCGTCCGGTCCCAGTGCCGCGGCAGCGCCAAGCCGCGCGCAATCAAGACCGGCAAATTCGGGGTCCGTGGCCAGCGCGCGCAACATGCTCTCCTGCAACGCTGGCCAGCGGGGGTTGGCCGCGAGGGGCAGCACGTGCAGCCGGATGCCCCGTTCGTGCGCGAGCATTATGAGGTGCGTATCGGCCGGCGTCGTGCCGAAGACCCAGCGCCGCGGCCCCAGTTCGCTCAACAGGACTTCCGCACAATGCTGGGCGCAATCGACCGGCTGGCTACGCAGCCAAAAACACGTCAGGCCGGCGGACAGCAGAATAACGGCGCTGAAGACGAGCGCCACGATATAGCCAAGTCCCTTCAGTGCCAACGTCGTGTTGAGATGATCGTGATCTGCATCATTGCCCTTCCGCTGGGTCAAGACCGGCCTGATCGCAACCAACAACCATGTGCTGGCGGACATGCCCGCGGTAAGCGCCGCCAGAAACACGGGGAGCACAGGCGCCTGAGGATTGGCGAAAATGTAATTGGGGAACGACGGAAGCGCGCTTGTGAGCACGAATAAAGCGCCGACCGCGAGGGTGAAATTGAACAGCAGCCTTTCGTTCTCCCCGTTGCGGTTTATGGTCTCACGGATCGTCGCCAGCATCAGGATCAGAGAAAAAAATGACAGCGCGACGAGAAACATACCGCTGGCCGAACCGTACTCCTGGGCCCACTCCGTCCGATGCGCCATGAGCAGTTCTATAGGACCGCCAGCCGACACGCCCAAGACGTAGCAGGCGCTGGGATAGACGACCAACAGGATGAAAAACCCTAGTCCGGAGAACCCCAGCACCGGCAGACAGTTCTTGTCTTGGCGCCACCGGTTGAAGCTGCCCCACACTACCATGACCGCGAAGAACGGCACGATGTCGACGCTTTCCCCCATGCCGACACCGCCTACCGCAGCAGCCCACAACAGGCTCCTGGTATGATCGGCATCCAGAAAATGAAGAAATAACAGCAACGCGCTCGCGATCAACGCGACGTCCAGTGCGTGCAGTGACGCGCGGGTGGCAACAAGCGTGGCCGGAGCAGACGCGGCGTAGATCAGTGCCGCCACAATGCCGCCGGCGTGAATGGCGCGCACGCGGGGTCCGTCCTCGCGTGTGCCGAAGGGCCTCAAGTTGCGTATAAAGAGTTTGACCGTCAGCAGATAGACCAGCGCGACGGCCACCGCCTGGATTATGGCGTCCATTACGGCTATCCGCGCGGCAAGACTGCCGACAGGCAACAGCGAAGCGACGAAGGCCAACCCCCGCCAGAGAAAATGAAAGGGCGGCACCTGCGCCGGCAGGCCGACCGTCGCGGCCGCCAATTCGGCAGACAGGCCGCTCGGCAGGCAGGCCGGCCGAACAGCAAGGTAGAAGAGCAACGCCGTCAGGCCGCAGAGTGGCGCCAGGAAACAATTCGCACGGCGCTCGGCCGCCAGAACATCGGGCCGAAATATCGGGAAGGATACATTCCCGGCCATGCCACGATCTGTATCGTCAACCGTCGTAAACATTTATTAGCCACCACAAAAACGATTGATAAGAAATCGCTTTTTGGTAGCCCTGGTCGGCCTCGGCCCACACGGGCCGAAGTCATGCTGAAACCGGTCTGACACAGCGAAGACATGAGAGAGCATGACAGAAGTGGCGGTCAAAGTCAATTCCGCCGCGAAGCCTGTCAACGCGAAGCCAGCGGCTTGGTGGCGGGCACGAAGGTCTTCCCCCAGCGTGTGGTAATCCCAAAGCAAAATCGCAATCGTAATCGCAATCGTAATCGAACTCGCAATCGAAATCGCCATCAACTGCAGGTCGCCGCTTCATTCCTGAGAATTCGCCGGGGGATTCGGCATGGGGTGCCTGCGCTCCATGGTCTTTTCCTGAAGCACCACATAAGCCGCGTTTTTAACCGCCAAGACGCCAAGTACGCCAAGTTTCCCCGACGTTGGATCTCCGCAGGCGAAAACATCGATTTTGTTGGTCTTGGCGACCTTGGCGTCTTGGCGGTTGGACAAATTGTGACGCTTCAGGAAAAGACCATGGCCTGCGCTCGTGCATGGCGAGTTCGAGTTCGATTGCGATTGGGATTTCGATTTCGATTATCCTGCCACCTGCCCCACCTACCGCTCCACCGCATACCGCGGGGAGGCCGGCGAGGGAACGCCCGTGCCGCAACCGGGTACAAATTTAAGCTTCCTGCCAAACAGAATGCCAACAGCTACCAGCACCACCACACCTATGACCCATTCCATGCTGTTCCTGCTCCCTCTGCTCCCCGGCGCCACAGTCATCATTCCGCGCTTCTTTTGCGGGAATCACCGGCCCGGCAGGAAACGTTAGTGGAATCGCTTTGCGGCTAACCCGGTCGGCACCAGCCGCTGAAGCCGAAAACATGTCGCCCCGATCCCAAGCAACGATGTCACAGCGGGAAGCCGACCGTGGCAGCTGCTACTGCTTCGGCTTTACGATCCGCTGGCAGTCATCACCGCACAATCCGACAAGCACGCTTGATCCTGTCTGATCCACTTTTAGCTCGCCGTATCTGGCGCGGGCATAGAGGGCGGCATCGCCTTCCTGGAACAGGTACGATTCTGCGCCTAGGCGCAGGCTGCCGCGTTTGCGGTAGGCCAGTAAAAACTCACCCGCTTGCAGGGCTTCCTTCCTATGGATGCGCACAAATCTGGCGACATTGTTCGTGTCGGCTGTGACGACCAGCCGCCCCTTGCCTTCCAGCTGAGCGGCAGGGATCTCGTTGGCCATCGCGTAACGCAGGTCCATATAGTCGCCCTGAATTAGCGAGCGCGGATCCACGGGTGCCAGGCGCAGCAGGATGGTGCGCCCTTCCGTCAGGGTTGCTTCTTTCTTGCTGATCAGGAATGGCACGGCGGCCAGGGCCAGCAGGGTGGCGCAGAAGAATATGACGTTTTTCACGGTTGCACCTCCACGGGTGCGCTGCGCCGCAGGAGCCATCGCACGCCCAGAAGCAGCAGGCCGCTACCGCCCACGATCCATGCCTTGTGCGCAAGATTGACGTTCATTGCGTAGTAGAACACGACCAGGAAGCATGGCAGGAAGATGTAGGCAAGGGCGGACAGGGCGCGATCGCCAAAGGCATAGCCTGCCACCAGCAGCGCGATGGCAACGAGTATACCGGGCGTGGTGAAGATGCCAAGCATGAGCGTGGCCGCAACGGCAACCAGCAGCCAGGGCTGACGGGCTTGACGCACTCCGCCAGCCAGCCGGAAGAAGAGGTAGATTAATCCGCCTGCAAGGACGGCGCTGGACGGCGCCATGGGGTTGTCGGGGACGGCCTGCCAGAGCCCCCCGTTGAACATAACGACCTGCGAAAGATTCATGAAGAGAATCGTCGCCGGCAGCATTACGGCCGCGGCATGCATCAGCGGCTGGATCAAGGCAGTGCGGCGGGCGTGGAGCACCAATCCACCTGCCAGCAGCATTTCGGCCGCAATGAGCACATGCATCAGAGCAAATGTTTTGAGATCCACGCTGATCCATATTGTGGCGAGAACTGCCAGGACCACGGGCGCAAGGAAACGATAGATGCTGCTGGGGAACAGGCCGTAGACGACCGCACAGACGGCACCATGGCTAAGCACCACGCCCCACATCTCGTGACTAGAAAACATGCCTGCTATGCCAAAGACGACCATGCCATTGCCTGCAAATACCAGCGCCAGGGCAAGTTGGCCCGGGAACGTCGACTTGCATGTCTTTGCAAGTGCCACGGCGCCACCGACAAAGGCCAGACCACAGACAAGGGCGCTGGATTCGTCGTTTAGGATTCGTGCGCTGCCCAGGAATGCGACAAGGAAGATTGCCGCAAACCAGGCGCCGATACCGGACAGGATGCGAATGTAGAGCGGAGCTTTAGCGGCCGGCTCCGGACTGCACAAGGTCGCCGTGATCCGCTCGACCTCGCCGGGCTTGAGCAGGTCACGTACCTCGGGATGATCCAGAACTTCTATTAACGTCAGGGATGAGTCGCTCATTTTGAGGACTCCTTTGCCATTTTTTCCGCCGTCTTCTTGAGCCAAAAGGCGGCGATGCTGACTACGCCGATAATGATCAGGGCGAACAGCAGGAACATGAAGGCTTCATCATAACTGTTGTGATCAAACAGCAGTCGGCCTATGAACGTCAACAGGAGGATGCAGGCGTTCATGATAATGAGTGCCAGCGCTACCATGTCCTGAAGTCTATAGCGATAACAGATGTAACAGGCCAAGCTCACGGCAGGCCATGCCAGCGAGGCCACAGCCGACACGGTGCGGTGACTATGGCCAAAATCAAAGATGAGTGCCATCGGCGGTATGGTCAGCGCGGTCAGGGTGACCGCGAGCAGGCCGCCGCGCAGCCATCTGCCAGCCAGCCAATCGACTCCTTTTGCGGCCCCCAGCTCGCGCAGCGCCAGGGCGCTGCCGTTCAGCGCGGCCACAGCCAGGCATAGATATTCAAACCTTTCCGCATGGGTAGGTTCCATCACCTGCATCCAGTACAGTATGGTCCCGGTATTGATGAGTATGAGCCATACCACCCAGAGTGCGGCGAATTCAGAAACAACCACCCAGCCGCATATCAGCATGGCCCAGCCAAAGAAAAGTTCGTATGCGTCGGCTCCTGTCTGGTAGGCCTGTCCGTAGACTGCCAAAAGCACCCCCAGCAGCACCGCACCGCTCAACAGCAGTATCTTGCCGGCAATCTGCCGAAGTCCCAGGAAAAAAGCGCCGATGACGCAGGCCGCCATGCCAGCCTCAAGCGCGCCGAATTTCAGGAACTTGCCCATGGCTGCCCAGTTATAGGCAAAGAAGAAGATTATGCCGGCAAGCGTCAGGCCGCACCCGAAGAAGAGGAGATTGCGTTCAGCCCATGCGCGCCAACTGCAGGCCGGACGCAAGATCCGTAGCGCAGCATGGCAAGCCTCGTCGGACATGAGCCCATCCGCGCGGAGCCGGTGAATTGTCCGCAGATCGGCTGATTTGTATACGGTCGAATCATCCATGCCGGAACCGGTCTGTCGCAGCGATGTCATGGGGGGAAGCATGGCAGAAGCGGCGAGAAGCGTCAAGATCACCACCACACTACTCAACCATGCGAAACAGGGCGCTATCCGAAGACAAGGTCATGGCTCCAGATCCAACTACAAAGACCGTAAGTTCTGCGCGGAGCTGGTATTTTCCGGTACCAAGCACGGAGATGGGGGATTCATAAACTGGTTCACAAGGACCCACGTCTCCGGGCGGGCAACAAGAAGTGTGTCCATCTTTGCCGCGAAAAGCCCCCGAGCCGTTTTTAACAATCAAACTCGTTATCTTCCGCGTTTCACCAGGCGCGAGCAACACGGTGTTCGTCGCTAGATTCGGCTCATTCTCAAGCACGTCATTTGCGAGGTAATTGGCCCCCCAAGGGACCTTTATATTGACCGCGACAGTCTGTGCTTTTCGGACCTCAACAGGAGCGCTTCGCTTGTTACGAACATATACGTCGCAGGCCAAGTCGCTTCCGACTTTGAATTTTTTGTTCATCGCCACACCAGCCACAACACCGGCAATCTCCTTGCCAAAACTAATACGCGACTCAGTCGCCATTGATCTGAACCCAATCAAAACCAATGCCAAGCAAAGTAACGTCGCGAAACAAAAGGCTATCCTCGTAAGCAATTTGTTATTCAAGAATACTCGCATTGCGCACCCTCGCCTTCTGCCATAATTCGTACGCTGGCTTCTCCACTACCGTGAACCACATCCGCTGATATGTACCGGTTGCGGCGTTGCCTTCCGTGTTGTGCGGTTGACCTCATAGGGATGCTTCTGCGTGTGCGGACACGGAGGTCCGCCCTTCAGCGTATGGTATTCGCAAATCGTACTCGTAATCGTAATCGTAATCGTAATCGTAATCGAAATCGAATTCGTGATCGTAATCGAATTCGCCATCAACTGCCGTTCGACACTTCATTCCTGATAATACGCCGGGTCTTCTGCATGAGGCGCCTGCGCGCGTGCATGGCGAGTTCGAATTCGATTGGGATTACCCCTAACACCTGCCACCTACCACCAGCCACCTTGCCCGCGACTCGCGACATGCGACACGCTTGCGGTTTCACCGCAACAAGACCAATGGATTGACCCAGCGTAAGGCGGGAAATCTCCGGAAGTCGCTGTCCGTTGAGCAGAGTTCGCAGCCGTTCTCAATGGCCAAGGCCGCCAAATGCGCATCCGTGGTGAGATTGCCCGCTGTTCCGGTTGCCTCCAGGAGCGAGCGCAGGATGCGCCAGTGATTCTCGCGCGGAGCCAGCACCTGGACGCACGGGAGCGCCAGCCAGCCGTCGATAAGTTTCATGCCGACGCTACTTTCGCAGCTCGAGTTCACGGGTGGTTTCCGCGTCTTCCAGCGCACCCGCCAACGTCAGCGCCTTGTCCAAATCGATGGACGACGACATCGGAACGCCCATGTGCATGGCCGGACACCGGTATTTGGGCGCAGCACGCGTGTGCGTGGAGGGCTGCAATCCCCGCCGCAGGGCAAGATTCAGCTCCTGTCGCATCGAGCCGTTTTCCCGGTGCGCACGGTTCTTTAATTCGCGGACCAAATCCGCATCGATCTCAACCGTTGTTCTCATGTACGCATATTAGCACATTATGAATATGTGTCAATGCAGCATGAATCTTCGTGGTGGAAGCAGCCAAAGTGGCGCTTCTGGAAATGACCATGGGGCGGGCAGAGGAAGAGTGGCGTCCCTCACGTCCCTTTTGTCCCATCCGTCCCTATGGTCCCTTGCGGTCGACGCATACGGACGACGCGGTGCGAGGGAGGGCCGGGGCTACGGGCGAAAAAGGGACGAGCCAGGTTGGCGCCTGCGTTCCCAGATACAACGGAACCGTTGGGATGGATTCGAGTGCTATCTGCTTGCATCCTCATCGGGATCTTTATCGTGATCCTATTTCGATAGAAGCCGCCGCGCGGCAGGGCCGCGAGGAAACACTGAGGTAACTTTATCGGCAGAATCATCCCAAAATATTCCTAATCTTAATCGTAATCGTAATCTTAATCGTAATCGTAATCGTAATCTTAATCGTAATCTGCTACCACGGAGAGGATTATGATTATGATTACGATTATGATTACGATTACGAAGCAAGCAGTCTTTGCGACAACCTGAAGTTATAGGTAAGCAGGATCAAGATAAAGATCACGATAAGGGTAAGACGGGGCGCATCCCTGTTTCGTTGACCTACAGCAGACTGCGGGTGGTGCGCGTTGTC
>JBAXVM010000072.1:0-12187 GCA_037129105.1 bacterium
CCGCCGCGATTACGCCAAAAAGCGAATTGCTGTATGTTACGGGGTGCATCTGGACATTCTGTACCGCTTCTGTCATGCTTTTATCGGCAATCATGATGCGCCATTTTCTTTTGAAAGGGGCGTCGAATATGCATATGAAAGTCTCCTGTTCTGACCGTTTTGGCAAGGCCGTGCCCTGCCTTATTGAGGTTTGTCTTGCGCTGCCGAAATCCAACGAGATCCCTTTGGAGCCCGCAGGCGTTCCGCTGAAAGAACTGGATCACGCGGACTAATCCGGAGTGCTTCGAGGAGCCCCGAGAAAGGGAGAGTGGCCACCTCCAGCCGCAAGGATCCGCAAGAAAGTCTAGGGCTGACCCTGAGGACGGGGTTGTGTCTTGAGGTCGCTTTTGGGAAGGTGGCCCGTGCGCTCCGCGCGCGGGCGGTTGCCGGGTCGCCGCTATTTCGGCAGCTGCCCGCGCGCGGAGCGCACGGGCCACCTTATGGCGAACACAAATCGAGTATTGTCGAGATTTGAAGCGCCTGAGCGTCAACTCTGACTTGCGCCCGTTGCGCATGCACTGGACATTCCCATGGTTTTTGGTATTTTTCTTGTCTATTGATTCTGCTGTGGTTTCGGCGGTAGCACGCGGGTGTCCCATCAGCAACGATTCTTAACTGGTTACACGTAGCGGAGGCTGTACGATGTCGATGGAAAATGGCGCTGCGACCGGACCGGCTGACTTGGCCCAATGCAAGCAACGCATGGCTGGGCTGAAGATGATTCACATGGCGATGTTGACCGGATTCGTTATGTTTGGGTTCATCGCTTACTTCATGACGAATGACAAACTGACGCATGGTCTGGCGTTCCGCGACCCCATTGCAGTCGGCGCCTGCGTGGTGGCCGCGATTGGTATTGCTCTGGCATCGCGGTTGCCGGGTATTCTTTGCAAGCCCGTTAGCCTTGGCCAGCCAACGGATTTCAAGGCTGTCTGGCAGAAGTATACGGTCTTTATTTTCGTACGATGCGCTCTGCTCGAGGGCGGCGCCTTGTTCTCCGTTGTGGCGCTATTTGTCACGAACAATCTTCTGCTGGCGATCCCGTTTGCTGTTTGTGCCGCGGCTTTTGCTTTCTATCGGCCAACGCAACAAGAGTTTGTCGAACTGTTCAAACTGGAATAATTACCATGGACATAATCATTGGCATTATCATCGGCGTCCTGGCGTGGGTCATCATTTGCTGCGTGCTGACCGGATTGTATACGGTGGACCAGAATCAGCGTGCGGTGAAGACCGTCTTTGGCCGCGCCGAGCGGCTGAAAGACCTTACGACACTCGACGACCCGATCGCCGCCTCGCTACGTGACGACGAGAGGACGCGTTTCTGCTATCCGCAGGTGCGCGTAATCCAGTCGGGCGGCCCTTACTTCAAGTGGCCGTGGGAGCAAATCCATAAGGTGTCGATCGCCACGGAGACAGCCAACATGGCCTTTGATCCGGAGTCGCCCAGCGCGAACCGGAACGGGACCATGCTGGATGCCGTGACCAAGGACCAGCTCAACACGGGGTTGACCGGGCAGATTCGCTTTCAGGTTTCCGAGCGGAACCTCTATGCCTACCTGTTCGGCGTGGCCAAGCCGATCGCGCACGTGATGGGCTATTTCGTCTCAGTGTTGCGGGAACGAATTGCCACGTTCGAGGCGCCTGGCAAGGACACCGCGGAGACCATCGCAGTCGAGGGTATTTCAATTAATGACCTCCGCAAGAACCTGCGCGATTTGAACGAGCACATGGACAAGGAATGCCGCTGCTCTGAAGCGCGCTATGGCATCCGGCTGGATGCTTCGTTGATTACCTGCATTGACCCGCCTGCAGAGGTTGAATCGGCGCTGGCCGCGATCAATACGGCGCACAATCAGGTGTCGTCGGATATCAGTCTGGCCACCGCGTCGGCGGACCAGCGGATCGTCCTGTCACGACGCGCTGTAGAGATCGAGACCTTGAAGGCGGATGCGGAGGTCGAACCTCTGCGGCGCCTGGCCTCGCAACTGACGGATCTCAAGCGTACCGGGCCGGAATCTTTGCGCGCCTATGTGCGGAACGTCAAACTGGCGATGTTCTCCCAGGCGAACCGCGTGATCGAGGAGGTTAAGGCATGAACCTGATCCTTTTGACAGCCGGGATAACCTTTGCGACGCTGCTGATCGGCGTGCCGCTGCTGCTGGGGGTGGCGCGGCTGCTGGGCATTTACGCGATCGTGCGCGAGCGCCAGTGCCATGTGTTCGTGCTGTTTGGCAAAGTCATCGGCATTCTGAACGAACCCGGGCTCTGGTTCTTGTGGGGCCGACTGGGTTGGAAGGCGTTGTTGGTTGGGTGGCTGGGACGTTGCCACGTGACGGACATGCGCATCGACCAGGCATACCTTCGCAGTCAGCCGGTAAACTCCGAAGAAGGTGCGCCGATGGGGATCGGAATCTGGTATGAGATGTATATCTGCGATCCGGTCGCCTACCTGTTTAAGAATATTGATCCGCGCGGATCACTGGCGGCCAATGTCAGCAATTCGACGGTCCGGTGCCTGAGCAATCTGCCGCTTTCAAAGATGCTGATCAACCGCCACGACATGAGTCAGACGGTGCGGAATGAAGTCACGCCCAAGTCCAACGAGTGGGGTTATCAGCTCGGATCCACCTATATTCGCAAGGTGCATTTCCGTGATCTGGAAATGATCCGGCAGATTGAAAGCAAGGTGGTCAACCGTCTGCGCCAAGTCACGGCCGCGATCAAGCAGGATGGGGCCAACCAGGTGAGTATCATCACCAGCACGGCCGAGCGACAGGCCGCCATCGAGTTTGGCAAGGCGGCGGCCGTACGGCCTGCGATTGTCGGCAACGCCATGGCGGAGATTACCCGCGATCCGGACGTATCGGAGGCGCTTTTTGCGATACTGGAAACGAAGCGCGTGGTGGACGGCGAGGCCCATCTGACGTTGATCCGGTCGTCGGGTCATGCCTTGATTGAGCAACTGCTGGCCGCGGAACCGCAGCGTCCGCCGGCGTCTGCCGCACGGGCAGCCAAGTCCGCCGGCTGAAGTGGGGCGCGCGGGGCATCGCCAAAACTGGTTTTCCGCGTTGGGCGCTCTGCGCTTTATGGCGTAATCGCGGCGGGTCCGGCGGCCCCGCCCTACCGGAAATGCGGCTGGTAAGGCTAAAGTCTGAAGGCTAAAGGCTAAAGTGGCCGTTTACTTTAGACTTCAGCCTTACCACCCGCCGGGTGCCGTTGTGTTAAATACGAGCGCATTCCCTGTTTCATGCATGCGGCGCAAACGTGTATGATGTTGCGGTTTATTTAAAGGAGCAAACCGTAATGAAGCAACGATCTCTGCATGTGGGCGCGGCGCAGGTTGTCGCGCGGATGGACGATCTGACTGGAAACCTGGCGCTGATCGCGAAGTATGCCGATGAGGCGAGCCGCGCCGGCGTGGAGGTGCTGCTCTTTTCCGAGTGTGTGCTGCAGGGTGGCAGCATCTCGGTGGAGGCGTTTCGCCGGGCCATTCCGGCGGACAGCGCGGCCTGCCGGGCGGTGGTCGACACGGCCCGCCGCACAGGCTTGATGCTGCTGGTCGGATTTAATGAGAAGGCCGGCGATCAGGTATTTAATTCCTATCTGATTGCTTATCCGGATGGGCGCACGCAGGTGCAGCGCAAGCTGGCCTTGAACGATCCGGAGCGCGCCTCCGGTTTTACACCCGGCCCGGCCGAGCGGTTGCCGCTGGAGATCGACGGCTGGTGCGCGCGCATGGTGATCTGTGCGGACTGGGGGAGCGACGCCGTGTTGCAGGAGCTCGACCGCGCCAAGTGCGACCTGGCGTTTCTGGGGACGGCCGGCGGCGGTACGCGCGCAAGCATGCTGCAGGCTTCCGAACTGGACACCCCTGAGGGGCTGAAGCGCTACGCGGCGCGCATGGCTGGCGTCTCCATCCCCTTTGAGGTGATTGCCGACTGTCGCCGCAAGCAGCGCGCCCTGGTGGCATGCAATTGCGTGGGCGACAATGGGCACGACATGTGCCAGGAAGGGCACTGCCTGATTATTGATCGCGACGGCTACCTGGCAGGCCTGACCCCCGGCGCGCCCGTGTTGGAGTTTCAGCGCTCGCGGTTGGTGCATGCGGTGCTAGCCGCTGGTCGGAATTAGGTTTCCGGCGGCACAGACCATCTGCCGACCAAGCGGCTAGCTATTGGGGTTGTCTGTCGAAAAGGTGGCGTTTGATATGGATACGATCAGACGCGCGGCGCCGAAAAGCAAGAACGTGTCATAACCCAAAAACCAAGAGACACCATGACCGCTGTTCAGCACATTGCATTCAACTGCCGGGACCTGCGCGCGCAGGAGCGTTTCTACAGCAAACATTTTGGCTTCCGCCGTGCCCGGGTTTTTAATGCTGGTCGTGCGGACGAATTTCTCATGCTGCGCCTGGGGTCCATCTGCCTTGAGTTGTTTCAGGCAACGGGCGCGAGTGCCACCACCCAAGGCGCCGAGCAACCGGTCGGCTTCAAGCACCTGGCCTTTGCGGTGGACGATCTGGACGCCGCGGTTCGTGCGATACAGGCCGACGGCATCGCCACCGACGAAATCATCGACTGCTCTTCCATCGTGAACGGCCTGCGCATCTGTTTCTTCAACGATCCGGACGGGAACCGCGTGGAGTTGATGCAGGGGTTTCAGGACCAGTAAAATTCGGGCAAATGATAGGCAGCCCGCGTTTTGCCGTAGCCCCGGCCCGCCCCGGGCCGCGGGCGGAAACATCGAATTTGTTGGTCTTGGCGACCTTGGCGACCTGCCGTGAGCCTGCCGAACGGCTTGGCGGTTGGACAAATTGTGATGCTTCAGGAAAAGACCATGTGAGAACTGCTGGGTCGACCAAGCTGCCAGTTGCTCATTTCCCTGCGGCAGAGTATATTCTGTTTTCGCGTGTTATACGGAATGACGCTTCACAGGAGACAGTATCATGATGACAGCGAAGCTTGGCGGATGTTTGGGCATGGTGGCGTGGCTGGCTGGAGCTGCTGCGGCAGCGGACTGGCCGCAGTGGCGGGGACCGGACCGCGACGGCATCTCGAAGGAGAAGGGGATCCTTGCGGACTGGTCCGTGGCGCCGCGGAAACTGTGGCAGGTGTCGACGCCTGGCGGCAGTTATTCCGGGCCGGCTGTGGCTGGCGGCGTGATCTACATCACCGGATCCAGCGGTGCCGGCAAGGCGCGCACCGGTACGCTTTATGCGCTGAACGCCGCGGACGGTTCCAACAAGTGGCAGTATGCCTATGGGGCGGAATGGGGCAGCAGCTACGAACTGGCACGCTCGACTCCGACGGTGGCGGATGGCCGCGTCTATTTTGTCAGCGGCCTGGGGCGCGTCGTTTGTGTGAGTGCACAGGACGGAAAGAAAGTCTGGGATGTTGACACCCTGGAGCGTTTCCGCGGGCGCAACATCCAGTGGGGGATTGCCGAGTCGCCGCTGCTGGTGGGCAGGAAGCTGATCTGCCATCCGGGCGGCCCGGATGCAGCCATGGCGGCGCTCGACATTGCCACGGGCGAAACCATCTGGACAACCAAGGGGCTGGGCGATGCCAGCGCCTATCAGTCACCGGCGCTGCTGACGCTCAACGGGCGCAAGCAGATCGTATCGCAGACTGCGGAGCATGTGGTTGGCGTTGACCCGGAAAACGGCGCCGTGCTCTGGAAGCACCCGCACAAGAACACGTACTCCGTGCATCCCAATACGCCGGTGGCGGTCGGCCCGGACAAGGTGGTGGTCTCTTCCGGTTATGGCTATGGCACCGAATGTTTGCAGGTCGGCGCGGAGGGCGTCAAACGCGTGTGGCAGGTGAAGGAGGCGGACAGTCACTTTCATGGCATGCTGCTGATCGACCAGCGGCTGTATGTCCCGAGCAGCAAGGGGACGCTGTACTGTCTCGCCCCCCAGACGGGCAGCGTGCTGTCGAAGCTCGATGGCGTGGGGAAGGCGTCCATTACCGGTACCGAGGCCGGTATCCTGGCGTATTCCGACAACGGCAAGATTCTTTTGATCAAGCGGGATGGCGACGCCTGCCAGGTGGCGGGTTCGTTTGCGGTGGATTTCGGCAGCCGCGAGCACTGGTCTCAGCCTGTGCTGGCGGATGGCGTGTTGTACGTGCGGCACGGCGACGTCCTGGCGGCATTTGATCTCAAGGCGAAGAAGTAATTCCGAACATGAACACGCGCCTGCTATTCCTGGGTTATCGAGGCAGCTGCCGCTGCCGCATGGCGGGTGCCATTGCGCGCGCGCGCGCGGTGCCCGGCATTCGCGTGACTTCGGCCATGGTTGAGCCGGTGCAAATGGATCCGCTGGCGGAAGAAGTCATGGCGGAGGGCGGCCTGCAGTCCGGCGGCGAGCTGTGTGTTCCGCTATCGGAGATCCTGCGGCAGGAATACGATATTGTCGTAGTGGTCTGTCCGCAGGCCGCGGCACAGCTGCCGCTGCTGCCCGGACACCCCTCGGTGGTGCAGTGGGTGCTGCCGGATCCCGCGTGCTTCAGCCAGGACCCCGGGACGCGGCGCGACGAGTATCGAAATCTCCTGGAAACCATCCGGCGCCAGGTGGCTGATTTCTTTGAGCAGGGGAGCCTGCAGGCGATCATTGGGGTGCGCGCCAGCAGCGACATGATCCTGGATAGCATTTCCGATGGCGTGCTGGTGCACGACATGCAGCGCCGGATTGTACTGTTCAACCGCGCCGCCGAGGTCATTACCGGGCGGCGCCGCCAGGACGTGGTCGGCTGCGAATGCCACCAGGTTTTCGGGTGCGGCTTCTGCGGTGGCAAGTGCGTGCTGGCGCAGGGCGTCTGCAGCGAGCCGGAGTTCGAGGAGCGGCGTGAGCAGATCGCTATTACAACGACCGATGGCGAGTCGCGCACGGTGGATGCGTGCATCCGCCCGCTGCGCGAGGCGGCCGGCCGGTGGGTAGGGTTGGTGGTTGTGTTTCACGACGTCACCCGCGAGTTCGCGCTGGCGCGGCGCGTGGGCGAGATGCAGTCGTTCGCGGGGATCGTGGGCCGGGACGGCAAGATGCAGGAGGTCTTTGACCTGATTCGTGATGTGGCGGACAGTGCGGCGCCGATCTTGATCCGCGGTGAGAGCGGCACCGGCAAGGAACTGGTGGCCGCGGCGATTCACAACGAGGGGCCGCGCTCCAGCAAGCCGTTTATCGCCGTCAACTGCGGCGCGCTGCCGGAGGGCCTGTTGGAAAGCGAACTGTTCGGGCATGTGCGCGGTGCATTTACCGGTGCAATTCGCGACAAGAAGGGGCGATTTGAGCTGGCGGATGGCGGCACGATCTTCCTGGACGAAATTGGCGACATCACGCCGGCTATGCAGGTGCGCTTGCTGCGTGTGCTGCAGGAGGGTGTGATGCAGCGTGTCGGCAGCGAAAGCGCGATTAAAGTGGATGTGCGCGTGATTAGCGCCACGCATCGCGACCTGCGGAAGGAGATCGCGGCCGCGCGTTTTCGCGAGGATCTGTTTTATCGCCTGAATGTCGTGCCGATCTGGATCCCGCCGCTGCGCGAACGGATGGCGGACATACCGCTGCTGGTGGATCATCTGCTGGCGCGGTTTGTGTCAGAGATGGGGCGTGCGACGCCGGTGCGCGTCACGGCGGAAGCGCTTGATGCACTGCTGTCCTATAATTGGCCGGGCAACGTGCGCGAATTGCAGAACTGGCTCCAATTTGCGCTGGTGAAGTGTCATGGCGCGGATATTCGGCCCGAGCATTTTCCCCCTCGGTCGCAGACGGATGGATCTGCTGCGACCGGGCGGGCGGTGGCTGCGGTGTCACGGCGGACAGCCGTGCGTGCGCCGCTGACGCAGGAACGTGTGCGCGACGCGCTCGCGCAGTGCGGGGGAAATCGGCGCGATGCAGCTCGTACGCTCGGCGTCGCCCGCGCCACGCTCTATCGCTTCTTCGACGCGTATCCCGAGGCGCACTAGCAGCCTGTCGGGCTTAGCCTTCTGGAAGTACCAACCGTCTGCCGACCAGGCTGCTAGTTGGCAACCCGCGGATAGCGGGTTGCGATACCTCATAAAACAGGCAAAATGACTGCGCTTTTCTTGCCAGTAGGTTGTATATTTGCTGATGTCCAGTGCTTGGAGGGGGATTCCCTTCGACTAGCAGCTGGCAATCTGGTGGTTTTTTGAGTTCTCGCAACCCGCTTTCGGCGGGTTGCACTAGGAACCTGTCGGACGTAGGCTCTGGATCATTCCGGTGCCTTCTGCCGACAGGTTCCTAGCGTGCTGCGGTGGCGGCGTAGCGGTCGTGCAGGTCTGTTTCTACGCGCCGCAAGACGGCCAGAATTTCAGTTGCGGGCAGCTGGCGTGCCAGTGCGTCAATGACTTCGGCCTTCTGCAGGATCCGGCTCAGATGTGCCAGCAGGCGCAGGTGCTGGCCGGGGTCGCGGCTCAGAATGATGAAAATCGCCTGCACGGGAAGGTCATCCGGTGCGCCGAAGTCCACCGGATGTTCCAGGAAGGCGAGCGCCAGCACCGATTCGGGCATCTGCAGCGACGCCGCGCTTTGCGGATGGGGGATCGCGATGCCCTGGCCGATAGCCGTCGAGGCAATGTTTTCGCGGCGCAGGACTTCTTCGATCACCCGGTCACGATCCACCCCGTCCGGCAGCGTCAGCCGCTCCACGATCGCAGACAAGATGTCGATCTTGTCCTCGCCCGGGATGTTATACAAGACTTCGCTGCGGGACAGGAGGGTGATTACAGGGCATCTGTCCACTGGTTCCATGCAAAATAGTGTGAACGGAAACCGGGCTCGCGTCAAGCAGGAGAATGCGGGAAAGCGGCACGGGCGCGCATCTGCGCTTTGTTGACTTGCCGCAGCATTTGGGTAGAGACGGCTTTATGCCGTCTACACGCAAATGCCAGACAATGGACGGCGTAAAGCCGTCCCTACCGTGAAGTTCAACAAATCCGGCAGTTTCGGTTCTTTCCAGCGTCCGATTACGTGAATCTTCCGGGGGCACAAACCTTCTGCCGAGCAGGCTGCTAGTTCTAGGAAACCCGCCGCCATAAGCAAAATCTACGCGCAAGTTGTAGCCAAAGACCCGGCAAAACAGCCAAATTTCTTGTTTTGGTGCCATTCACCAACCGTTTACGGCGGGTTTCCCTAACTAGGAACCTGTCGGCAGAAGGCACCGGATCGATCCAAGGCTTAAGTCCGACAGGTTCCTAGCGCAGAAAGTTTGCGGTATGCAGGGGTTGCGGGAGGTGGCCGGCTTGCAGGGCGTTCCAGCAGGCCGGGATATCCATGGCGTCGGGCAGAGACCAGAGGAAGTCGGCCCGAAACCATCGGACGCCCTGACGCTGCAGTGCGGGCAGCTGTCCAGCCAGGCCGAAAGGCGTTTCGGCAATGGTCACCCAGCGGTTGTCCACGCGGTGTGTGATGAGTCGGGTGCCGCGGCGGTTGATATGGGTCCATGGCGGGGGCGATGCGCTGTTGACCAGCGGGGGGGTTTCGGAGATGAAAAGAGGCGTCTGCTGCCAGGCGAGGGCTTCAATTTCCGGTCGGCCGCCGGTGGCGAGCGCCGCGATGTTCTCGCCGGTATCTTCCGGTGAAGCCACGGCGCGTGTGATGCCCAACTCGGCCAGCAGTTCGCGGGCCGCAGAATTCAGGGCATAGAAGGACCAGTCCGCGGTCAGGTCCAGCGGTTCTTGGGCGGTCTCGCGCAGTACCTGCCATCCGCCCAGGTCCGCGCACTCCCATTGATGCCAGCCGTCGGCCAGCAGGTTGCTCACCGTTGCGCGCAGCAACTCGGCTTCGTGCTGCCGTGTGAGCAGCGGCAGCGCGAGCCGCAGGCGCGTGCGCGGCATGTGCTTCAGCCAGGCGTCCAAGCGCAGGCGGGCGTCTGCCGGAGGCAGATGCCCAAGGTGCAGGATGACTTCATCTGCGGTGGCCAGCGCGGGCTGCGCCGGCCCTGCGAGATCAACCTTGGCTGTCCAGCGCGGCAGCGCGCACAAAGAAGGCGCGGCGGTGAGCGTGTGGCGCCGGCCGGCCTCGTCGCGCCGGGTTTGCCGCGCCGCCTCATGCTGTGCGGTCAGCGCCTCGAACAGCTGGCGGCGCGCGTCGTTCAGCAGGGAGGCGGGCGCGAAAAGGTCGAGCGGGTCGTCCACCGTGATGGCCGTCACCTGCCACGGGGTGTCACCGGATCGGTCCAGTGCGCGTTGAATCGCGGGAACGGTCTGTCCGGACTGGCGTGCCGGTGTTAGCCTCAGCGGTGCGGTGATGGTTGCGGACACCGCGCGATTTGCGCCGTGGGCAGGCACATCGCGACCGCCGGGATTTGGGTCCGCGCATGTGTGCGGGGTGGCGTCGTGGGTCGTGGCGGTGAGCGTGAGCCCCTCCGGCTGCAGCCGGGCATGCACGCGTACCGGCCGCGTGAGCCGGCAATCGACGGGTCTCGGCCGTTGGATCTGGTAGCGTCGGCGCACCGCCTGCGACGCCGAGCAGAAGACCGTGGCGCCCGGCAGGATATCCGGTAATGCCTCTTCGGGCAGACGCACTTCGACCACCGTGCCGGCGGGCAGGCTGATTTCCTGCCGGCTGGCTCCGGCGCGGCGCAATTCATCGACGGCGAACCCGAACGGCTTGCCGCCGCACGACAGATCAATTTGCAAGCCGTCGTGCTTCTCAAGTGTGCGGCGCGTGGAAAAGCGCAGCCAGTGTCCGCGGCGTGAATCGCGTGTAACGGCCAGCACGTCGCCGATGGCTGCGCCGCGGTGACCGACTGCCGTGGCGTCAATCACCTCCGCGGCGGGTGTGTCGCGACCGGCGGCATGGAGCTGCGTCCATGGGCGGCTGAAGATCGTCTGCAGGTCCTGGACCAGCGCGGCTTCTGCTTCCGGCGGGAGCGTGCCGTCGAGCTTGCGCCGGTAGTAGTCGGTGACGCAGGCGACGTAGCAGGCGTTCTTCATGCGCCCTTCGATCTTCAGGCTGGCCACGCCGGATGTGGCCACCTCCGGCAGGAGCGGCGCCAGCGCCAGATCGCGCATGGAGAACGGGAAGGTTCGGGCCGCAGGGGTGCGGCTGTCTTCCATTGTGGCAGGTGTGAGCGGTTCGCGACAGCAATAGGCACAGCGGCCGCGGTTGCCGCTGCGGCCAGTCTGGTGGGAGGAGAGCAGGCAGAGACCACTGTAGGAATAGCAGAGAGCGCCATGCACAAAAATCTCGATTTCGAGTGCCGCCGCACGGGCGATGTCAGCGGCTTCGGCCACCGCGAGTTCGCGCGCCAGCACCACGCGCCGGAAGCCCAGCCCGGCGAGTGCCCGGACGCCGGCAAGGTTATGCACAGCGAGTTGTGTGCTGGCGTGCAGCCGCAGGCCGGGAAAGCAGCGGCGGGCAATGCGCGCAACACCCAGGTCCTGCACGATGACGGCATCTGCGCCGGCGTCATCGATCTCCTCCAGCGTCGCAATTACGCCGGACAGATCGTGTTCCGGGATCAGCGTGTTGAGCGTGACATAGACGCGGCGGCGACGCGGCAGCGCATGGGCGTACGCCAGCAGGCGGCGCAGTTCCTCCGTCGAGAGGTTGGTGGCCTCGGCGCGGGCCGAGAAGTTGGCCAGCCCGGTATAGACGGCATCTGCGCCATATTGAAGGGCAGCGCAGGCGGCGTCGAAGTCTCCGGCCGGTGCCAGCAACTCAGGTCGCATGGAGGGAGTCTGGTGGAGGGATGTGAGAGCCATGGCGGATTTGGTTGCGACCGGTTGCGGGGTGTTGGGACATAGCATAGCAGTTCCGCCGGCCGGCGTCCCGCGCGAGTATGCAGATCGTGACCGTTCTCATGGTCTTTTCCTGAAACTGTCGGGAATTCTCACCACGAAGGACACGAAGAGCACGAAGTTCAACAAATTCGACAATTTCGGTCATTCCCAGCGTCCGATTACGGGAACCTTCGTGTTCTTCGAATCTTCGTGGTGGAAGCCGCCAAAATGGCGCTTCAGGAAAAGACCATGGCCGTTCTCATCGTGGCGCCAAAACACCTGACGGCGTCACTACAAACGGCCAGGAAATAGCAAAAAACACCCGTAAAAACAGGCACTATTGCCGGGTTCTGCTGGAATACGCCCGTAAATAGCAGGGGTTGACAGGGGGAGCGCAGTCGCG
>JBAXVM010000073.1:0-11997 GCA_037129105.1 bacterium
CAATGACCGGCAAACTCTGAGGCGTTTTTCAAGTTATCCCTGTGTTTCCTCGCGGTTCTGTCGCGCGGCGGCTTCGTGGTGGAAGCCGCCAAAGTGGCGCTTCAGGAAAAGACCATGCGTGGGGGGTCTGGTTACACGACAGCGGGTGCGCAGCCCCCGCTGTACAGCACCGCCAAGCTTCTCATGCGTTACTGTTTGAACGGTGGCTCGCGGGCCACCTGGGCCCGATATTCAGAGTCTCCGACCCGCTACCTCATTTCCGGATTTGCGAAGCGAGGGGCGTTTTATGCTACCATGTCATGCATGCCTCAACCGGGCGTTACACACACTAGGAATTTGACATGACGGAATCAACCACAGTTCATACCACAGGTTTGCCATCGCTGGACGAAGCGCTGAATCGGATTCTGGCAGGCGATAACATTGTCTGGCATGTGGAGCGCATCGAGGACTACCAGGCTTTTGTCACCCCGTATGTGCAGGCGGCACGGCGCGACGGGCGCCGGCTGGTGTATTTCCGGTTTGCCCGCCATGCGCCGCTGCTGGATGCGGCTGCGGGCGTGGAGACCTACGTGCTGGACCCGGAGGATGGCTTCGAGAACTTTATCCACCGGATTCACCAGGTGATTGGCGAAGCCGGCCTTGGCGCCTACTACGTGTTCGACTGTCTGACCGATCTGGCGGTGGACTGGTACTCGGACGCCATGCTCGGCAATTTTTTTATGCTCACCTGCCCGTATCTGTTTGAGCTGGATACCATCGCCTTCTTCGGCCTGTTGCGTCACCGGCATTCGCGTCAGGCCACGGCACCGATTCTCGACACGACCCAGCTGTTCCTCGACGTGTTTCGTTTTCAGAGCGTACTGCACGTCCGCGCGATCAAGACACAATTCCGCTACACGCCCACCATTCACATGCTGCATGCCTGGCGCCCGGACGGCACGTTCGAACGGGTAACCTCGAGCGCCGTAACGGCGCAGGTCCTGGCGGTTGGCGGCTCGCCGTGGGCCACGACGGATGAACAGGGGGAGCGGGCCTTTCTCCGCGCCGAGGAGATCGTCTCCCTGCGCGGCACGGTCTGGTATACGCCGGAGCAGGAGGCGGAGGTGCGGCATCAGATCGTGCGAGCGCTGGTCACGCGCGATCCGGCCATGGTGGCGCTGGTCGAGCAGCATCTGCGCATGGAGGACCTGCTCGACATCCGCAAGCGCCTGATCGGCAGCGGTCTGATCGGCGGCAAGACGGTCGGCATGCTGGTGGCCCGCCGGATCCTGGCGACCGGATGGTCTGGGGCTGACACGCTGCTGGAGCCGCACGATTCGTTTTATATCGGGTCCGATGTGTTCTATACCTATCTTGTGCGCAACAAGATCTGGCGCCTGCGGGAGAAACAGCGCGATCCCGAAACTTTTCTGCAGGATGCCGAGGAAGCCTGCGCGCTCATTCAAAAAGGGGAGTTCCCCGATTACATCATGCGCCAGTTCGAGGATCTGCTCGATTATTTCGGGCAGTATCCCGTGATTGTGCGCTCCAGTTCGCTGCTGGAGGACAACTACGGCAACGCCTTTGCCGGCAAATACGAAAGCGTGTTCTGCGCCAATCAGGGGCCGCGGGAGCAGCGGCTGGCGGCTTTTGTGGCCGCAATCAAGACGGTCTATGCCAGCACCATGAGCACCGAGGCGCTGAGCTACCGCGCGCGGCACGGGCTGCTGGATCGCGACGAGCAGATGGCGTTGCTGGTGATGCGCGTCTCCGGCGCCATGCACGGGCGCAGTTTCTATCCACACCTGGCCGGCGTCGGATTCTCCTTCAACCCCTTTCAATGGAGCCCGACCGTGGATCCGGCGGCCGGTGTCATCCGCCTGGTCTACGGATTGGGCACGCGCGCGGTGGACCGGGTGGACGACGACTACACGCGTGTGGTGGCACTCAATGCACCGTCCCGGCGCCCGGAGTCGGGATTCGAGGAGATCAGCCGGCATTCGCAGCGGCACGTGGACTACATTGACCTCGATGCCGGACGCCTGGTCACCGGGGAGTTTGCCGACCTCATGCATCAGGCCACCGACGTGCCGGTATCTGTTTTTGCCTCGGTTGATCCGCATGCCGCCGGTGGTGCGGAGTCCTGGATTCTGACCTTTGACCGCCTCCTGGCGGAAACGCGCTTTGTCGAGGACATGCGCCAGGCGATTCAGGCGCTGGCCCTGGCCTACGGGCATCCGGTGGACATCGAGTTTGCCGCCAACTTCATCACGCCCACCGAATATCGCATCAACCTGCTGCAGTGTCGTCCGCTCAAAGTTCAGGGCACCAGCGAAGTGGATGTGCCTTACGAAAAGGCGGACGAAGCGGGGGCGCTGCTGCTGGCGTGCGGCGCAGTGGTGGGCATGGGACGCGTGGCGACGGTAGACCGGCTGGTGTATATTATTCCGGCCGTCTATTCGACGCTGTCCGATCGTGACCGGCATGCCGTCGCGCGTGCGATTGGCGAGGTCAATCGCGCCTGCGGTCGCCGTGGCGGAACGACCCTGCTGGTGGGTCCCGGGCGCTGGGGCACCAGCACGCCGTCGCTGGGGGTGCCGGTGCGGTTTTCTGAGATCAACCACATTACGGCGCTGTGCGAATTGGCCACCATGCACGCGACCCTGACGCCCGACATCTCCCTTTGCACCCACTTTTTCAATGAGCTGGTCGAGATGAACATGCTGTATTTTGCCCTGTTCCCCGGACGTGAAGGGAACCAGTTCGACAGCGACGCCGTGCTGCGCGGAACCAACCATCTGACAGACTTCGCGCCGGGCAGCGAGAAATGGGCCGGGTGCATCCACGTGTTCGAGCCGGAGCAACCGCTCCGGCTGCTGGCCGATCCGCGATCGCAGCGCGTGATCTGCTGTCGCCCGGTTGCCGTGGGCGGCTGACCGCCGGACGCCGCGCCGGGCGCATGCAGGCACGCGACCCGCGGACCGCGGCATCCGATTACTCGTACCGGAGCGCGTCAATGGGGTTCAGGCGCGAGGCGCGCCAGGCGGGATAGAAGCCGAAAAAGATGCCGATGCCGGCGGACACGCCGAGCGCCAGCAGGATGGTGGAGGGATCGATCAGCACCGGCCATTGCTTGGCGTGCGCCAGAATCCTTGCGGCACCGATCCCGAAGCCGATGCCGATCACACCGCCCACGCCGGAGAGCAGGATCGCCTCGACGAGGAACTGGTTCAGGATGTCGCGCTGCCGCGCGCCGACCGCCATGCGCAGTCCGATTTCGCGCGTACGCTCCGTTACCGACACCAGCATGATGTTCATGATGCCGATGCCGCCCACAATCAGCGAGATCGAGGCAATGATGGTGAGCAGGATCTTCATGGAGCTGGCCACGGACGAGACCATCTTGGTGACTTCGGTCATGTCACGGATGGTGAAGTCGTCGTCGGCGCTGACGGCCAGATGGTGACGTTCGCGCAGCACGGCAGTGATCTCCTGGCGCGCCAGCTCGAGGTTGTCCATGCTGTCCAGGCTGACCATGACCTGGTTGACATTGTCGAATGGATTGCGCTGCAGCACGCGGCGGCAGGTGGTGAGCGGCATCAGGATGGTGTCGTCCTGATCCTGTCCCCAGGCGGCGGTCCCCTTTTTTGAAAGAATGCCGAGCACCCGGAAGGGGATATTGCGGATCCGGATGAAGGCGTTCTCGGGGAGTTCCATGCTGTCGCCGAAGAGGTTCTGGGCCACCGTGGCGCCCAGTACGCAAACACGGGCGCCGCTGCGCTGATCGGCTTCGGTGAAGAACGTTCCTTCGGTGACGGTCCAGCGACGAACCTCCTGAAAGCTGGGCGTGACGCCCTGCGCCATGGTGCGCCAGTTGTTGGCGCCGTACATGGTTTGCGCGCCGGCCATGACGATGGGGCAGACCGCCCGCACATGCACGCATTCGCGCGCGATGGCCGTGGCGTCGCCGTCCATCAGGTTTTGCTGCGTGCCCATGCCACCGCGCACGCCGCCGGAATTCTGACTGCCGGGGAAGATCATGACCAGGTTGTCGCCCAGGCTGCTCATCTGGTTCTGGATCATGACGGTGGCGCCGTCACCGATGCCCTTCATGGCGATGACTGCGGCAATGCCGACAATGATGCCCAGCGAGGTGAGCAGCGACCGCACCTTGGCGCGCCACAAGGCGCGCAGCGCCATGCGTAGCAGGAGCAGCGGGTTCATGCCACCCTCCCGTCCCGCATGTGGATGGTACGCTTCGCCTGCCGGGCAATATCCTCGGCATGCGTGACCATGATCAGCGTGATGCCTTCGGCGTTCAATTCATGGAAGAGCGTCATGATTTCGGCGCCGGAGCGGCTGTCGAGGTTGCCGGTTGGCTCGTCCGCCAGCAGGATGGAGGGCGCGCTGACCAGCGCGCGGGCAATGGCCACCCGCTGCATCTGACCGCCGGAGAGCTGGCCGGGCGTGTGGTGGAGCCGTTCGCCAAGGCCTACGCGCTGCAGCAGTTGCCGGGAGCGCTGGTGACGTTCGGCGGCCGGTCGGTGCACCCCGTAGTACAGGGGCATTTCGACGTTTTCCAGCGCTGTGGTGCGCGACAGCAGGCTGAAATTCTGAAACACAAAGCCGATGCGCCGGTTGCGCACGCGCGCCAGGCGATTCTTGTCAAAGCGTGCCACGTTCTCGCCATCCAGGATGTACTCGCCGGAGGTGGGCTGATCCAGGCAGCCGAGAATGTTGAGCAGCGTGCTCTTGCCGGAGCCGGATGCGCCCATGATGGCCACAAAATCGCCGCTCGCGATGTCCAGCGACACGCCGTCCACAGCGGCAATATCCTCGCCGCCTAAATGGTAGACCTTGCGGATTTCGCGGAGCGACACAACCATGGCTTGATCAGGCATGCGAATTCCAGGCTACATGCGTGGCGGACGCGTTTGCGGTGTGGGCGGGGTTGGCATGAACGGGTTGACTACGGCGCTCTTGGCGCCGTTGTTCAGCAGGCCGGCAACGACTTCCTGTCCCTCACTCAGATCGTCGCCGGAAACCTCGGTGAAGGTTCCATCGGTGATGCCGGTTGTGATGCGCAGGGGCGTCAGGCTGCCATCCGGCTGTTGCACATACAGCTTGGGTTTCTTCTCGCCGCCGCGTCCGCTGCGGGGCGGTGTGCCGGAATTGCCGGCCACGGCGGGGGGCTTGTCGGATTTGCCGGACTTGCCGGATTTGGCGGCCGCGTCAGCGTTTTCCGGCTTGAAGCGCAGCGCGGCATTTGCGACCCGCAGCACATTGGTGCGCTCGGCGATGACGCAGGAAATATTGGCGGTCATACCCGGGAAGAGCTTTTCGCCGGGGTTCTCGGCGCGCACCATGACGGGATACGTGACGACATTCTGCACGGTGCTGGCTGCCAGGCGGATCTGGTCTACCGTGCCGGTAAACGTCGTGGGGTAGGCGTCCACGTTAAATGTCACCTTCTGCCCCGGGCTCACCGGCCCGATGTCCGCTTCCGGCACGCTGGCACTGATCAGGACGGTGCGCAGATCTGTGGCAATGGTCAGCAGCGTCTGCGCGCTCATGCTGGTCACCACGGTCTGCCCCTCATCCACGTTGCGTGCAATGACAATGCCGTCCACCGGCGCGGTGATGACCGTGTAGCTGAGATTGGCCCTGGCCAGGTCCAGTGCGGCGGCCGTTTGCTGCACCTGCGCGATGGCCACCTTCAGCTGCGCGCTCGCGGATGCGGCACTGGCGATCGCACTGTCGAGGTCAGCGCTGGAAATCAGCTGCTTCGTGGCAAGTCCGGTGGCGCGCGCCAGGTCGTTGGTGGCCTTGAGCAGCCCGGCGCGTGCTTCATCCACAGCGGCCTGGTTGCGTGCGAGGTTGGCTTCGCCTTGCGAAAGGTTGGCCTGGTAGACGGACGGGTCGATCCGGGCGACGACGTCGCCGGCCTTCACGCGGCTGTTGAAGTCCACGTACAGTTTCTGCACGATGCCGTTTACCTGTGTGCCGACCTGCACCAGCTTGACCGGCTGGACAATGCCCGTGGCGCGCACGATTTGCAGGACCTCGCCGCGTTCGACCTTGACGGTGCGGTAGGTGGCGGCTTTTTCCTGCCGGCCCCACTTGCGCCACGCGTACCAGCCGCCGCCGCCCGCTGCCGCCAGAAAGAGGAAGATGAAGATCCAGGTTTTCATGGGAGACCCTTGTGTTTTCTGTGCGTACGGACCGCCGGGTGGTCCGGGCGCTTTGCGCACGGGCCAGTTGCCATGGCCGTTGCGGAGCATGTGCCTGTCCGTGCGTGGCGCCCTTCGGCCACTAGCTCAGGGCCGAGTGGCGCCCGGGCCACCCGGCTGCCGCCACCTGAAGTGGTTATGGGATGGCTACTGCAAAACATTTCGTCTTCCACCCTCTCCCGTCACGCAACAACCTATTCGCCTTCGCCGACATTAAATCGGATGAGGGCAACGGCGGCCAATTCATCCCGGCGCGCCTGTACTTGCTGGGTTCGTGTTTGTGCCAGCGCCACTTCCGCGTCGGTCAGCTCCACGGCTGTGGACAGTCCGAGTCGATAGCGCTCCGATACCAGATCGAGACTTTCGCGTGCCGAGCGCACGATCACTTCGGCGAGTTCCGTCTGGGCGCGAGCTGTCTGAAACTGGATTCGGGCGGTGATCAGGTCCATGAAAAGCTGTTGCTCTCGCGCGGAAATTCGGGCGCGGCTGATCTGCAGCTGTGTGGCGGCCGCGTCCAGTGCGCTGGTTTTACGCCATCCGTTGAAAAGGCTCCAGTCGAGCGATGGGCCGAACGACCAGTTCCGGCCGGGCGGGAAGGCCCCGCCGCTCCAGGAAAATCCGGTGTTGAATGACAGGTCGGGGCGCAGGTCGGCCACGGCGTAATCCACGGCGGCGGATGCGGCGGCAGACTGGTGTTGCAGGCTCATCAGATCCGGGTTGTTCCGGCGCGCGAGAAGAAAGAGTGCGTTCGGGTCTGTTGGCGGTGGCGCCGGCGGTGGCGGGACGAGGACGCCGCTAAACTCTTCGGTCAGCCCGAGTACGCGTCCAAGCGCAGCATATGCGGTGAGCAGCGTGTTGCTGGCCGTGAGCACCTCCAGGCGGGCTGTGCCGAGATCCACCTCGGCTTTGGTGATGTCATAGCGGATGCGCGTGCCCAGATCGGCCATGATGCGTACCTGGCCCAGGTGCACGGTAAATTCACGCACCTTCTCGCTGGCAATCAGCAGCAAGTCCTGGGCTTGCAGAAGGTCGTAGCAAGCCAGGCGCGCCTGGTAGGCGGCGGTGTTGACCGCCGTTTGTATCTGTGCGGCGGCAGCCGCGTACTGTGCGCGGGCCTGGCGGAGCGCAGCTTCCTGGCGGCCGAAGGAAAGCAGTTCCTGACCGAGCGACAGGCCGGCGCGGCTGGAGTGACTGGCCTCGGTGGTGGGGTTGTAGTTTTTCGAGCGCGTGTAGCTGGAAGACAAGTTCACCTGCGGCAGGTAGGCGGAGCGCGCTTCCTGCAACTGGCTTTCGGCCACGGCCAGATTGGCGCGCGCCTGAAACACGGCGGGACTGTTGGAGATGGCCAGCCGCACGACCTCCTGGACCGGCAGTTTGGCGCGGGGATCCGTGCTCAGTTCGTTCCAGCAGACCGTGCGCTCGCCGGGGCGCATGCTGGCAGAATCCTGCACGGCGCGCGCCTGGCGCACGGACTGGCAGCCGGCAGATAGCCCCACGAATATCAGCAGCAGGCTGGTCTGCGATACAATCTTGCGCATGAGGTTCAGGAAGCTGCGCTGCTCCGTGGCCGTCAGCGCGCCCAGCATGGCCCGGGCCATTCCCAGCCTGGCTAGACGGCGTTCCTCGTGGCGGCGCCGCCCTTCGGGCGTCAGGTCGACCAGAACGACGCGGCGATCTTTTCCGGATGGGCATCGTGCGACGAACCCGCGCGCAACGAGGCGGTTCACAATGGCGGTGAGACTGCTGACCGACACGACGAGGTGGCGGGCCAGTTCGCCCATGCGGCTGGCACCGGAACTGGCCAGTGCAAACAGCACGCGCACCTCTTGCGGGGGAAGCGGCGCATCCAGCTTGCGGACATGCCGGTTCTGAAAGAGAAAGCTGCGCATCAGGTGATCTTGCAGCTGTACCAATTGCTCCGCCTGCTCCGGGCCCACCGGGCGCTCGCTCAGGGTCTGATTATTCATAGAGTTAATATTTCGTATCATGAACTAATTTGGCGCGATCGTCAAGGCGGTTTGCGAAATCCACTTGCCCACGAGCGGGCATTTATCCCATTATTCCACTTTTGTTGTAGCCAAACCCGCGCCAATCAGGAGATATCCATGAGCGTCACCGTGAAGAAAGTCGGCATTTTGACAGCTGGCGGACTTGCCCCGTGTTTGAGTTCCGCCATCGGTTATTTAATCGAGCGCTACACCAAGGTCGCGCCGGAGGTGGAGATCATCTGTTATGTGAACGGGTACATGGGATTGCTCAAGGGCGACAGCCTGCCCGTCACGCCGGAAATTCGCGCCCATGCCCGGGCACTGCTTTGCCACGGCGGCAGTCCGATTGGCAACAGCCGCGTCAAGCTCACGAACGTCAAGGATTGCGTGAAGCGCGGGCTTGTGAAGGAAGGCGAGGATCCGCAGAAGGTGGCCGCTGATCAGTTGGTCAGGGATGGGGTGGATGTGCTGCATACCATTGGCGGTGACGACACCAACACGGCGGCTGCGGATCTGGCGAAGTTTCTGCGGAACAATAACTATCAACTGACCGTGGTGGGGTTGCCCAAGACGATTGACAACGACGTCTTCCCGATCCAGCAGAGTCTGGGCGCCTGGACTGCGGCCGAGCAGGGAGCGCGTTATTTTGCCAATGTGGTGGCTGAGCATAACGCCAACCCCCGCATGCTGATCGTGCACGAGGTCATGGGGCGCAGTTGCGGCTGGCTCACGGCCGCCACTGCGGCCGCATACCGGAAACTGCTCGACGGCATGGAGTTTGTCCCGGCGATAGGACTGAGCCGCGCGCGCAAGGAAGTGCATGGCGTTTATATTCCTGAAATGGCGCTGGATGTGGCGGGTGAGGCCGCGCGCCTGCGCAAGGTCATGGACGCGCATGACTGCGTAAACATCTTTGTTTCCGAGGGCGCCTGTGTAGAAACCATCATTCGGGAGCTCGAGGCCAAGGGCGAGGAAGTTCCCCGTGACGCGTTTGGGCATCCGCGCCTGGATAAGGTCAACGTGGGCGGCTGGTTTGCCAAGCAGTTTGCTGACATGCTCGGGGCCGAAAAAACGCTGGTGCAGAAGAGCGGTTACTACAGCCGCGCCGCGCCTGCCAATGCGGCGGACCTCAAGCTGATCAAGCGGTGTGCGAATAAGGCTGTCGCGTGCGCGCTGCGGGGCAAGGGCGGCGTGGTGGGCGAGGACGAGGATCGCAACGGTCGGCTGCGCGCCATTGAGTTCGCCCGTATTAAGGGCGGCAAACCGTTCGATACCACGGCGCCCTGGTTTGGCGAACTGCTGCAGGCCATCGGCCAGCCCAAGGGCGCTCCGGTTGTGGTGAAACACTAGCAGCCTGTCGGACTTATGCCCCCACGGTTTAACGTGGCGCAAGAAACCGGCGTCGGTAGTGATTCGGGGTGCCGCCGACAAAGCGGCGGAAGACGGCATAAAAGCGTGTGGGCGAGACAAACCCGCAGGCTTGCATGATGTCGAGCACGCCCCGGTCCGTGGTGGCCAGGAGCCGCTGGGCATGCGAAACGCGCTGCCGCGTGATGTACTCCAGCATCGTCATTCCCATGCTCTTGCGGAACAGGCGCATGGCATAGGCGCGCGTGAGCCCGGCTTCCTTCGCCACTTCGGGGATTCGCAGGCGGCTCAAGCCGCGCCGCGCAATCACATCGATCATGCGTTCGAGCCGCGCAACGCCGGTGGTGCGGGGCGCCAGGACCGGCGAAGCGCGCCGGTCCATGGCCATGCGACGCAGGCGGGCTTCCGCCTCCAGCATGACAATCCGTTCCGACTCAATGGAGGGGTTGCGCAGCAAGCGTATCCAGTGCTTAACCAGATCCAGGTCGGAGCACGGCAACTGGTTCGACGTATCCATCAGCACCTGAAAGTCGACCAACTGCTGGATCAGCCAGGCCGGAAGATTCCATTGCATCACCAGCGGCATCGGAATGCGCAGCACGTGCGACAGGGTCTTGGGATCGGCGCCCAGCGCATGATGCGGCATGGCACCCCAGAAGACGGTCAATCGGCCGGGAGGAATCTTCATCTTTCGCCCGCCAAAAAGCATGCTGGTGGAGCCGTGCTCATAAATGATGAGTTCGACTTCGGTGTGCTGATGAATCTCGACGGCGCCGAAAACGCCATCCGGCTGCGCCAGCGGCGCATGCGTTGTGGTGGTGAGGCCGATCGGGGTATGTGGTTGTGACATGAGCACAAAAGGATAAAACAAAAGGCTCATATTGGTCAAGACGCACAAATAGTAGCTTGGTAAAGTGATTGGCAACAAGGGGAGGTGTGTCGCGTGTCGGGTGTCGCGTGGCGGGTGTCGCGGGCAGCAAAGTTGGCATGCTCCTGCGCGTCCCTTGCCATCCGACACGCGTCACGCGCCACGCAACACCAGACACGCGCCATGCCACAAGAAAGGACTACACGATGCAGGTTGACCTCAAAGGTAAAACGGCCCTGGTGACGGGTGCGGCGCGCGGAATCGGCAAGGCCATTGCCGATACGCTGGCTGCGAACGGCGCGCGGGTGGGGTATACGGACATTCTGGCGGAGAGCGCGCAGCAGGCTGCTGCGGCCATGCCCGGGTGCGCCGGGCGGCGTCTGAATGTGACGAATCAGGAAGACATTGAGGCCGGTGTGCGCTGGATGCGCGAGACATTCGGCGGCATTGACATCCTCATCAACAATGCCGGTGTGAATACGATGAAGCACCGCGTCACGCTGGAGCAGTTCCCCCAGGAAGAATGGGACTGGATCGTGAACACGGATTTGACCGGTTGCTATCGCGTGACCAAGACGGTGGTTCCGGCGCTGTTCGAACGCGGTGGTGGTCGGATCGTGAACATTGCCTCGGTCTTTGGCCTGGTGCCGGCGCGCTTGCAGTGCGCCTTCGTGGCTGCCAAGGCGGGTGTGATAAATCTTACCAAGGCCATGGCCATGGAGTTTGCGGAGCGCGGCGTGCTGGTCAACGCCATCGCGCCCGGCTCGATTCCGATCGAGGGCCCCCAGGGTCTCTTTACCGGCAAGGATCCGATTATGAAGGCCCGGATGGATGCGATGTTGTCGCACATTCCGCTCCATCGGTTTGGTGCCACCAAGGATATCGCCAATGCCGCGCTGTTCCTCGTGGCGCCGGAGAACGACTATGTCACCGGCTCGGTCATGACCGTGGATGGCGGCTGGACGGCGGGATATTCGAGGGATTTTTAGGGAGAAAGAGAAGAGGTGTCAGGGTTCAGGTGTCAGGAAAGGACACGGCATCCTGATCGTAATCTTAATCGTAATCTGGTTTCGAAGGGGCGCATCTGCGATTCATTGACTTGCCGCTGCATTTGGGTAGAGACGGCTTTACGCCGTCTACCCGCAAATGCCAGACAATGGACGGCGTAAAGCCGTCCCTACCGTGAAGGTCAATGATATGCAGATGCGCCCGTTTCGAAGGATGGTTAAAGAAGGAGCAAGATTATGATTATGATTACGATTACGATAAGGGAAACGAACCCCTGATCTCTGCCCACCTGTACCCTGAGCACTGGCATCGTATGGGAGAATGGAAACATGACTAAGAAGATGACCACAGAAGGGACCGTCAATCGCGAGCAGGGCCTGGCCCTTTACCGGACCATGCTGACGATCCGCTTGACCGAGGAACAACTGCTGCGCGCGCATCAGCGCGGGCTGATTCATGGTGCCTGCCATACGTACATCGGCGAGGAGGCCGTGGCCACGGGCGTCTGCGCGCACCTGCGGCCGCAAGATCCCATCTTTAGCACGCATCGCGG
>JBAXVM010000074.1:0-11957 GCA_037129105.1 bacterium
AACAGCGATTCCGAATAGGGGCTGCCGGAGGGCAGCCCCTATTCGGAATCGCTGGTAGCCGACTTGTCATATTGCGCATGACCGTTTAAGTGCGATACAATATAGGCATGTGGCTGAACGTGATTATCCGGCCGCGCGCCTTACGGCAGTTTGTCTGTACGGTCGCGGCAGTCTACTCCGGCGCGTTACCCGTTCCGGCAGCGGCGCTTGCGCCGGCGCCGGCTACGTATAGCTATGCAGCCGATGGAGCATCCGTGGCGGTCCGGTTCGCTCTTCCGCAGATCCGGCAGGATGTTGACGGACTGGTTGAAATCTCGCTGACCAACGCATTTCCCGCTGAGCAAGCTGGGTTGCCGGTTTTGCCGGAGGCCGTTGTGGTGGTTGATTTGCCGGATGGGGCACAGGTATCTGAGTGTCTGGTAACCCCTGCGGAAAGCACGCTGATGGCGTTGAACGGACGTGTCCGGCATGGGCGCGCGGCGGCTTCCTATTCCGGCGAACCTGGCGAACCATCGGTTCCGGATCCCGATGTTTACGCGCTCGATACGCCCTATCCGGAGATCGGGCCTGCGAACTGGTCCATTGAGCATCGCGGAGCGCGGCGCGTGGTGAATGTGCGGCTGTCACCTGTGCAATACGTGCCAGCCCTGGATTTTTTGCTGGTTAATCAACGCATGGATGTCACGGTGCGATGGACTGTCGCCCCGCCTGCCAGCCAGGGAGCTGAAAAGACTGGACGGCTGTCGCAGGCTGCCGTGCTCTCGCTGGCGGGCAGTGCGCTGCCTTTCACCGGCAGGGTGGATTACGTCGTGATCACTTCGCCGGATCTGCTGGCGACGCCGGCGCCGTTCAACTTTCAGGCACTGTGTGCCGCGCGGACCCGGGGCGGGCTCATCGCCACGAACGTGACCACGGACTGGATTTACGCCAACTACACGGGTGTTCGGCCGAATGGTGCCACGGACAATCCGACACGCATCCGCCAGTTCATCCAGGATGCGCAGCAGAACTGGGGCACGCGGTTTGTGCTGCTGGGCGGCACGGCAGCGCGTGTTCCGACGCGGCTGATGTATGGCAACGTGCAGGGCGTCAAGTCCGACTCGATTGCCTCGGATATGTACTACGCCTGTCTTGACGGCACGTTCGATTCGAATGCCAACGGTGTCTACGGTGAACCTGGCGATGGCGAAGGTGGCCGCGATGTGGACCTGGTGGCGGAAGTTTATGTCGGCCGTTTTCCGGTGAATACGGCCACGGAGGTCGCCAACATGGTGCGCAAGACCCTGGCGTATGAAACTGCGACTTCTGAACAACTGCGCAAGATCAGCCATGTGGGTGAATATCTTGGGTTTGGCGGCGTTTCCCAGTACGCGACAGACTCCATGGAGCAGTTGCGCCTGGGCGGGAGCTATGACGGCTATGCCACGGCCGGGTTCGGCAGTGCGACAAACGCGGCCCGCTTTGACATCTCCGATCGTCTCTATGACACGAGCGTATACACATGGAATAACACCGAGGTCGTCCGGCGTTTCCAGCAGGACTATCATGTTTTCAACCATCTTGGACATGGCAACTGGGGGTATTGTTTCCGGCTGAACATGGGGAACCCGCTCGACCGTTATGCCATCAGCGGCCTGACAAACAGCAGTTATTTTTTGGCCTATTCTCAGGCCTGTGAGTCCGGCCGGTTTGATGACATGACGGATTGCCTGGCGGAAACGCTGGTGACAGCCTCCAACGGCCCGGCAGCCCTGATCATGAACACGCGCGACGGCTGGGGCGTCGGCAACTCCACGGCCGGCCCGTCACAGTATTTTCACCGCTACTTCTGGGATGAACTGCTGAGCGGGCGATCCTATCTGCTGGGCGAGGCCAACCAGAAGTCCAAGGAAGATGTCCGGTATGCCGTGAACTATTATGGCGGCGCCATGCGCTGGTGCTACTATGAGCTGACGTTGTTTGGCGATCCGGGGCTGCCGTTCGGCGCGCGCATTTCGCCGCTTCCGCCGGTCATCACGTTTGTGCCGCTGCAGAATCAGTTCGAGACGCAGACGTCGTACCGGGTGGCTTGCTCGCTGGGTCCGGCCGGCATTTATGATCCCGACTCTCCGCAGCTGATCTGGCGCACCAGCCTGGCGCCGGAGCTGGTTCACACCACCCGTATGGACCAGACCGCCGGACCTTGCTACGAGGCTTTTCTGCCGGCGGTGCCGCGCGAGGAGATAATCTATTACAGCATACGTGCGGCCTCGCGAGCCGGGCTGACGGCAGCCGCGCCGCAGGCGGGGGAATACAGCTTTCGCGTGACGAGCGTGTTTACCCTGACCGTGGCGGGGTGGCCGCAGCCCGGCGGCGACGTGACGCCGCCGTATGGCATCAGTCAGATCGCCTCCGGCAATTGGGTCTGCGCCAGCGCCAGCCTGCGCGAGATCCTGTCCGAATCGCAGGCGCGGCGTTGCGTCGGCTGGCAGGGGAGCGGCAGCGTGCCGGCTGCCGGCAACAGCAACGGGGTGGACTTTGTGGTGGAGCTGTCGTCCACACTGACCTGGCAGTGGACGGACGAGTATGTGCTCCGGCAGCGTACTGCGCCGGCCGGAATTTTTGAGACCAACACCTGGTGCCTCGTGGGCACTACCACCGGCACGCTTACGGCCGCCAGTTGCATGAACTGGCACGGCACTAATTTCATGTTTGCGGGGTGGTGCCTGGACGGTGCACGTGTGCCGTTGACCGGCCGTGCCACCAACCAGGTCGGGGGCATCGTCATGAACCAGTTGCATGACGCCGAGGCGCGCTACCTGCCGGCAACGCAGGATGCCGATCTGGACCTTGTTCCGGACTGGTGGGAGCTGTATTACTACGGTACAACGGACTTTGGCGCAGCTGTCGATACGGATGCCGATGGCGCCGGGCTTTATGCCGAGTATCTGGCTCAAACCGATCCGACGGATCCGGAAAGCCATCCGCTGCCGCCGGTGATCACGGTGATGCCGTTGCCGGCGGTGCAGGCGGTGCCGCCGCCATATTCCGTTTACGCGACGATCGAGGACACCTCGCCGCTGGCTGTGGCGCAGGTCGTCTGGCAAATCAACGCGGGTGTTCTGCAGACCGGCGCGTTGACAAGCGTGTCGTCCGGCACGAATTTGTATGTCGGTGTGTTGGGCGGCAGTGCGGTGTCCGGCGCTGAATTCGTTTACTCCGTGCAGGCTGTCGGCATGGACGGCTTGTCCGCGCACAGCGCGACCTATACGACGCGCCTGCAGTATGCTGTGATTGTGCTTGGGGCGCCCGTGTCCCGCACCTACATCACGGTTCCCCCTTGCCTGGTGGGCGATTGGCTGACGATTTCCAATCGCGGCACGGCCTCGCTGACGTGGCAGGCCTATGCCGGGTTTGGCGAATATGCGGACGCGCTGCCATCAGCGGACTGGAATCTGAATGCCAGCGGGATTCCGTGGACCCGGAGTACGACACGCAGTTTTTCGGCGCCCGCGGCCCTGCGTGCGACGATTGTTTCGTCCCTCTTTCCCCGGGGGTATGGTCTGCATGCGGCCATGACTTCGCCGCCGATTCAGATTGGCAACCGGGCGTTGCTGGCTTTCAGCTACTGGATCAACTCGGAACTCGACTCCACGCGGGCGGGGTTCTGCTGGGATGGTGCCCTGGTGGAAATCTCGACCAATGGCGGGCTGACCTTTGTCCAGTTGTCAGGACCCTACACGCACGCGATCAGCGGGTGGTATGCCTCACCGTGGCCGGAGGGAACGCCCTGCTTTGCCGGAGCTGGCGACGGTTGGCATGAGGCGTCCTTTGATCTTTCTGCCTTTGCCGGCACGACCGCGATCCTGCGATTTAATTATGGCTCGGACGATAATACCGACAAGGAAGGCTGGTATGTGGACAACATTCGCGTGGCGCCGCTGGCTCCCGAGGAAGTGCCTGGCACGACCCTTTCGCCCGTCGCGGATGCCGTGGCGCCCGGAGCGAGCCAAAGCCTGCAGGTCGCCGTGGACACATCCCGGTTTAACCGGCGATGGACCCGGCTGCCGGTGCTGATCCGCAGCAACGATCCGTCCCAGCCGGTTGTCTGGTACGATTTGGCCTTTGACCGCCAGTATCCCTACATTCTTTCCATTGCCGGCACCAATGGCGCCGGGGTTGGCAATGGCGGCGCCGCGGCGCTGCCGTCCGGTACAGACTTCGGCATGGTGCGGATGGGTACGGGCCTGCGGACCAACACATTCCAGATCATCCAGCCTTGTGACGACGCATTATCCATCAGCAACATCACCCTGTCGGGAGCGGGGGCGGCATCGTTTGTCATGTCAGAGGTTCCCGCGGTTATCGCTGCGCATACGGCCGTTACGTTTGCCGTGGTTTTTTCGCCGCAGCCCGGACAGCAGGATGCAGTCGTCACTTTCCTGCACAGCGGAACCAACTCACCGTTCACGATGTGCCTGGCGGGCTTTGGTGCCAGCGGCGTGATTCAATTAGACACACAACGCCTGGCCTATGCCGCTGCCTATGCCGGCGTCGATCCGGCCGCGCAGTTTGTCGGCCTGAGCAATTCCGGCCTGACCGGTTTTACGTTCACCAACGCGATCGTCTACGGGTCAGGCGCAGCGGGATGGCTGCGCAGCATGCCGGCCGCGGGTACAGTGGCGGCGGGCGGCGCAGGCGTGCTGACCAACAGGGTCAGCCTGGTCGGGCTTGCAGCGGGTACGTATGAGGCCACCTGCGTGGTGTCATCTGCCGGCGCGACGAATTCGCCGCAGGCGTATACGGTTACGCTGACCGTAGCCAAGGCGAACCAGGCGTTGTGTTTCATAACGCCCGGTGTGTACAGCGTTACCGATAAGGTGGTGCTCTGCGCCACGGCATCTTCGACGCAGCCGGTCGATTTTTCCGTCATGGAAGGTCCGGCAACCATCCACAATGCGGACAATCTGAGCTTCAGCTGTCCGGGTCGCGTGCGTGTGCGCGCCGAGCAGGTTGGGGATGACAATTGGAACGCTGTGGTGGCCACCAACACCTTCGCGGTGATCGGCGTGATCACCAACGTGATGCCGTCCGCCGGGACCATGTATGGCGGCACGCGGGTTACGGTTTCCGGCCTTTGGCTGGGCAACGGCACAGACATCACCCATGTTTTGCTGTGCGATGTGCCGGCTACGATCCTCACACAGGATCTGCATCAGGTGACCGTACTGACGGGGGCCTCGCCGGTTGCGACCCAGGCGGACGTGACTGTGCAATCCGCCGGGTTTGGCGTGGTCAGACTGGGCAGCGGTTTTGTCTATCAGCCTGTGCCGCCGCCGCCGGTCGCGCTTTCGGCTGTCGCGATCACGGACAACCGGTTTACGGCACGCTGGACTGCCGCAGAAAGTGCGACAAACTATCTGCTGGACGTGTCGCCGAGCGGCACGTTTGCCGGTTATGCGAGTGGTTACCAGAATCGGGGACTGGGCAATGCGACGGCCGGTCTCGTGACAGGATTAACAGACCGGACAACGTATTATTTCCGGTTGCGTGCCGCCAATGGCCACGGCAGCAGCACAAACTCGAATACGATTGTGGTGCCGGTTGGCGCGAATACGCCGTATCTGCTCCATGAGCAGGCCGAGGGGGTTGCCAGCGCCGGCGCGTCGGATGTCGTGCCCATGGCGAAGCTCTTTCACGGCACCAATCTGACGTACATGATCTGGTCCAACAGCAACACAGACCTGGTATCGGCTGTGATTTCGGGGACGAATCTGATTCTGCGCTATACGTCCGGCGCCACCGGCACGGCACGGATCGTCATCCGCGTGACGGACGCAAACGGGTTTCAGGTCGATACCACGCTGGACGTCACGGTGGTACCTGCGCCCGGTGTACTGGCGGGGCCGGTCGTGCTGAATCGGCGCACGGGCCGGTATGAGCAGGTCGTAATCGTTTCGAATACATCGCCGGCCTATGCCGCCCAGGCAGTCACGCTGACCGTGACCAACCTGTCGCCCGGGTGCAGCCTGTATAACGCCACAGGCCGCGACAGTTGCGGCAATCCGGTGATATTCTGGGCTGGCAGCCTTCCGCCGCAGGCGTCCATGCCATTTACGCTCCGCTACCGCACCGTGTGGCACGGTGTGAAACCTTCGGCCACGGTGCTGGCTTCGCTGGGCCTGGTTGTACCAAACCCGGATATCCGCGCCACGTCGTATGCGATTCAAGGCCTCCGCACCGCACCGGATCCAGCGCATTCCTTCCAGCTCGAATACCCTGCCGTTCCCGGACGGGTCTATTACATTCAATATACTGATTCGCTGACGAACATTTGGCGAACGGTGTACCCGGGCGTGGAAGCGCCGGTTAACCGGATGCAGTGGACGGACGAGGGTCCGCCGGGGACCGAATGCGTGCCCAATGAGGTGCCCGCACGTTTCTATCGTGTCCTGGAGGCGCCCTAGCAACCTGTCGGACTTGGCGCTTGAGCAGCACGGATTTTGTGCCGACCAGGCTGCTGAACCGCAGAATATCGAACAAGGAACTCCGAATGTCGAACGAAAGCCCGCGGATAGAGAGCAGACAAAGGATCGCCATAGGCAAACTTCAACAATCAGCGTTCCTTGTTCGATATTCTGCGGTTCTAGCAGCCTGATCGGCAGTTGGTTTGTAGCCCCAGAAGGCTAAGTCCGACAGGCTGCTAGAACCGCAGCTGCGCCCATGTGGGATTGACGGCGGTGCGCGTCTCGGACATAATGCCACCGGTTTTTGTTTTGTAAATTATGTTGGAAGTTGTGCAAGTTACGCGCTGCTTTGGGTGCCGTGTCGCGCTGGAACAGGTTTCTTTTCAGGCTGCGCGCGGCGACATTGTCGGCATATTGGGTCCCAATGGCGCTGGCAAAACCACGCTGTTGCGGATGGCGGCGTGCTACCTGCAGCCCACCCGCGGGGTCATCCGGCTGAACGGGCTGGATTCGTTCCGGCAGTCGCTGGAGTACCGGGGTCACATGGGGTATCTGCCGGAACGGTGCCCGCTTTATGACGACATGACGGTGGGCGAGTATCTGCTCTACCGCGCCCGTCTCAAGGGGCTCTCCTTTCGCAGGGCCCGTCGCTGCGCCCGCGAGCTGGCTGGACAACTGGGGCTGGCTGAGTTGCGTGGCCGGCTGATCGGTAAACTTTCGCTGGGATGTCGCCGGCGCACGGCGCTGGCCGACGCGCTGCTGCACGATCCGCGCCTGTTGCTTCTGGACGACCCCATTGCCAATGTGGACCCCCTCGAATGCGAGCAGATCGCAGCCGGCGTGACCCGCGCGGCGCGCCATGCGGTGGTGCTTGTGACCGGTCATGCACTGTCACAACTCGGCGCGCTCTGTACGCGATTTTTGGTGCTGCGCGCCGGTCATCTGGTGGCGGATCTGACGTGTACGGAGTTGCAGGCTAGTGACAGCGGCGTGCGGCTTGTGGCGGAGGTTTCCGGCGCGACGGAGTCGGCGCTGAAACGGATTGCGGCGCTATTTCCCGGCGGTGGCGAAGCGATTGTTCAACTACAGCCGGATGGCTGGTGGCAGGTCTCGTGGGGCACGGCGCAAGCCGGCGGGGTGCGCGATGCCGTGGTGACGGAAATAGCCAGGCAGGGATGGCGTCTGCGCTCGGTCGCGGTGGCCGTTCCGTCGATGGAAGCGCGCCTGGCGGATCTGGTGGCGGGACGCGAGGGCACGGCTGCGGCGACGGTTGCCAGGGAGGGTGCATGAAAGGCGCGGCGCAACTAATCTGGTGGCGCGATCTGCGGTCGGCGTTGTTGGGCCTCTCGAGCTATGGCATGTTGGCGGGGTTTCTGGCGTTGACCGGATGGTCGTTCGTGGAGCTGCTGCGTCGCAATGAAGGCGGCTTTGCATCGGCCCAGACCATTTGGGCCATGGCCATGGCGCCCTGGCTGCCGGCGCTGGCGGTTGTGGCCTCCATGCGGCTGTTTGCGGAGGAGCGGCAGACCGGGACGATCGAAACGCTGCTGACGGCGCCGGTGCGTGCGCAGGACATCGTGCTCGGTAAATTTTTTGCGGCGCTGTCGCTGGTCGTGGCAGGTATTCTTCTGGCGCTGCTGCAGGTGTTCGTCCTGCGTCACGTGGCGCCGCGGCTGGATGGCGAGTTTTCCTTTGCGGGCCTGATTTCCGCCACGGCGCTGCTGGTTCTGCAGGCTGCGGCATGGACCGCCATCGGCATGTTTGCCTCGCTGCTGGCGCGCCAGCAGGCTGCAGCCGGCGTGTTGACCGTGCTGTGTATCGGTGCGCCGTACGCGATCCACGCGGTGGTGCTGGCCTGGGTGCCGCGGATGCGGCACAGCTTCTGGCAGTGGCCACCGCTGGGCGATGTGGCGGATGCTGCGACCGGCTTGTTTGCGCTGGCGCCGCTGGTGCTCTACCTTTCCGTTACCTGGTGCGTGCTGTTTATTTGCGTGCGGCTGCTCGAAGCGCGTGACCTGGGGACGAGGTAGCGATATGCCTGCTGCGGATACTGATAACAAACGGGATGCATCCCCGCCAGCCGGCGGACGCTGGCTGGCGGGGCTGCACATCGCGGCCGCAATTCTTTTGGCCATCGGCCTGACCGTTTTACTGAACCTGCTGGCGCTGCGCCTGAATGTGACGCGCGAGAAAGCCTTTGCGGTTACACGGCCGGTTTCCGCGCGGACGCGGGAGATCCTGTCTCACGCCCGCGGACAGTTGCGCGTGGTCTGTTTTCTCGACCAGAAGCACCCGGCCTTTCTGCCCACAGGGCGGCTTTTGCGCGGGTTTGGCGCGGTGGTGTCGCAGGGCGGTGGCGCGACGATCGAGATCAGCTATGTGGATCCGCGGCGCGATTTGGTGCGGGCCACGGCGCTGACTGCCGCCGGCGTCGCGCCAAATGCCGTGCTGTTTGAGGCGCAGGGGCGGCGCATCGTGGTGCCGGCCTCCGAGCTGATCGCCACCAACCAGGGGGCGCGGAGCGTGTTTCATGGCGAGACGGTGTGTGCCGCGGCCATTGCGCGCCTGGCCCGCTCAGAGCAGGCCGTGGTCTATTGGCTGATGGGGCACGGGGAAGGGGATCCGTCCGACTATGACGGGCTGACCGGTTTTACCACCATTGCACGCGAGATCCGCCATGAAGGATACGATCTTCGGCTGCTGGATCTCTGGCGGACAAAGTGTGTGCCGGCCGATGCCGAGGCGCTGGTCGTGGTCGGGCCGCAGCGCACATTGTCGTCCGAGGAATTGGCCTGGGTCGAAGCCTTTATGACGCGCGGCGGCCGCCTGCTGTACCTTGTGCATTCCGCCCACGCTTCGGGGCTGGAAGACACGCTGGAGCGTTGGGGTGTGCGCATCACGCCGTGGACGGCGGTGAGCCGTGAGACGATTTCCGGGCATGACACGCTGATCCTGCGATACGGGGATCATCCGATCACGCGCAGCCTCACGAATTCGGGCACCGTTTTTATCGGAAGCCGCTGCATTCTGCCGTCTGCCGCCGCCGATGCTGCCGGCGCCGATCGCGCACGTTTTACGGCGCTGGCCCTGACCAGCAGCGAAGGATGGGGCGCGCGCGCCTCGGATGGGATGCCGCGACTGTTTGATCCGCGCGTGGATTTGCCCGGACCTGTGGCGGTGGCAGCCGCGGTCGAACGGGGTGCCGGCGCGGGTTCGGATATTTTGCTGCAGTCCATGCGGTTGGTGGTGGCGGGCGAGCGGGATTTTGTCGCCAACGGCACACTCGCCGCCCGATCCAGCGCGAACCGCGACTTATTTATCAATGCGCTCAACTGGCTGACCGGCATTGAAACCGGAACCGGCATCTCCGGAGGCGGGGATGCGGCGCTCTGGACTGGATTGGATCGCAGCGGCTGGATGCTCTTTACGGTCCTGGCTGCCGGCGGCATACCGGTGGCGGTGCTGTTGATTGGCGGAATGCTCGTGCTGGTGCGGCGGGTGACGGTGTGAGTGCGAAGGCGCCGAACCTGTCCGGCAAAAACTCGGAAACCGGAGAATGGATTGCCGGCACCCCGGTGCGGCTTCCAGCCTTCATTTTTGAATGTTGTGATTAGGAGTCAGTCACGTGCCAAGTTTTCGGACTACAGCGGGAACAGCCATTGCGGTGGCTATTTGCGGCCTGCTGCTTTGGACGCTGGAGCAATGGCATCCGGACGGAAGCGGGTATCCGGCGGATACGTCGGGGCTTTTGTTCCCGCGCGGCCTGGTCGACGTGGAGTCGCTGATTGTCGAGCAGGGGGCGTTCCGCATGGATTTGCAGCAGCGGGGCAACCGCTGGGTGCAGGTGGAGCCGTTTGCTGCAGAAGTCGACCAGGTGGCTGTGCGGCGGACGCTCGATGCGCTGTCGGACATCGTCGTGCGGGAGCGCATTTCGCTGGATGAAGTGCGCCGGCGCGAGTTGCAGCTGAAGGATTTTGGCCTGTCTCCAGCGCAGACAATCGTGATTGTACGCACAGCCTCCCGACGGATCGAGTTTGGTTTCGGCCGCTGGACGCCGGATAAGCGCGAGGTCTATTTTTACCTCGATTCATCCGCGCAAGTGCTGGTGGCTGCGCGCACCGTGCTCGAGGCCGTGCCGGACTCGCTGGAGCGCGTGCGGGAGCGTTCGCTGCTGCGCGATACCGGCAGTTCGGTCACGGCGATGGAACTGCGGCGGCCCGGTCAGCCATACATCAAGTTGGTGCACAGCAGCAGCGATTGGCAGATGACGCAGCCCGTGCCGGCGGCGGCTGATTCGGATGTGGCGGAGCAAATTATCGCATGCTTGCGTCAGGCGCGGATCGAGTCCTTTGTCTGGCCGGACTCCTCCACCAACACGCATGTGCAGGCCTCAGGCAGCCTGCGCTCGCGCCTGGCCGGTTATGGACTGGATGCCGAGACTGCCGTACAGGTGCAATTCTGGGAATCCGGCGGCACGGCAGGCATGCGCTTGCGCTTTGGCAGGGAAGTGGATGAGCATCCGGGGTGGGTTTATGCGCTGACCGTGGATGAGCAGAGCGTGGTGGCCGTGAGTAATGCCGTCCTGCCGTGGCTGCGCGTAACCCCGTCTGATTTGCGCGACCGACGGCTGTTTCATGAAAAAGTGGACGAGATCTCGCGCGTGCAACTCCGGTTTGCGGACCAGCTGATTGAGTGCCGCCGGGATGAGAAGCTCCGCTGGTCGCTGGTTTCACCTTTGCAGGATGCGGCCGATCAGGAGCAGGTCGGCCGGCTGCTGATTGGCCTGCTGCGGCTGCGTGCGCAGCAGGTGCTGGATCGTCCCTCTGTGGGTGTGTCGCAAATCGTCCTGCCGACCAATCCGGTTTGCGTGGTCGAGCTTGACATGGCCGGACGGCTGAATCGGTTTGCCGTGGCGCCGGGGACGACGGCCGAGACCATGGACGTCGTTTTCACAAATGCCAACACGCGCTATGTGGTGGCAACCACCAATCTTCCGGCCGCGGTGCTTGCGCCGATGAACGCATACGCGCTGCGCGATCGCATCGTGCTGGCTGTGGCCACGTCCGCGGTGCGTCGCGTGTCCGTGCATCGCGGCAAGGAAACCGAAAGTGTCGAGCGTGTGCCGGACGGCGATGCGTGGCAGGTGTCCGGAAATCTCGCGGGCCGGCGAGTTGACAATGACGTGCTGACTGCCTGGCTGACCTTGCTGTCCAATCTGCCGGCTGCGCGCATCGAGCGGCTGGGCGCCGGGGCACGCGAGCTGGATAGCTACGGGCTCGCCGAGCCGAGGATGGAGATCCAGGTGGAGCTTCTGTCCGCGGAGGCCTTGCGCAAGGTGCTGCTGATCGGGCGGAAAACAGGCGAAGGCGGTTGCTATGCCATGTTGCGCGGTCACGATGTGGTTTTTGTTCTTGCGCCGGAGCACCTGCGCGTCATGGAGCGGAAACTGGTAGCGCCCTAGCAGCCTGTCGGACTTAGCCTTCTGGGGGGACAAACCTTCTGCCGACAGGC
>JBAXVM010000075.1:0-11885 GCA_037129105.1 bacterium
CGACCAGGCTGCTAGTTGGCAACCCGCGGATAGCGGGTTGCGATACCTCTCAAAACAGGCAGAATGACTGCGCTTTCCCTGCCAGTTGGTTGTATTTTTGCTGATGTCCAGTGATTGGAGCCGGAAAAGCAAGCTTCTGGCACGGGGACGTGCCGTCAGCATCGGCGCGGTGCGTTCACGCCGCAGACGGGCCAATATCACGTTACGCCAGCAGCTGCTGACCTGCGACCAGGTCGCGGAACAGGCCGGGCTGGCCGGCCAGCTCGGCATAGGTGCCGTCCTGTGCGATGCGTCCGTCCTGAACCACGAGGATGCGGTCGCAGTCCTTCACGGTCGCGAGCCGGTGGGCAATGATGATGGCGGTGCGGCCGGCACAGATCTTCCCGATGGTCTGCTGCACAAGCTGTTCGCTGAGCGTATCGAGCGCGCTGGTGGCTTCGTCGAACAGCAGGAACGGGGCATCGGCGAGGATGGCGCGGGCAATGGCCAGTCGTTGGCGCTGGCCGCCGGAGAGATTGGCGCCGCCTTCGCCCAGCTTGGTGTCCAGCCCCTGTGGCAGCTGCCGGATGAACTCCCAGGCGTTGGCCTGCTTGCAGGCGCGCTCCAGCAGGGCGTCGTCAGCCTCGGGACGGGCCACCTTCAGGTTCTGCCGCAGGGTGGTGCGGAAGATGAACGGGTCCTGCGGCACCACGCCGAAGCGACGGCGGACTTCGGCGCCGATGCAATGCCGCAAGTCCACGCCACCCAGCCGGACAGACCCCTGGTCCGGGTCGTACATGCGCAGCAGGAGCATGGCAATGGTGCTCTTGCCGCTGCCGGAGGGGCCAACCAGTGCGACGCGCTGCCCGTAGGGGATGCGGATGTCGATGCCGTTGAGTACCATCTTCTGCTCGTACGCGAAGTGCACGTCGCGCAACTCCAGCTCCCCGGCTGGCGGCACATCCAGTTCCCCGCCGACCGGATCCGGCGTGGTGCTGGCCGCGCGCATCACCTCGCCAATGCGCTCGATCGAGGTTTGCGCGCCGCCGAAGAGCATGAAGGCCTGGCTGATCGATGACAGCGGCCCCTGAAGCTGGGAGTAGGCGAGCATGAACCCGGTGACCTGTCCGAGCGTGATGTGGCCGTCGATGTGGCGCCAGGCGCAGCAGGCCATCAGGAACGCAAAGAACAGGTAATCGGCCGTCTCTTGCTTCATGTACTCGATGTGGAAACGCACGTCCCGCTCGTAGCTCTTGGCGGAGATCATCCGGATCTGGGAATCGAACTCCTGCGAGGCGCTCTCTTCCATGGCGTGCAGCTTGACCGCGCGCGTGCCGCGCAGCAGGTCGGCGACTGAACCCGAGACCGTGGTTTCAATCTGCTGGAACTCGCGCTGAATGGAACGGTTCCGGCGGCGGGAGTGTTCCATCAGCGCGACCTTCACCGTCACCATGACCGCGAGGATCACCGTGAGCGTCCAATCCCAGCCGAGGGTGATCATGACGGCTGAGAACACGGTGATGATCGCGCCGGCGATGTTCATGGAACAATGCTGATAAAACTGCACGATCTGCGCCAGCGGCGAGCCGAAGAGGTAGCTGAACAGCTCGCCGGAGGAGCGTTTGATGTGGAAGCGCAGGCAAAGGTGGTTGACCTGACGGAAAAACTGTTCGCGCATGGCCGTGAGAATCCGCTCTCGCACCCAGGTGAAGAAGCGGTAGCCCACATGCCACGTGAGCATGCGGCCGAAGACCGATACAACGAAGTAGGTCACGGTCAGCACGCCCAACCTGGCCGGCAGGGAGTCTTCCAGTTGCAGCACGTGCATCACCAGGCCCAGGAACCAGGGCGCCTGTTCATGGCGCAGCACCCAGTCCACCAGCCATGCCGCAGCAAAGATCTGGAACGCAATCGCGAAGCCGTGCAGCGCGTTCAGCGTGGTGGCCAGCGCGAGATACCAGCGGTAAGGGCGCAGCAGCGGACCGATCACACTCCAGACGCCCGGTTGTGTGGCTGCGGCCGGGGTGTCGGCCGTGGCAGGTGCGGGGTGGACGAGGTTGGTATTCTTCATGGTGTGTTGGACGTGTGACGGGTCGTGTCTGCGATTCTGCGTATCATCAAACTGGTGCAGCGGGACCTGCGGGACCGCTGGTTATAGGGTGCGGGCGTGATGGCCGACTCATGAATAGTCAATCCGCCGGTCCGCACGCAAACGGCACAAACCCGATCTGCAGGGCAGGGGAGTCCGGGCGCAGGCGGAAATCGCCTTGCTGTGGCGCCACAAACCCGGGGTCTGCGACGCGTCCGCCTTGCTCGCCCGTGTGTTGCTGCCAGGTCGCAAAGTTCAGGGACGCGGACTGCTTCTCGCCATCGAAGCGCACTTCGCCGTCCTCGCACCAGTACAGGTTGCGGTCGAAACGCGTGCGGTCTGCGCGCCAGCGCACGTTATCCACGCGCTTTACGATCGGTGTGCCGCGGGCCACGATGATGTTGTGCTCGAAGATCAGGCCGACGTGCTCTTCCATGCGCGTGTACGCCAGCACCGCTTCGCCGCCGTAGGCGAAGATGTTGTTGCGGATGCGGTTGTTCCGTCCGTAGTGCTGATGGAAAACCTCGCGGTCGGTGTTGTAGCAGAGGTTGTTTTCGATCAGCAGGTCGCTGCTCCCCTCGTCGGGGTACATGGCCCAGCCGCCATAGCGCAGGCTGCGGATGTCGTGGATGCGGTTGTGCCGCACGCGCGTGCCGGCGGCATTGCCGAGGAGATAGACGCCGCCCATGTCGGATAGCAGCCCTTTGCCCAGGTCGTGGATGTGATTCCATTCGATCGCGTTGCCGTAGGCGTCGCTCTCCGCATACCCCCAGTTCCAGCCGACCGAGATCCCGGTGTAGTAGAAGTCGTGGATGTGGCAGTGCGCCACGGTATTGCCGGAAGCCCGGCCGATGAGCACGCCCACGGCCGCCAGCCAGATATGCCCGCCGTCGCAGATCTCGGCGTGCTCAATCACGCAGCGCCGGCAGCCGTGCCAGATCTTAACGCCGCCGGCGCCGAGATCGTGGATGGTTCCGTTGCGGAACGACACCTCTGCGGCTCCGTCTGTGCACTCGAGTCCATAGCTGCTGACATGCGCAATGCGGCACTTCTCGAACGTCACGCCTTCACACCCGCTCCCCACCCGCACGGCGCCGGGAACTTTTGCGGCCGCTTGCGAAGCCGGCTGATCGCCGACCGCCTCGGTCAGGTCCGGGCTCCACTCGGCGTGAGCGAAGATGAGGTTCTCGAAGCGCAGAAATTTGACGTCCTGCATGTCAACCAGGCGCTCGATGCCACCGGCAATGGCTTCGATCGCCTCCGGTTTTTCGCCCGGGTGTGGCAGGTACCAGACGCAGCGGGCGGCCGGATCCAGGCACCATTCGCCCGGTTCGGTCAGCGCTTCAAGCACGTTTTCGACTACATAGTCCAGCCCATCGCCCGGTGCGTTGGCCAGGCGCAGCTGTGTATAGCGGTCGAGTCGCACGCTGGAGGTGGCATCGTCAATGGTCAGCAGGCGGACCCGCGGGTTCAGCCACAGGCCGCGAAACTGCACGTCAATCGAGGTGATGTTGGACCATGTGGCGGACAGGTCACCCGGCCGAAAGCCGAAGCTTTGCGCGCCTCGGCGGTAGGCTTCGCCGTCGGCAAAGGATGCATCCGGCGAAGCGGCCACGCGGAAGGTCCCTTGTTTTGGCAGCGAGGCGCGTGGCCGGCGCGTGCCGTTGATCCAGAGCTGGCGGAAGAAGCGGGATTCGCAATCCAGCCATGGCAGCTCCGCGCGCCAGACTGCCCGGCCGTTACATTTGGCTGGTTTCCAGCCCGCGATGGTTCGGCCGCCGCTGATCGTTACAGTTTCTCCATCTGCCGCACGCCAGGTCAGCGGCCAGGTGCGTCCGTCAAAATGCGCGCGAAAGCCATAGCCGGAGTCCTCGGTGGTAAAGCGCAGGGTTTGTTCGATCGGGTAACAGCCCCCCGCGAGGATCACTTCGATGGGTTGCGGCTCGGTCAGGTCACGCTTCAGCATCCGCACCGCGGTTTGCGCGGCGGTTAACGACCGCAGGGGGCCGTCGGAGTGCTCTGCGTTTGGCGCTGGCAACGTGCCTGACCACGCGTCGTTTCCCGTGGAGCAAGATACATAAATACGCTTCATGAAGATGATTCCTTTTCGGATGTTCGGCTGCGCCGTCGGCAAAATCCTGTTCTGTGAGTGGAGTGCACGATAGAAGCTCGCTCCGAATGCGTCAATCGCTTTTGCTTTGTAATGCCATCGTTGGGCGCATCCCTGTTTATGTTGCGCGCAACATAAACAGGGATGCGCCCGCCATCGTTCACGGATGGCGGTTGCCCCTGATCCGACCGGTTGCATGCTGGGATACGATGTGGCGAATGCAGGGCCGGAAAGAGTGTGCGCCAGTCTCACACTTTCGGAAGTGTGAGACTGGCTGTCTGCCTGCTGCGATTCTAGAGAACCGGCTCGCGAGGACGCGCGCCCGCATATTGGCGGAAGGGCGCGATCCACCAAGAAGGGGTATGGCCTCGCGAGCCGTCAGCGCTGGAAGTGGGTTTTCGGATTGGTGCTTACGCGCCGGCTACAGGCAGGCCGGTCTTCTCGCCTGCCTTTAGGGTAACCTCGCGGATGGTGCCGCCCGGCAGGCGGATGCGCTGGGGGCCGGATTGGTCGGCTGTGAGGGTGGCGGCCGTCAGTTTGCCGTCCTGCCAGCGCAGGTCCACGGTCACGCCGCCACGGGCGCGCAGCCCGGACACGGCGCCGTGCGTCCACCCCGGCGGCAGAGCTGGCAGCAGGTCAATGAAGTTGTCATGACTCTGCAACAGCATCTCCGCCATGCCGGCCGTGGCACCGAAATTGCCGTCAATTTGGAACGGCGGATGATCGTCAAAGAGATTGGTGAGCGTCTTCTCGCGCAGCAGCCCCAGAATATGCCCCCGTGCCCCCGCGCCATCTCCCAGCCGCGCCAGGAAGTTGATGAGCCAGGCCTTGCTCCACCCCGTGTGTCCGCCGCCATGCGACAGGCGGCGCTCCACCGTGGCGCGGGCAGCGGCAAAGAGCGCAGGGGTGCGCTCACGGGCAATTTGGTTCAGCGGATGCAGGCCAATCAATGACGAAATGTGACGATGCCCCGGCTCGCACTCCTCGTAGTCCTCGATCCACTCCTGCACGATGCCCAGGCGCGGACTGACCTGTACCGGGGCCAGTCGCTCCTTGACGCTGCGCAACCGCGCCGCAAAAGCCGGGTCGCTCAGTTGCAGCAGCGGCATGGCTTCCAGGCAGTCGTCAATCAGCTGCCCAATCAGCGAAAGATCCATGGTGGCGCCGTAGGTGAACATGCTGTGCGTGCCGTCGGCCGCGACAAAGACATTCTCCGGCGAATGGCTGGGGCTGGTCACCAGCTTTCCTGCACAGGGCGTGCCAGCCGGTGCCTCGACCAGGAAGTCGCAGGCAAAGGTGGCGGCGCCGCGCATCAGCGGCCAGAGCTTTTCGGCCAGCAATTTCCGGTCGCCGCTGAAGCGATAGTGCTCCATGCAGTGCGTCGCCAGCCAGATCGAGCCCATCGGCCAGATGCCGCATGCGCCGTCCATGGGCTCCACGCAGCCGTGCACATCGCAGACATGATGCGCCACCCAGCCGTCGCAGTCGTAGATCTTGCGGGCCGCTTCGTGGCCGGACGGCTCGATCAGGCTCATCCAGTAGAACAGCGGCTCCTGGCATTCGATCAGGTTGGTCGGCCCGGTCAGCCAGTAGTTCATCTGCATGTTGATGTTGGTGTGATAGTCGCTGTCCCACGGCGTCAACATCTGATGCGCCCAGACCCCCTGCAGGTTGGCTGGCAGCGACCCCGGACGGCTGGAGCTCATGATCAGATACCGTCCGTAGTTGAAATAGAGCGCCTCCAGTCCGGGATCTTCCTCGCCTTTCTTCACGCGCGCCAGGCGTTCATCGGTCGGCAAGGCATCGCCAGGCGAGGCGGGCAGTTCCAGGCGGACCCGGTCAAAGAGCCGGCGATGCTCCGCGACATGGTCGTTGCGCAACTGGTCCCAGCTTTTGCCTGCCGCGGCAGCCATGACGGTGCGGCAGCGTCCGACGGCATCGGCGGAAAGATCGCCGGGCGCCACATACGAGGTGGCCACAGCCAGACGCAACTCGATGGTCTCGGCGCCGCGCACGCGCAGGCAGTCTTCGTCGGCAATCAGCTTTCCGCCGGTCACGCGGGCATGCAGCAGTAGGGCAAAGCGCATGCCGCCGCGGGTCAGGCGGCCGGTCAGCAGCAGGTGCCCATCCGGACTGGCGACGCGCGAGAGCACATCCTGCTCGCGCTGCAGGTTGATGTCCACATCGCCCTTGCCGGGATCAAAGACGAGCCGGGTGCAGATCAGCTGATCGGGCTTGGAGCAGAAGTGCTCGCGCTGCTGGCGCGTACCGCGATACTGAAACGCGGTGGTGGCGATGCCGGTGGAGAGATCCAGCGCGCGCTCATAATCGTGTGTCGCGTAGACCACTTCCCACCAGGGGCCGCCGGGAGCGGGGTTGAAGAAGCTGGCTTCGTGGCTGGGGCGGGCGGCGCCCCCGATCCAGTCAATCACCAGTTCGCCGGCGCTCTGATAGGGGTCGAGGTTTCGTTCCGGCGAAAGCAGGGATTTTTCCGCCAGATCATAGGCTTCCTGGTTGCGGCCAGCGAACAGCAGCGCGCGAATCTTTGGCAGCGCCTGCCCGGCCAGCGGATTGCTGCGGTCGATGCGCGTGCCTTCCCACAGCGACTCCTCGTTGATCTGGATGCGTTCGCGCGCCGCGCGGCCGTGCACCATGGCGCCGAGGCGACCGTTGCCCAGCGGCAGCGCGTGATACCAGTCCCAAGCATGCATCCGATACCACAGACGAACAGGGGACGAGAGGGCGGCAGAGGACATGGCGAATTCTCCGATCAATTAAAGGGATTTATGCGAAAGGGCATAACTGTAGTTCGTTTCAGAAGCCGTCGCAACGATCTTTTTGAGCCGCGCGGACTTGCATCCATGGTCTTTTCCTGAAGCTTCACATTTTGTCCAACCGCCAAGACGCCAAGGTCGCCAAGACCAACAAATTCGATGTTTTCGCCTGCGGAGAGACAACGTCTGGGAAACTTGGCGTACTTGGCGTCTTGGCGGTTAAAAACGCGGCTTATGTGGTGCTTCAGGAAAAGACCATGTATGCAACCCGCGGATAGCGGGTTGCGATACCTCTCAAAACAGGCAGAATGACTGCGCTTTTTCTGGCAGTTGGTTGTATATTTGCTGATGTCCAGTGCTTGGAGGGGGATTCCCTTTGACTAGCAGCTGGCAATCTGGTCGTTTTTGAGTTCTCGCAACCCGCTATCCGCGGGTTGCCAACTAGGAGACTGTCGGCAAGAGGCTTCAGAGCGATCCAAGGTCTAAGTCCGACAGTCTCCTAGCCCGGGACCGGGCAGCTGTGGAACAGAAACTGTTCGTGCATGCGGTTCAGGGCGATCCGCACTTCATGGAAGGCGCTTGCCAGGTCCTGAAACACTGCGGAAACGCCATATTTCTCGGCCATGGGTGAGCGGCTGGCCAGGTCGTAATTCCGGCACCCCATGGTTTCGTAGTAATTGAGTCCGGGTGCGCCATGGTGCTGGCGGCGCGCGGCAATTCTTTCCGGGTAGAGGCCGGTCATGAACAGCGTGTAGTTGCCGATATGGGCGCTGACGGCAAATCGTTCTTCGGCGTTACGATCCTGCATGGCCAGCAGCATGTCGACCACGCATTCGGGTGAGGCGTTGGGCAGCGAGACCGGGCAGGCCAGATGGGGGGCTTCGGAAAACTCCGCCAACAGTTCTGCCACATAGTCGGCCACGGCACGGTCATCAAGACCCAGATGCTGGAATGCATGCCGGACCAGCAGGTAAAAGTAGAGTTGTCCGGAGATGGAGAGGTGTTCGGCACGATCCTGTATGGCATCGATCAGGCGGTTGTTGTCCAGCACCCGATCCCGGCTTTCGTCGTCGGTTAGCAGTTGAGTCAGAAAGCCCGCTTCCTTGGCGCTGGCGGCCAGTACAGAAACGATGAAATCCACGTCTTTGCCGGTTAAGTGCTCCCTGCAATTCGGGCGGATGACTTTCATGGAAACCTCCATGCCTTGGACGACCTTTGTGTGATTCGGACTTCCCGCGGCGCGCGGCCATGCTTGAGTCTATTAGCAGCATAGCGTGTGCCACGAAGGTCAAAAGCCCGCAGAGTAGCGCCCTGTCGGGATTGGAGCATGTCCGAAAGACGCTTCTCGCACGGTGGACACCCGCAGAGCGGCCGCCCCACCGTCTCGTGCGGCAGGGGGCAGAGATGGGGGCGGTAAGGCGCGCCTTTCCGCCCCCATCTCCCGTTCCCGCGACCCAAGGTCGCGGGGGACGTCGCCATAATGAGAACTGCTGGACAACCCACCTGCACTGGACATCCGCAAATAAACGGCACACTTACTCCACCCGCTATCCGCGGGTTGCACAACTAGGAACCTGTCGGCAGAAGGCACCGGAACGATCCAGGGCCTAAGTCCGACAGGTTCCTAGCGGCCTGTCGGCAGGAGACGCCTTGGATCAGCGGGTGCGCAGCCCCCGCTGTACTGCGCGGATCTTGAAGGCGCTAGCCATGGGCCATGCCTGGGAGATTCCCTTCCACCAGTCGGCACTCCGGCGGGGCGTGGCAGGTGATTTCGAGTTTGCCCTGGTCGTTCCGCTTCCAACTCGCGTGGATGGGGCCGTACGGGGTCGCCACGGATCCGCGCGCCCATGCAAGATCTCCCGGGGAGGGGTCAACGCAGAATTTGCGGAAGCCGGGTTCCAGCGGGCGGAGGCCCAGGACGCGCGTGGGCAGGTAAACGGCCGGCGCTGCGCTCCAGGCGTGCGAGGCGCTGCGCGGCCAGCCGAATGTCTCCGGGCAGGTCCGGAATCCCATGTCCGCCATCTTCCCCCACTCGCGGCGCATCACATCGAACGCCAGTCGCCCTTCGCCAATGTGAAAGAGCGCACCGAGCGTGAAGAAGAGGAAGAACGGCGAACCAATCCCCACAATCCCGTCCGGCGCCTCTTTTTCCGAGGGCGGACCCAAGGTGCGGCCGGCCGGTGAGCCGCCGGAAAAGTGACCGCGCTCGACGCGTCGAATAATTTTGCGGACCGCGGTCATGCGCTCCGCCGGCACACAATCACACAGTGCGGCCAGCGTATTGGTTTGCTCACTCACACGCAGGCAGCCGTGATACTTCTCCCATGGGAGAGTTTGCCACCCTTTCGCCCGGCAGAGTGCCTGGTATTGCTGGTAGGCCCAGTCGTCGCGCACCGTGTCCACATACGCCTGCCGTGCTTCATTCCAGCAGAGTTGATTGATTACGGCTTGGCGCTGCTCCGCTTCTGCCGCATGCGCCTGGGCCTCCTCCGGCAGTTCCAGAGCGCTTGCCATTGCGGTGGCGTCGCGCAGACAGGCCACGAGCAGGACATTGTTGGCAGTCACCTCGCCATAGGGTGATAGATCGTTGGTGCCCCATTCGATCAGGTTCCACGCGCCGGGGATATCGAGCAGGCCGCGTGCGTTCGTCAGCAGGCGGCACCGGCGGATCATCTCGGCGAGATAGCCGTAGTTCTCCCGGAGGTCGGTCGTGCTCCCGCTGTGCCGCCAGTGATCGCCGCATTGCAAACCCCAGAGCAGCGGCCACATGGGCAGGCCGCCCTCGGGATAATTCGGGAACGCCGCAATCGGCAGATACTTTCCGCTGGTATAACGCGCATCCTGCGGGAAGTACTCCTGTACCCAGGCCGGCGTCAGGGAGCGGCCGACGATCCGGATGCAGCGCTGATCCAGGTCGTAGCCGCCATAGGCGAGCTGGTTGATCTGCGCCGTGATGCGTGCATCACCGACCCAGAAAGCCTGCTCATGTCCCGGGCAGTCCACGTAGGTGTCGAGCATGCAGACGGACGCCGTGTCGAGGCTCATGCGATAGGCCTGGTTCAGTTGCCAGTCGCTGCACTCGAAGCTGCCGATCTCAGTGGCCGGATAGACGGTGCGGCGGCAGCGCAGTGCGTAGAATTTGACCGGGCGGTCAAATCCGCGAACCGAGACGGATACATAGCGGAAGCCGCGCCGGATGTGGGATGTGAAGGTCTGCTGCCCTTCGCGGCAGACGTAGCGGAAGCCGTTGTGACACACCCCCATCCAGGCAATGCCGTGGGGGTTGATCAGCTCGAACCCCTGTGTGTCGATGATCGTTCCGGCCGGTGCGTCCACAGTCAGTTCAAAGTAACCGATGGTCTCGCGGCCGAAGTCCACGATGAAGTGCGCATCAAAGTCCGGCGTGGGGGCGAGGGGGGCGGCATCGGAGTGTGCATGCAGCAGATTCTGCGGATTTTGCAGGGGCGATGTCAGCGTGTCTTCCGTTGGCAGCCGGGGCTGCGCCTGCTGAATCGCCGGATCAATCATGCCGCCACGCACGCGGTAGCAGGTCTGCGTCTGGATATCCTGATACACGCTGCTCGGCGCTACGGGCGCGGGCGTAAAACCGGAGCGCATGGCAGCGGGGATCTGGTCCACGCTGGCGGCAGCCAGCATCTCTTCCAGCGCGGCTGGCTGCGCGATGGTGTCGGACGTCTCGTGCCAGGGGTAGTTGACGGAGGCATCGGGGAAGACATACAGCGCCCAGGCATCTGTCGGGCCGGGTACGATTCGCCGGGAGGAGAAGGACAGCTTGGCATCTGTTTCCAGCAGCAGTTCCTTCTCGATGGCAAAGTAGCCGACTTGTTTGATCGTCAGCAGGCTGGTCCCTGCCGGGAACGCGCAGGTTCCTGTTTTGGCATCGGGCGTGAGCCGCTTGCCATTCAGATAGACCGGATCCCAGGCGTTGTGCAGGCGGATGGTGGCGGCAGTCGCGCAGGTGACTTCCGTGGCGTAGATCTTGATGGCTGTGTGCAGCCGGGGTGGTGAACTCAGCCGGAAGCGATAGCCACGCGGGAGGCGCGCCAGCTCGATGGCTGCAAAGGAGACCGGCAGCATGGGATCATCGGAGAGCAGACCTGTGCCGCTGGGTTCCAGCGTGGTCCATGGCGCCATGCCAACCGGCCCGAGTTCAACGGCGGGTGCCCAGCTGGCATCGTCAAAACATGGGCTTGTCCAACCGGGCAGTTCCTGGCGGGCATCGAACCACTCTTCGTGGCCGAGGAGCAGCCCTTCGGACAGGGTTCGGCCAGCGGCCCCGCGCTTGAAGGCGTCGTGACGCCGGACTTTCCACTGACGGTCTGTCGCCACGGTGCGTGGCTTGCCCGCGGCATCCAGCCAGTTCAGTTCCGCCAGAATCCCCATCACGCGGGGGGAGGTATGGGGCGATTCCGCGCCAGCCGATGATGCCAGCACGGCCAGAACATTCGCCGCGCCCGGGCGTAGATAGGGCTGCACGTTCACGGTGTCATACGCTTTGCAAAAGTCATAGGAGCGGGCAGGTCCGCGCGTGACCAGCGTGCCGTTGATATAGAGCAGATAGTTGAAGGATGCCGTAATCCGCAGGCACGCGTCCCGGCCGTCAACAGGCAGCTCTACGGAGCGGCGGAACATGAGCCAGGCATCGCAGGCGGTGTCGTCCGACCAAATCCAACGGGCAGCAGGTGAGAACAGGAAATCTGGTTTTTGCTGGCTCATGAGAGCTCTTTTCTCTTGTTGCAACGTATATGCCGGTTGTGTGGCCGGCGGTCTAGCGAGTGCATGGATCGCCCAAAAGCGTTTACTCTAGTGCGTTTTCAATGCTGTCGCAAGCGCCGTTCATGGATCTTCACGGTAGGGACATGGCTGCGTCAAGATCGCGGCAAGGCGGCTGAAGGAGCAGGCGGTGAGCGTG